>CAYJNG010000149.1:0-4724 GCA_964371505.1 uncultured Desulfovibrionaceae bacterium
CGCCGTGAAAGGGCGATGTCCTGGGCCAGCTAGACGAAGGGGACGCATTCCTTCTCGACTCTCGCTTTCCTCACGTTCAGGCTTTGCCCTGCGGTGAAGTGCGCGTCGTCGTGTGAAGAGGGTTCTACGCAAAAGAGCCCTTCTCGTCAACACTTTTTTTTCATTTTTCTCTTCTTTTTTCTACAACTTTAATTTATTATTTACATTTCAATATTTTATAAAAAAACACACAAAATATTTTCTTTCTAGTTTTTTCTTAATCCTCATTTTTCATAGATTGTCGTGCATCAAAGCTTTTTACCCACAAAGCATCGCCACCAACGGCATTTGCAATTATGCAGGCTCGTTGGTATAGAGGAGGTTACAAATACATGTCACCTTAACAAAACATGGAATATTCTATGCCAGAAAGTGAGCAGAAAAACACTCTTGAAGTGCACGCAACAGAAAGCGGTCAAAAACTCCTTCAATACCTCATGCGGCGCTTAAGCCTGCCGCAGCCCTTACTACATCGCTGGATACGCACAGGCCAAGTGCGCGTAAATGGCGGTCGCGGCAAGCCCTTTATGCATGTTCAAGCAAACGACATGATACGCTTACCCCCTTTTGCTCTCTCCATGGCACAATCTGCCACCTTTGATAAAAAAAGCCCCCATGCCGCTGAGGAAAAATCTGCACAAGATTTCGCGCCTAGCACCACCGCAAACCCAGCACAATATTTTCAGGAAAAGCAGAAAAACACCCTCACGCCCGGCGCAGTGCACAGCGCTCACGCGCCAAGGTCTACCCTGCTCTCCGCTTCCCCTGTACAACCTGCATCGTCTGCATGTGGAAAAGCCCCTTCCCCCTTGCCCTTACCTCCCATTGTGTATGAAGATGCTAACATTATCCTCTTCAATAAACCCAGCGGGCTGCCTGTGCATGGCGGCACAGGGCATAGCGACAGCCTTTGCGCACGCCTTGAGCAACATTTTGCCCATGCCCCCTTTAAACCCACGCCGGCTCATAGGTTAGACAAAGACACCTCCGGCCTCATTTGTGTGGCACTTTCCTACCAAGCCTTACGCGCAGCGCAGGAAGTTTTTTCTAACCACAGCCTTGCAAAGGAATACGTGGCTTGGGTTCACGGCACATGGGTTCATACTGCTAAAACGCCGCAGCTACTCACACATGTATTGGGCAAAAAAACTGTAAGCAACTTTGAAAAAGTTCACGTGCTCTCCCCTTCTCATAAAGATGCACGCCAGACCAATAAAGAAGATATAGAAGGTAAAGAAGCCAAAAGCCTCGTGCACTGCCTTGCGCGCACCCCCAAGTACAGCCTCATGCATATTCGCCTCATCACAGGCCGCACACATCAAATTCGTGTGCAACTGGCCGCAGAAGGGCACTCCATTGTGGGAGATGAAAAATACAATGTGGCCGTGCCCCAGCATGCCCAAGAAACGCAAGGGCAAAACAGGCTCCTGCTGCATGCCTTACGCATACACTTTCCCCAAAGCTTAGATTCCACTTGCCTTAAGGCTTTAGCCGGTAAAGAGTTTGCCGCCCTGCCCCCTTGGAAAAAACATTTTAGCGTAACAAGCCTCCCCCCCTGCCTATGCACAAAAGTATGAGGTGCAGGCCGCTTGACAGATGTTTAGGTAACGCGCTAGAAGAACATATATTTTATATTTACGCTGCACGTGAAAATGTATTTCTGCGCTTGCTTACGGCACAGTAAACCATAAACAAGCGCCCCATAAAATTGCTATTTCAAATAGATACATACTTTTTCAGGTCAAAAAAAATCTTAAACACACTCTCTTACATTTATACTCAGGATACTTCATGTCTGACAATGTGCCACAAATCGTTTTGGTGGGTCGCCCCAATGTGGGAAAATCCACCCTTTTTAATCGTCTTATCCATAGCAAAAGAGCCATTACGCACGACCGCCCCGGTGTAACTCGTGACCGTATGGAAGGCGTTGTGCGCCATCACGGCGAAATCATGTACGGCATTGTAGATACCGGCGGTATTACCCTTGATGCACACGCTGAGGTTACCGAAGGCCCCGAAGGTATTCGCGGCTTTGAGGCGGATATTTTGCGCCAAGCAGAAGAAGCCTTAAGCACAGCCGTGGCGGTGGCCTTTGTGGTGGATGGGCGCGATGGCCTCCTCCCCCTCGATGAATACCTTATGGCCCACGTGCGCCGTATGGGTAAGCCCACTTTATTGGTGGTAAATAAAATTGACGGCGCCGAGCAAGAAAATCAAATATTGGCTGAATTTCACGGCCTTGGCTTTCCTGTCATGGGTGTATCTGCTGAGCACGGCCACAACTTACGCCAACTTCGTGAAGAGTTACAAGACCTTATACCAGACAACTGGGAAGACCTTCAGCTCGAAGATACAAGCCTTAAGCTTGCCATGTTGGGGCGCCCCAATGCGGGGAAATCCTCCCTCATCAATGCCATGCACGGCAGTGAACGCATGATAGTTTCTGATGTGGCCGGCACCACGCGTGACAGTGTGGACGTGCGCATGGAAATTAAAGGGGAGAAATACACCTTTGTGGATACGGCTGGCGTTCGTCGCCGAGCAAAAATCACAGATACGGTGGAAAAATATTCTGTAAACTCCGCCATTAAATCTAGCACCAAAGCCCATGTTACCTTACTTGTGCTCGACGCCACAGCCGGTGTAAGCCAGCAAGACAAGCGCCTCATGGACCTTTTGCACGAGCGCAAAACGCCCTTTATGATTTTGGTTAACAAGGTTGACCTTGTTCCCCAAGACGCCATGAAGCAATTGCAAAAAAATCTTACAGAAATGTTAGCATTTTGTTCGCATGTGCCTGTGCTCTTGGTGTCTGCCTTAGAAAGACGCGGCCTTGCCAAAATCCTTCCACTGGCACGACAAATTCATGAAGAATGCCAAGTACGCATCACCACAGGCCAGCTTAACCGTGCCATGGAAAAGGTACTTGAGCGCCACCAGCCGCCTGTTATCAAGCGTGTTCGCCCCAAGTTCTTCTACCTTACTCAGGCAGAAACAGCGCCGCCTACCTTTGTTTTCTTTGTGAACGATGCCGATAGAGTATCTGAAAGTTATGTGCGTTATTTAGAAAAATCCTTGCGCAAGCATTTTAAAATTCTACACGCCCCCATGCGTGTGCACATGCGCTCTTCGCATAAAAAGAGAACCAAATAAGCACAGGGTTAACCAACTAAGGCCGTGTAACTAACCTAAGTAAACAAAGCTGAAAAAGCGTTTTCACTGTTTTTTCAAGAAGATACACTGCCCTAACTACCGCTACAACAACGTCAAAAACAAATGACACCGTATTTACGCCGTACAAGCCTACACCAAAACAAGGCTTGTACGGCGTTGCCATTTAGATAAAGCTGCACCCTGCCCTCAATACACCGCCACAGTGCTCTTTCGCTGTATAACTTCTCTTTTCAAGCACGCCCCTTCCAAACAGGCGTAGCTTTCTACCTCTCCAATCTTTTTTCAGCTTTTGGGCCGTGAGCAGCTCTTGACTAGGTAGGAATAATTCCTATTTATAGACAGTCAAAGAATTTCTAACCCAAAGGTCATATATGAAATTATCCACAAAAATACTTTTTTCTCTTTTTCTTCTTGTCATGGCAGGCATAGCTACCTTTGTCTTTGCCGCAAACCAAAGCAACCTTTCGCTTACACAACAATTGGAACAAAAAGGAAGAACCATGAACTTTAATACACTTACTCCTGAAGAGGAGCATATCATCCTGCGCAAAGGCACCGAAAGACCCTACACAGGCGAATATGTAAACAATAAAGAGAGCGGGCTCTATGTATGCCGCCGTTGTAACGCTCCTCTATATCAATCAGAAGATAAATTCGACTCTCGCTCCGGCTGGCCTAGCTTTGATGACGCTGTACCTGGCGCTGTTTTACGCATAGCCGATGCCGACGGCATGCGCACCGAAATTGTGTGTGCCAATTGCGGCGGTCACCTTGGCCATGTATTTGAAGGCGAAGGCTTTACCGAGAAAAATACACGTCACTGCGTTAACTCCATTTCCATGAAGTTTATAGCAGAAAAAGCCGCACCAGCCGTGGCTTTCTTTGGCGGCGGTTGCTTCTGGGGCGTTGAGGATGGCTTCCAATCTCTCCCCGGTGTGCTCAATGTAGTTTCCGGTTATATGGGCGGTAAAAACCCCTTCCCCACGTATGAAGAAGTAAGCACAGGAACCACCAATCATGCAGAAGTGGTCAAAGTAGAGTATGACTCAAGCAAAGTGGATTTTGAAACCCTTGCTAAATTCTTTTACGAGATTCACGACCCTACCCAGCTTAACAGACAAGGACCGGACCACGGCACGCAATACCGCAGTGTGATTTTTTACACCGATGAAGCACAGCGCAAGGTGGCACAAAACCTTAAAGACTACCTCATAGGCAAAGACCTTAAAGTAGTCACGGAGATATCTCCCGCACCGGCCTTTTTTGCTGCAGAAGATTATCACCAAGACTTCACAGCACGCACAGGGCGCGGCGGTTGCCATTTACGCGTGAAGCGCTTTGAAAAATCCTAATTACAAACTTCCGTAGGCCCTAGGCCATTTAGAGACCTCTGCGCAATTCATTGCGTAGGGTCTCATGGAGCATTGACGAAAGTCAATGCGATCAAAAATCAAGAATAGGCGTAGCTTTGCTTCGCCGCAGATTGCTGACAAAGTCTACTGGGGAAA
>CAYJNG010000150.1:0-4700 GCA_964371505.1 uncultured Desulfovibrionaceae bacterium
GAAAAGGTTTTCCCCCTCCCCAAAAAAATCACATATACACCCAAACTTACATTTGAGCTACAATGGCGCGGCCAAAGTCGGAGCAGGAAACTTCCTGAGCGCCTTCCATTTGGCGGGCAAGGTCATAGGTTACTTTACCAGCTTGAATGGCTTTAGCCATGGCAGAGCGTACAAGGTCATCGGCTTCCTTCCAGCCCATATGCTCTAGCATCATGGCTCCGGAAAGAATAACGGAACCGGGGTTCACCTTATCAAGCCCTGCGTACTTAGGAGCTGTGCCGTGGGTGGCTTCAAATACGGCCACACCGTCACCAATATTAGCACCAGGAGCAAGACCAAGACCACCTACCATGGCGGCAAGGGCGTCGGACATGTAGTCACCATTAAGGTTAGGCATGGCAAGCACGCTATACTCATTGGGACGGAGTAAAATTTGTTGGAACATGGCGTCGGCAATGCGATCTTTAATGAGCAATTTGCCGGCAGGCACTTTACCGTCATGCTTTGCCCATACTTCGTCCTCGGTAATGGTCACATCACCAAATTCTGCAGCGGCTAATTCATAACCCCAAGTACGGAAAGCACCTTCGGTGAACTTCATGATATTGCCCTTATGTACTAAAGTTACGCTTTCGCGGTTGTTTTTGAGGGCAAATTGAATGGCTTGGCGCACAAGACGCTGAGTACCTGTTTTACTGATGGGCTTAATGCCAATGCCAGAATCTGTACGAACATCACGACCGGTGAGTTTTTTGATAAGAGCCATGGCTTCAGCGGCTTCTGGGCTACCAGCTTCCCATTCAATACCGCAGTACACGTCTTCGGTATTTTCACGGAAGATAACCATATTTACTTTTTCAGGAGCCTTTACAGGAGAAGGCACAGGGTTGAAATACTGCACAGGGCGCACGCAAGCGTACAAGTCTAAAAGCAGACGTAAAGCCACGTTGACGCTACGAATACCCTTACCTACAGGAGTGGTAAGAGGCCCTTTAATGGCCACACGGTATTTTTGGATGGCGTCAAGGCTAGCTTGTGGTAAAGATTCACCAGTGGCTTCTTGCGCTTTTTCACCGGCAAGCACTTCTAACCATTCGATTTTACGTGTGCCACCATAGGCTTTTTCCACTGCAGCATCGAGTACCATTTGGGAAGCAAACCAAATGTCTGGGCCAATACCATCACCAGGAAAGTAAGGGATGATAGGGTTGTTGGGGGTGTTTAAACTTCCGTCAGCATTAAGTGTAATGGCCTCGCCCATGATAAACTCCTTTAGAATATTCTCTTATGCTCTGTGTATTGTCTGAGCAATCAAACAAACTTTCACCTTATTGAGCTGTGAAAAATGATGTTTCTACCAAATAGTATTTTTATGGATGCTGCTGCGCAAACAACAGCACCCATGAAAAACATTAAAACAATATGCCAGAAGGTAAGCCTACCTTCATAACAAACTTAAAGAAACCAAAGTAAATACCGGTGATAATAGCAGCGGACATGAAAGCTTTCATCCAATAGCTGGGGCCTTTTACCAATGTGATAATAAAGGCCACAGAAACAAAGCCACCTGCCACATAACCTACAAAGTAGATCATGCCACACAATACCATGATGATGGCATTAAGCGTTATGCCAAGCTTAATGGCATCAGCACTCAACGCTTTAACGTTACGACCAAACAAGGCGTTTACAAGCCAAATAGTACACAAAATGGCATGAATGGTACATGTTGTGTACGGGAAGGTACGCGGGCTTGGCCATTGGTCAGAGTACATATCTACCCAGTTAGGAATGAGGTAAAAAATGGTTACCAGACAAGCCAATAAAGAAAAGGCTGCCAGTAATACCTCAAGATATCCGTACTCTTTATCCTTAAAAGATTTAGCCGAAGCTTCAGCTGTAGTTGTCGTCATACTTGCTCTCCATTGAGGGCTTAGCGACCGCCCAAAGACGGCCGCCTAAAACAGAAAAAAGGCTTACTTTTTAATCATGTTGCCTTCGGCATCAATGCGGCCTAAGTCCATAAGAATTTTACGGAAGGTTTTATCTTCGGCTTTAAGGTCAGCCACAAGATCGTCTCCGGACTTGGTGTAGTCTGTAAGGTAAATCTTAGCCACAGCGTCGCGGAAACCTTGAGACTTAGCAGCCTCGGTAAAGGTAGCTACAAGCTTAGCGCGTACCTCTTCTGGAATGCCCTTAGGAGCAACTACAATGTAAGGAGCTTCACCAATTTGTAATTCAGGATAGCCAATATCTTTTAAGGTAGGAATACCTTCATACGTAGGGGTCTTCATGTAGTCTAAAAGCACTTTACAGGTGCCTTGGTCTACGTGAATGGCTTGGCTACCGGAACCAGCATACGCGTCAATTTGACCACCAATTAATAATTTCATGGCTTCAGCACCACCAGCAGTACCGATAAGGTTCCACTTAAGGCCTTCTTTCATGGCAATATAGTCCATAACAAGAGTGGTGTTACTCATGCGGCCAGAGGTAGCAATTTTAATTTTGCCAGGCTCTTTTTTCACCATTTCCACAAATTCTTGCCAGGTATTGGCAGGGAAGTCCTTACGCACAACTAAAGCAGCAGTGGGGGAACCAAAAGCTAGAATAAATTCTAAATCTTTGAAGGTATCATAAGGCAATTTAAATTGCATGGGAGCATTAATAGCTGTGGTGGACTTAATAACACCAAGGGTATAACCGTCTTTTTTAGAGCGGCTTACCATGTTAGCAGCCACAGTGGCGGTGGCGCCTGGACGCTCTTCTAACACTATGGATTGACCAAAGAGCTTTTCAGCAGCTGTGGCAAGAGCTTGAGAAGAAATATAAGCTGTACCGCCGGATTTATAACCATAAATAAGCTTCATGGGCCCCGTGGGGAAATCCGTTTCAGCTTGTGCTAAACCGGCACCGCCCAAAAGTACGCTGGCACCTAAGGTAAGCACAGATAGCATTTTTTTGCAATTTGTTACATAAGACATAAGAATCCTCCAACTACTATTTAGAATTTAAGTTTTTTCTTAATAAGTTCTTCGGCAGGGCCGCCTTCTAAGATATGCTCTTTCTTTAATGTTTCTTCTTCGGTAAGAATATTCTTTTCAATGGAAGAAACTTCTACGTTATCCATTTGTTGTTCTAATAACTCAGGATCGTCTTTTTCAATTTTCGGCTTCAGGAGCTGTGTTAAGGGGCCCCAGAGTAAAAGAAGCCCAAGCACACACCAAATGCCTGCAGCAATGGGAGATGTGAATAATGGTGCTACGTTGCCACCTTCCAGCTGTAAAGCTTGGCGGAAGTTATTTTCCAAAATAGGTGTCAAAATAAAGGCAATAAGCACGGGGCTTACTGGGAAACCAAAAAGACGCATCATAAAGGCTAGTAGGCCAGCACCTAACATGACGATAACGTCAAAGAAGCTATGGTGAATGGCGTAGGTACCTGTGAAACATAAGAGGAAAATGGCACCAAATAAAATACCACTATCAATTTTATACAAAGCCGCAGAGAAGTGCTTAATACAGAACTTACCAATGGGGTATAATAAGAAAGCGGAAATAATTAAACCTATAAATACAGCGTAAATGATGGGGCCGTGCTCTACGAAAATACGAGGCCCTGGCACAATGCCGTGCATAAGTAAGGTACCGTACAAAATAGCTGCTGTGGAGCTGCCAGGAATACCAAGAGTAAGCATGGGGATAAGAGCAGGCCCGCAAGTACCGTTATTACCGGTTTCGCACGCCATAATGCCTTCAATGCTGCCCTTACCATATTCATCTGGGTTTTTAGAAGTACGTTTAGCAAGGCCGTAGCAAGTAAAGGCCGCCGCTGTGGAGCCAAGACCTGGCAAGGCACCAATGAGGCCGCCAATAACAGCAGACTGCACCACAATACGCCAGTGCTTTAAGCCTTGCATAAGGCTAAGGCCTTCATTATTAAGAGTAAACTCTTCTCTTTCTTCTTCAATTTTACCCTGCTGCTCTTGCAATTTCTTTTTAATAAAGTCTGCACGAGAGCGAATGATGGAGAAAACAATTTCCGGTAAAGCAAAAAGACCCACCAAGAAAGGAATAAGAGAAAGACCGTCTACCAATTGGCTCATTTCAAAGGTTAAGCGATTAGTACCTTCTTGAGGGTCAAGACCAATATAGGTTAAGGCTGCGCCAATACAGGCAGCAATAAAACCCTTAACCTTGTTTTTACCCAAGGAAAATACAATAACCGAAAGAGCTAACACCACAAGGGGTACCATTTCGATGGGGCCAATCTTTAAAGCCAAGGTTGCTACCACTGGGGTGAAGAGCACAAGCAATACGGTACCTATAAGGTCACCGCATACGGATGCTATAAGCGCCGCATCAAGAGCTATGCGCGCTTTGCCTGACTTTGCCAGCGGATACCCATCGAGCAGCGTTGCCGCTGCCTCCGGTGTGCCCGGTGTGGCAATGAGAATGGCAGAAATAGAGCCCCCATACACGCCTCCTTTATACACACCTAAAAGGAAGGAAAGCCCTGTAATGGGGTTCAAACCAATGGTAAAAGGGGTAGCCAACGCGATGGCCATGGAAGGGGATAAACCGGGAAGACAGCCAATAAAAACGCCGCATATCAAACCAAGTATGATGGCGATCATATTGTAAAAAGTCATCAGGTTATCAAAACCAGCCAAAACAGATTCAATCATTCCTCTCTCCTAA
>CAYJNG010000151.1:0-4688 GCA_964371505.1 uncultured Desulfovibrionaceae bacterium
AAAAAAAGCAAGCAGCCATTGCCACTTGCCTATACATCATAAAATCTTAACAGCACTCTTACATATAACCAAGCCGCTTACACAAGCCCACATACACAGCCTCATGCCTACGCGCCACATTCTCCAAAGAATACGCCACACACACATGCTCACGCCCAGCCTCACCCAAGCGCTGCGCTAAAGCATCCTCCTGCAAAACACGTAGCAAAGCCTCCGCCAGCTCCTTCGGGGCACGTGCAGGCACAAGCAATCCTTGCTTTTCTTGCTCCACCATATCCGGAATACCCGCCACAGCCGTGGCCACCACTGGCACAGCACAAGCCATGGCTTCAAGCAATACATTAGGCGTACCCTCAGATATGGAAGATAACACCAGCACTCGCGCTTTTTGCATATGTTCTTTTACCATATTACTAGAACCATGGAAAATAACATTATCCTGCACACCCAATTGCAAAGCTTGCTTACGCAAATTTTCTTGCAAAGGCCCTTCGCCCACAAGGTTTAATCGAGCATTGGGCATTTTTTCCAATACCAAGGCAAAAGCTTTCAGTAAGGTGGCATGGTCTTTTTCTTCCACCATTCGCCCCACACATACTATTTCCGGCTCAAGCACTCTTTGCTTAGCAGGGGCAAAAAACTCCACATTAACACCATTGGTAATGCAATGTGCTTGGCTCTCAGGCACACCAAGCTCCTGCAGGGCTAACTTAATGGACATGGCATCACACACATGGGCGTGAGCCAAGGGCCACAAAAAACGCTCATGCTGCAGACGAATATTTCCCTGCCCTTTACAGCCCCCCACAACCATGGGGATTTTAAGCACTTTACCTAATAAGCGCCCCCATACATTGGGAAAAACCGTCCCCAAATGCATAAGTAAAGGTCGCTCATGGCGCATGGCTTTCCATAAAGCGTAAGCCGCTTTAAAAGGCCGTAAGGTAGCGTCTTGGCGTAATATTTTTACGGTAATTCCGTATTCTTTTGCTGTGGATAGTAAGGCATCACCGGCGCGCACTGTCCAAATTTCGGGGCGAAAAAGCTCTTTATTTAAATAACGAGCCAGCTCCAAAGTTTGCCTTTGTGTACCGCCAAAATTCATTTCTTCCAATAAGAACACAAGAGGAATGGGAGTATTTTTTACCATGCTATGCCTATTTTTCTCTGAAACAATTAAGGATGCCAATCACCGGGTAAGGCATAAGCCTTGGCGTTCAGTTCCGGTATGCTGAGAGTCTTTTCTTGAGCCATTTGTCCAAGGGTCATGCCGTATACAGGCACCTGCTCACGCAGCCACGCAAAAAAAGCTTTAGCGCGAGCCAGCACCCTATCTGCCGCCGCTTGATCCGGCACATGCGGCGTTACCCCCGGTACAAATTCGGTGGAGTGCCACATAAGATTCAGCACACGATCCCCACGCGCTAGCATGAGCAAAGCTGCAGCCTTCATATAAGCAAGGGAATGGTGCACAGGGCTTGGCAGCATGACCACACTTTGATGCCATGTGTGCTTTAGAGGGGCCGGCGCCGCATACAAGGCTTTAGCCACCCAAGGGTAGTTGGGCAATAGAGGAACGGAAGTATCGGGAATTTCTACAATGGATTTGCCAGCCACACGCACAGTGTAGGGCTGCGTAGGGGCTAAAAAGTGGTCTCGCCAGTTTTTAGGGAATTGCCAAGGCCGAATGGATGAGTCCACCTTAACGCCCGCTTCCGCTAAAAGCGACCAAATATCGCGCGACATATCCCAACGCCCCATGCGAAAGGTGGTGACAGCATGCCCGCAAAAATCAGCTCCGGCCTTAAGCAAGGCTTGCAACTTTTCTAAAAGCTGCTCACGCGGTAAATCTTTCGCCTGCACATAGGTATGCATCACGTCACTGGCCTGCTCTTCTTGCGTATAAGGCGGCGTGCTCCAGTAGTGCAAATGAGCGCCAATTTCTGCATTATACTGCCTGCGCATATGCTCAAGCATGTGGCAAGCCTTGCCATCAGTAAATACCGGATGCGCACACACAAGGGTAAGCGGTATGCCGCACTCCTGCGATAAAGGCGCCAGCGCAGATAAACCAGCCACATTTTCTACGGTGACCTTTCTCGGATAGCTGCCTGTAAACAGGCCTTCTTCCTCCGTATCAATGACGATACTTACATAAAGAGGCTCTTTTCTTAGCATTACTTCTTCTCAGGCGTATATTTGCAGAAAAGTTGACGGATTTTTTCTAAATTGGCTTCCGTATCAAACATGGTATCCATAAGATTTTTAGCATTACCCGCCATGCGTCTAGCGTTATCTGGATCTTGCACCATTTTACGTAAAGCTTCTGCCAAAGCTTTTGCATCGCGCTGCGGTACTAAGTAGCCGGTTTCACCATCTTTTACCACATCACTCATGCCGGCGCAGTCTGTAGCCACCACAGGAAGACCGTAGCTCATGGCCTCAATAACCACATTGGGCAGGCCGTCACAATCGTCCACATTTCTTTTCACCACACTGGGCATGGAAAATACATCACTGGCTAGAATATGTTGCAAAATATTATCGTGGGTCACAAAGCCCAGCATGGTTACACACTCTTCTGCTCCATGCGTGGCTATGCAGCGCTTAAGCTTGCCCATCCACGCTCCATCGCCCGCCACTTTTAAGTGTACGGGAATGCCTTCTTTGTGCAGCATGGCCACAGCTTCTATAAGATATTGAAAACCTTTTGTTTCCACCAAGCGACCAATGCATAGTATATTAAAAGGCGCCTGCATGGGCACTGCGGCTTGCCCTTGCGCTGATAAGGTACGCACATTGTAGGTTACGTACAGCTTATCGTGCTTTTCAGGCGGTAAAAAAGATGCCATGAGCGGAATTTGATACGAAGATTCAGAGCGTGCAAAGGCGCAAGCTTCGAGCTTTTCTTGCAAAAAGCCATCGGGAGGGCGCACATCGCCGGCGCGTGCTGTGAAAGAAAAGGGAATGTCTTCCAAATAGTTTACCACCCAAGCTGCTGTGGCCGGCCCATTGGCCCATGGGGTGTGAATATGCTCAATGCCCATGGCCTTGGCACGCTCAGCAAGGTAAAAGCCTGCCACGCAAGCCCAAGCCCCTTCCAAATGCATTTCCACATCACGCCAACGGCGGAAAAGTAAGGTACGAAGCACATGCCATGTCTTTTGTGGCTCTTTACGCCATCGACGCCATACAGCACCCAAAATACGCCCCGTGGCAGGAATACCAAAACGCTCTATGGGAATGCTGGTATTGCGGATATGGTCCGCTAAATTCTTACTTTTATTGCCATAGAGTGTGATAACAGAAACAGGAAAATCCTTATTATGAAATTTTTCCACTTCAAAAAAGACAAACGTTTCTGAAGCCAGCGGGAACCATAAAGCCACATACAAAGTGCGGGGTAAGGTTTTACAAGAATTTTCTGTTGTTTCCATAGGTCTTCCCTTATTATGCATATAGTTGCAAAACTATTGTAATCAAGTGATATAATATACTTTACCATGACGCCCCTAGCATCATGGAGCAAACTTTACAAATAATAACAAAGAAGTGCAAGAAGTATAATTGCAAAATGCCTTGTGGACTTTTTACCATGCACATAGTATTTTGTTTGTGATTAATACAACATAAATGCATAAAAATAGCGTGAAAAAACTTTATTAGGAATATAACTACTCTATGAAAAAGAATGTCCTTATTGTGGGAGGCGCCGGCTATATTGGCAGCCACACAGCCCTACTCTTAGAACAAAGTGGGTACCACCCCATTATTCTTGATGACCTTTCCACAGGCCATAAAGAATTTTTGCAATTTGGCGAACATATTATAGGCGATCTTGGCGACACGCAGCTGCTCACATCCATTTTTGATAAGCAGCCCATACACGGTATCATGCACTTTGCAGCCTTTGCCTATGTGGGCGAATCAGTAAATCACCCACTCAAATATTATGAAAACAATGTGGCGAAAACCTTTGCACTTTTACAAGCTGCCAAAGCCCATGAGGTGAAGAACTTTATCTTTTCCTCCACATGCGCCACCTATGGTGAGCCGGAAACATTGCCCATTGTAGAAAGCAATATGCAAAGCCCCATTAACCCTTATGGACGCACCAAACTTATGATAGAATGGATGTTGGAAGATTTTTCCAACGCTTATGATATGCCTTATACGGCCTTACGCTATTTCAATGCCGCGGGCGCTTTACCTAGCGAGCAGAATATTTCCATTGGCGAATGGCATGAACCAGAAACTCACCTCATCCCCCTAGTGCTGCAAGCGGCGCAAGATCCGCAAAAGTCCATACATATTTTTGGTACCGATTACCCCACTCCCGACGGAACATGCATTCGCGATTACATACACGTGTGTGATTTAGCCAAGGCCCATATTCTGGCCCTTGAAAGATTGTGGGCAGGAGAAAAAAGTGTCGTGTACAACCTTGGCAATGGGCAAGGTTATTCGGTGCGCGAGATAATCTCCACCACCAAAGAAATTACCAAGCGCCCCATTTCCGTTATTGAAGGGCCACGCCGTGCAGGCGACCCCCCCGCCCTTGTGGGCGATGCCCGCAAAGCACAACAAGAGCTTGGTTGGAAACCGCAATTTGCCGAGCTTGACGTAATTTTACGTACCGCATGGCAATGGGAAGAACGCAGAAAAACAGCTTTTAAGTAGTCGACACT
>CAYJNG010000152.1:0-4639 GCA_964371505.1 uncultured Desulfovibrionaceae bacterium
AGCCATGCATAGTGCATGGCTTTAGATAAATTGAAACTAAAAATGAGGCAAAATCAGATTAATGTATGCCGATACTTCGTGCAAAAATTAATTCAAAGTTTCTTTTAGCTGCTTGCTTGGGCGAAATTTTACAGCTTTAGAGGCCGCAATGGTAATGGCTTCCCCTGTTCTTGGGTTTCGCCCTTGGCGTTCTTTACGGCTTTCCACTATAAAGGTTCCAAAGCCTGCAAGAGTAAGCTTTTCTTCTTGCTTAAGTCCCTCAGAAATAGTGTCTAGTACGGTGCTAAGAGCGCGTTCAGCATCGGCTTTGGTTAACTTAGCATTGGTGGCAATTCTTTCAATAAGTTCAGCTTTAGTCATACATATCTCCTAAAATAAACCTAAATTTGCGAATGAGCATGACATCATTCTCTGCCTATAAAGTCAAGCCTCTTTGGGTGAAATGCTCTAAAATAGCGGAAAAATCAGCTGGTGAGAGGGTTTCCGGCCGTCTTTCTGGGTCAATATCTAAAGTTTCAAGGCTAGGAATAAGTTCCAAAACATTATTTTGGCGAAAAATGGACTTTAACTGTTTGCGTCTATTTTGAAAGCACATTTTTACAAGTTTAGCTAGAAGCTCAGGATGTTTTGGGCGCTGCTCTATGGGAAGTAAGGTAAAAGCCAAAACAGCGGAATCTACCTTGGGTGGCGGTGCAAAGGATTTGGGGCCCACAATGAAGCCCCACTCAGGGCGCACAAAGCTTTGTGTCCATACCGTAAGGGCGCCGTATTCCTTACTGTGCGGTTTGGCAATAAGACGCAGGCCCACTTCTTTTTGCATCATAAACACAGCACGTATAAGGCCTGTGCACTGCGAGAAAATATCCCACATGAGCGGCGAAGCCACATTGTAGGGGAGGTTGCTTATGATTTTGCGTGGATTTTCTGTATCAATGGTATGCCAAGGCATTTGTAAGGCGTCCATGAGTTTGGCATGGGTAAAAGGCGCGCCTAAGCGTTGCCTTTCAGCAGCCCAATGGTCGTCTTTTTCCACTAAGAGCAGTTCGCTAAGAGGTTTTTCTTCTAAAATGGTGGTTAAAGCACCGGGGCCGGGGCCAATTTCAATGACCTTGTCCCCTTCTTCAATGCGCAAAAGGTTAACAATTTTTTCAGAAATATTTCTGTCGCGCAGAAAGTGTTGCCCCAGACTTTTTTTAGCTTTTGGTTGTTGCATTAGAGAATATCGAAGGTTGCAAATTGAAGAATAAGCCCTGCGCGGCCTTGTGTGGCAGAACGCAAGGAGGTGGAAAAACCAAAAAGACGTGATAAGGGCGCTAAACCTTGAATGATTTTTTGTCCGCTATCACCACTGGCCCCATTTTCTAGGGAGCCTCTATGGCTTAAATTTTCTACGCGCCCGCCGCAGGTGTTAAAAAGGCTCATGGCGGCCCCTAGATGGGCTTCAGGCACGTTAATTTCCACCTGCATGATGGGTTCCAGCACCACAGGCTTAGCTTGACTTATGGCTTCACGTAAAGCCATGCCGGCAGCCATATGGTAACCAGGCGCAGAGGAAACACCGTCTTTACGCTCAAGGCCTAGAATGGTAATGCCCACATCCTGCATGGGGTAACCTAGGCTAGGGCCGCTTTGTAGGGCGTCTTCAAGACCTTGCTTAGCGGCTTGAAGCCAAGGTAAGGAAAGTTGTAAAGGTGCCAAAAGTTTTTGAGCTGTGGCGGCCTTGGACGGGTCTAAAATAGCATCGGGAAAGCTATCACCCCACTGTATTACATTGCCTGTGCCCCGCGCAAGAGGCTCAATTTTAAGGTGCACCTTTCCATAATGGTGTTCTTTGCCAAGCTCTCGATCAAATTCAGCCGTGGCTTCGCTTTCTTGAGTAATGCTTTCACGGCACACCACCTGAGGCTGTCCCACCCTTGGCGCTATGTTATATTCCCTTTGCATGCGTTCTAAAATAACATCTAAGTGCAATTCCCCCATGCCCGAAAGCATGCGGTGGCCTGAGCCTTCATCCATGGTGGCGTGCAGGGTAGGGTCTTCAGTGGTGTAGCGCTCTAAAGCCTCATCTAAGGTGGCGCCTTCGTCGGCATTGCGCGGCTCTATGGCCAGCGTTATGACCGGTGCATAGCCGGTAATGCTTTCTAGTTCGTAAGGGGCTTCTTTGGCGGCATAGGTCGTGCCGGTGGTGGCTGCGCGTAAACCTATTACTGCTACAATATCTCCAGCGCTAGCTTGTTCCATTTGCTCGCGATAATCGGCATGCAAGCGGTAAATGCGTTGCACCCGATCAGGAGGGCTAAGCTTTTTATCTTGAATGCAAGAATACTGCTCGCCTTCGCGCAAAGTGCCGGCATAAATGCGCATGAAGGCCATTTTGCGCCCGCTGTCCATAAGTATTTTAAAAACAAGGGCAGAAAGTGGCGCTGCTGGGTCGGCCTTAATGATATGCTCCTGCTCTTGCGCATCCAAGGCGCGAGGGCTTTGCACATCTAAGGGGGAGGGCAAGAAGGCGCCAATGCCGTCTAGTACTGACTGAATACCGGCATTGCGTAAAGCAGAGCCACAAAAGGTGGGGGTTAGTTTACGCGCCATGGTGGCACGGCGTACAGCAGCATAAATTTCTGCGCTACTAAATTCTTTTTCTGCCAAATAATCTTCTAAAAATGCATCGTCGGCTTCGGCAAGATTTTCTAAAAGTTTTTCGCGCCAAGGGGAGAGTAAGGTTGTTTCTGCCGCAGAAAGCGGCGTGCGCTTAATAGTGGCGCCTTGATCTTCTTCGTCATAGTCAAGGCGTTCAAGGGTAACAATATCAAGCAGGGCTTCAAAATCTTCGCCTTGGCCCAGTGGCATGGTGAGCAAAAGAGGGTTTGCATGTAATTGCTCGCGCATGGCGCCAAGTACGCTTTCAAAATCTGCGCCTAATCTGTCAACCTTATTGATGAAAGCTATCTTAGGTACACCAAAATTTTCAGACTGCTGCCACACAGTTTCAGATTGTGGCTCCACACCGCCCACAGCACAAAACACGCCCACAGCGCCATCCAATACACGCAAGGAGCGTTGCACTTCTATGGTAAAGTCCACATGGCCGGGGGTATCTATAATATTAATGGTATGTTCATGCCACGTGCAGGTGGTGCAGGCGGAAGCTATGGTAATGCCGCGCTCTTGCTCTTCTGGCATATAGTCCATGGTGGCTGTGCCCTCGTGCACTTCGCCCATGCGGTGAATTTTTTCCGTATAATAGAGGATACGTTCTGTAAGCGTGGTTTTGCCCGCATCAATATGCGCGATGATGCCTATATTTCGTAATTTTTCTATGGGGGATTTAGCGCTCATGGGTATCCTCTGGGTTTTCTTTTGTGTCACACAGCCCAGCCATGACACAGTGATTGAGGAAGAAGCTCTTGTCAAGGCCTGTCATATGCCAACAACCCTCCATGCCTCGGGTGAAGTGCTGCTGATACAGCGCGCTACCTTGGCTTACCGCTTGTGCTAAAACATTTTGCGAGGGTCTATCTACGCCGTAATAGGCTTGGGCTTGGGCAAAAGGCCCAGAAGCGTGCTCCGCATCAGGGTGTGCAAAGGCAATATACTCTCTAGTACTGTCGCTTAATGTGGGGGCCAAAAAAATGCGTGGAGCTTGCGTTTCTTCATAACAAGGTATGCGCAAGTTTTTAGCTGCGGGGCTAAGTGCAGCAAGGCTTAGCTGTGGGTGTAAAAGGAGCAAGCGGGTATTTTGTGTGTGTAGGTTTAGGTCATCACAGCTGCCAAGTAGGCGTAAAAATTCTAACGCGCTATCTGCACAGGGCAAGGCATACGCTTCTTCAAGGCCCAGTAATTCTAAAGCAAGTAAAATTTGCGGCTGTGGGGGGCCTACTTGTAAGAAGATGCTTTGCGCAACACCTGCCAATAGGGCCGGCATGGCGGCTGCCACAAGGCGCGCTGGGGAGTGGAATTCTTCGCCGCAAAGGATAAAAGCAAGAGGTGTGGGGGCGCTGTGTTTTCTTTGCCAAAAGCCTTGGTTGTTATAGGCAGTCACGGTGCTTTCTATGCTAGGGCTTTGCCCTGCAAGGCTATGGTAGGCTATGGCAGTTTTGAGTAATTGGCGCTCTTGTGCGGTGCTGTCTTCGTAGGCCTGTGCGCGCAGCTCATCGGGGATGCTGTGAGCTTGGAGGAAGTGAAGCCAAGATGTTGTCATAGCGTACCTCGTGGTGTTTTGGTGGAGGTTTTTTGTTATACCGCCAAGAGTACTGTATGCTTTTTTGGGCTAACTGTCTATGTGGGGGGAGCGGTGTGAGGGTGTGCTGGTTGTGAGTGCTCTTTGTTCATGACATTGGGGCGCTTTTGGCGTCTTCATCTTTTTCCTTGTGGCGGCGTTGAAATGATTTTTTCTTATACGCACGTACTTAAGTACGCTTACGCAGAAAAAATCCTTTCTCCTTGCCACAAGAAAAAATCTTACAAGCCGCTCAAAATCGCCCCAATACTAGCACCACGCGTTTTTTCCTTGCGCTTACGCGCGCGTAAAAAACAACCCTTCGGGGGGGAGAAACAGATTAATGAAAAAGTTTCCCCTCCCTCACCTAAAAAGTAAAATTACATGCCGCCTAAATACGCTTCACGTACTTCGGGGCTG
>CAYJNG010000153.1:0-4637 GCA_964371505.1 uncultured Desulfovibrionaceae bacterium
TTAAGAATAAGCTTTAAAGAGCGTACACAAGAACTAAAAAGCAGCATTAATCACGAAAAATGCATACTGTTTGCAAAATACACCAGCAAAACAACGAACCTAACAACTCCATGGCAACTTTTTAACAGGCCATAAAATACCCATTTTGGCCATATGGGCGCACTTGAAAATACCACAATAATTCTGTATGCATAGGATGCTGTAAAGCACAAGTGATGTCATGCATCACTTCACATGGGAGAACATATAAAAATGATGAATGAAATTTTATTGGCTTTTTCTTTACTTGCCATCTATTCCACAGTACTTTTTGCCTATAGGGCCCTTGGAAAAACAGGTCTTTATGTATGGATTGCCATAGCTACCATAGCCGCAAATATAGAAGTTATCCTCCTTATTAAAGCTTTTGGTCTTGAGCAAACGCTGGGGAATATTCTTTTTGCCTCTACCTTTTTAGTAACAGATATTTTGTCAGAAAATGAAGGGCAAAAAGCGGCAAAAAAAGCTGTTTTTGCAGGTATTTTTGCCAATATCGTCTTTATTCTTATTAGTCAGTCGTGGTTTTTATACACCCCCAGTGAATCCGACTGGGCCATGAAATCCGTGCGTGAAGTCTTTACCAATGTACCCAGAATTATGTTTGTGGGCATTTCCGTGTATGCCATTAGCCAACTCTTTGATGTATGGCTGTACGAAAAAATATGGAAATCAACCCGAAGAATATTTAAAAATGACTCGCGCGGGCTTTGGATTAGAAATAATATTTCCACCATGCTCTCACAAATAGTCAACACCATACTTTTTACCTTTGGTGCTTTTTACGGCATAGAGGGGTATGATGTTTCCACCATTTGGACTTTAGTATTCTCTTCTTATGTTATATACATAGTAACAAGCATTTGCGACACGCCAGCTGTTTATGTGGCACGAAAAATAAAAAAAGCTTCTTTAAAAACTGTATAGCTTTTTGGGGTTACTATTCCAGAATATACTTCTAAAGAGGTATTTTTAGAATAGTAACCCTATGTTTATAACTTAATATATTACAGATAATATTAGGTTTATTTTTATGATAGTACACGCATTAAATAAAATTTTTCCCTTTCTTTCGCACAAAAAAGAACAGGAAAATACAAATCCCTCTACCAATGAAAACTGCCTACACATAGGTTTAAACTTTGTATTTTTGCTTGGTTTCTCATTTGTTTTCAGTGGTGTTATTTTCTTTTTTGCTTTTAACTGGCATGCCATGCCAGACTATCTAAAATTTACCCTCATTCAAATCGCACTTTGTATATGCACTCTTACAGCGTATATGCAGGGGCCCCACTCCACCATAGGTACATGGGCCCTTACAGCCTCTTCCATGCTGGTGGGTATTTTTTTAGCCGTCTTTGGTCAAGTTTACCAATCAAACAGTGACAGTTATACACTTTTTCTACTTTGGGCCATAACCATTTTGCCCTTTGTTTACCTCGCGCAATTTTCCCTTTTATGGATTATATTCCTCCTCTTACTTAATATAAGTTTTTATCTTTCTTGGGATATACTATCTTTCTACTTTGAGCATAATGACCAAATTTTCTACATACTTTTTACCACCCTTAATGCTAGCTTCCTAACGTTACGCGAACTTAGCATAAAGAAAATTCCTTGCCTTAAGGCATATGCACTACGTCTACTGCTGTACTGCTTTATTCTTATAGGTATCGGGGGGCAAGTGCTCTCGGCCATGGGAAAGAATACACTTTTCTCCTTTTATACGTGCATAAGCGTGCTTTATTTTTTTCTCTGCTTTGCCATGTACCGCTACTTGTATAAAGATATACTTCTTACAGCACTAAGCCTTATTACAGCCTGCTTTTTAGTTGTGGCGTATTTTCTGCACGAAAGCCAACTTACAACAACATCCTATATGCTGCTTGCTCTACTGGTAACAGCCCTTTGTATAGCCTTGGCAAAGTATATGGAAAAACTTTATAAGAAATTTCGTACTAGCCCACAGGCGCAAGAAAATACTCACGCTACGCAGCAAACGCTAAAGACAAATCTCCTTCATACTGCAAAAAAACATGCAAGCGTTGCTTCGTCCCTACGTACTCTTATCTGCAGTTTTTCTGCCGTGCTCAGTACTGGCATTTTAACCATAGCCGTATACTTATGGTATGAAGCATCCTTTCAAAATACGTATTTTTTAAGCTGCATAGGCATTGTATCACTTATACTTTCTCTACTGATCTTTCAGCAAAAAGATAAAGCAAATGCCCCCCCTTCCTACGTTAAGCTATACCTTGCTCTTACCGCATTACTCCTTGGCTACTTGCTCATTACCGCTGCCATAAAAATAGAACATGAGATGGCAAATACTACGCTAGCCTTGCTCATTACTCCGCTTACTTTATGCCTTTATCCTTATGTTTCACATTTTAGCGCTCGCGTCTTCATAGGCATCTATACGGCGGCATGCGTCTACATAAACACAGAATTCCCCTTGCCCTTGCTTTTGCTCACCCTGCTTCTCCTTAGCAGCATGACCATATGCTTTTTCCAGAAAGCGCATCACAAAAAAGAATTTGCCCTCATAGGCTTTGCCATACTCACTCTCCTTGTATTTGGCATGTTAGCCGATAAAGAGCAGTATTTCTTCTCACTAGAGTATATTTCGTATTTCAGTATATTACTTGCTCTATGGACTAGCCTACTCGCTCTTCTTTTTCTAAGAAAAAATACACTGAGTACTAAAACCTCCTCATTACAACTTATGAGCATATACGCTCTCGCTGCGCTTTGTCTTTTCTTTTGCACATATATACATGCTTATGCTGTGTTATATATTATGGGAATGCTCGCCCTCAGCTTATATAGAGATAAGGCCCATCTCCTGCAAAAAACCATCTATATTTCTATCCCCATACTCATTCTCTACTATTATAACCTGGACATAACTTTGCTTCAAAAATCTTACACTTTACTCTTAAGCGGTGGAGTTTTACTACTGTTTTTCTTTTATAGTACAAGGAGCTTAATCCATGAAAAGTAAACTCCTTTTAGGCACTCTATGCCTTATACTTCTTTTTTTTAACGTCATTATCTATAAGCAGGAGCAACTCCTTACACAAGGTGATGTACTTTTCTTTAAGCTTAATCCGCGCGACCCGCGCTCGTTACTTCAAGGCGATTATATGCAGTTAAACTATGCCATAAGCGATAGCATCACAGCCGCTTATAATGCACTTATGCAGCAGCATGGCACGCTGCCCCTTAGAGGGCAGGCCATTATTACCCTTAACAAAGATAATATTGCTCTGTTTCACTCCATAGCCCCTGAAGATTATTTACCCCAAAAGCACGAATTTTTACTTCCCTTTACCTACAAAAGAAATAGAGCTGTACCTACCCTTAGCCATAGTTATTTTTTTGAAGAAGGCACAGCACAGCTTTTTGCGCAGGCGAAGTACGGTGTTTTTGCCCATGGTGAAGGAACATACCTTCTCAAGGCGTTGGCCAATGCTAAACAGGAAACTATACAGCCTTAACAGAGAACTACAAACATCTTTGCAGTTAGAATATCTTTAACTTTGTTTCCTTTTGTAGTAATGTTATGAAACATATTACATAAAGGACGCTGCCATGTACGAGCTTATACAACTTACAGATACGTGTTATTATATTGACTGCCCATCTAAAATAGGTCTCATACGTATAAATGATACGGAAGTTTGCCTCATTGACAGCGGTAATGATAAAGAAGCAGGGCGTAAGGTTCGCCAAATACTCGACCGCCACCAATGGACGCTTAAGGCCATCTACAACACCCACTCCCATGCAGACCACATTGGGGGCAACAAATACCTACAAGGGCAAAGCCAGTGTAAAATTTATATGCCACCCATGAATGCTTCCTTTGCCAAATTCCCCATACTGGAGCCTACCTTTTTATACGGCGCTCATCCTCCTAAAGAGTTGCATAATAAATTTTTACTGGCGCAAGAAAGCCATGTGGAGGAACTTTGCCCTGAAGTGCTACCATCAGGCCTTACAAGCATAGATTTATGGGGGCATTGCTTAGATATGGTGGGCTATAAAACAGAAGATAATGTCTTCTTCCTTGCCGACAGCTTGCTCAGCCAAGACATTCTAGAAAAGTATCAAATAGGCGTTATGTATAATGTGGAGCACTATCTCGCCACCTTAGAGAAGTTACAAAGCGTAGAAGCTGCTTGGTTCGTCCCCGCCCATGCCGACGCATGCACAGATATTACAAGCCTTGCGCAGTATAATATAGGTAAGGTATTTGAAGTGGCAGACAAAATATGTACACTGTGCAGCGCCTCCTTATCCTTTGAAGCTCTCTTACAAAAGCTCTTCACAGACTATGCCCTGCATATGAATTTTAATCAGTATGTGCTTGTGGGCACCAGTGTACGTGCGCTTTTATCATGGTTACAAGCGCAAGAAAAAGTGGAAGCGTATTTTAAAGACAATACACTGTATTGGAAAAGTATAACCGCATAAGCAAAAAGCATAGTAAGGAAGCCAGCTACTTAGTTAATGCTTAAAAACGTGTTTTCACACGTTTTTAAGATTGCTGACAAAGTCTACTGGGGAAAAACCTTTTTTGAAAAAAAGGTTCTTTC
>CAYJNG010000154.1:0-4521 GCA_964371505.1 uncultured Desulfovibrionaceae bacterium
TGTCCCATAATGATAATTATGTAAACTTTCAAACAAGAGTTTTGAGGTTGGGTATGCTTTTAATATTTTGTAATTATTAATTTTTTCATAGTTAGGAACAAAGCTATGCTTCTATTCTGTGCCGTTGTTACTCTATGCCTTTCATATGAAACCTATCTTATGAAGCCTATCTTCTGTGTTCCATTGGTGCATTTTGCTACAAAAGTTTAGCTTTTCATTTTCCCTTCTCCATATTAGATGTTACCTGCCTGACCATGAGCTCGTTTGTGCTATAATTTTTTTTTATGACCTGTAGCTCAGGTTTTTATTTTTAGGAGCTTAAAATGACCACAAAAAAACCACGCTCTGCTCAAGATGCAAAACGAAACTCACAACAAAGTGCTTTTAAGCGTGATGTCCCTGCAAAAGGATCACACAAACAATTTGCACAAAAAAAGTCTTCACCATACACATCACACCCCAAGCATAACCAGCATGATACGCAAGATGAACAAACCATGGTGCGTATCAATAAAGCTTTGGCTGATGCCGGTGTGTGTTCTCGTCGCAAAGCTGAAGAACTCATACTGGCCGGTAAGGTGTTCGTAAACGGCTTACGTGTGGTAGATCTTGGGCATAAAGTGTGTTTTCAAGATGAATTACGCGTTGATGGACAAATTATACAACGTGAAGAAGCGCGCGTATATTTAATGATGCATAAGCCTGTGCAAACCTTATGCACCGCTCATGACCCTGAAGGAAGAACAACTATTTTTGATATTTTGCCTAAGCAGTGGCAAAATAAAAGGCTTTTTACTGTGGGCCGTTTAGATTATTTTTCTGAAGGTTTACTGCTACTTACTGATGATGGACACTTTGCGCAAAAACTTGCCCACCCAAGGTATCATTTACCTAAAATATATGAAGTTCTTGTTCGCGAAAACGTCACAAGTGAACAAATTCACATAATGCAGCGTGGCATGCGTTTGCAAGAAGGGGAAGTGTTAGCCCCTGTGGATGTGCATATATTGGGGCGTGATGCACGCTCTACCCTTTTGGAGCTCACCTTGCACCAAGGCATTAATAGGCAGATACGGCGCATGTGTCGTGACCTTAATTTAACCATACTTAAGCTTATTCGTGTGGAGCAAGGCCCATTGGAGCTAGATATAGCTGCTGGTAAGGTACGTGAATTGTATGCACAAGAACTTAAAGCATTACATGAAGCAGTGTCGTTTTAAGGCGCTTGTAACGTACTCATAGTGCTTCATATTATTGCTGCGGAGTATGCTTTTCTAAGCCAAAGCTTGCCATAAAAGCTGCGAGTAAAAGCACGCTTAAGGCGCCTATGAGAACTTGCCAGCCATAGCTTTCAAAAAGGAAGCCAGGAAGGTAAGAGCCAAGGGCGCCCCCAATATAATAAATGGATAAATACAAGCCATTTACAGCGCTTTTATTGTAAGGGCAAATGCGGTTTACCAGCCCTGGTGTTATGCTGTGTTCTAAAAACTGCCCTGCACACAATAGAAACATGGCAATAAATATGCAATATATATTGGGAATAAGGAAGAGCAAGAGGGAAAAACCAAAAATGAGGATTCCAAGGCGTATGCTTTTTACACTTCCTCCCACATGGGCAATAATGGCGCGAGACTTTAAGGCAATAATAATACCCACACCATAGCCTAGGTAGGTAAGAGCAATGCGAGTTTCTGAAATGCTGTTATCTATTTGCGTGAGAAAGAAAGGTAGATACGTAGCCAAGGCCACAAAGACAAAAAAGCATGTGCACTCAATAAAAAGAAGACGTTTAATCCCCGTTGTGTGGATAATACTGTTAAATTCATTTACTGAGAGCTTTTTTGTACTTTTTTCGCTTTGTTCATTTAGCTTGGTTAAAAATAAAAACAATACAGCCAGCGTAAGGGAAAGTATAAGAAATGGTGTTTGCCAATGAAAAGCAGATGCAATAATACCGGAGAAAATACGCCCTATTAAACCTCCTAAAATGGTAGCAGCAATGTATGTGGCTAAAATTTGCTGTAAGGTGGTGCCTGAATATTGAGCAGATAAATACGCCATAATGGATGTAAGCATGGCAGGCACAACAAAGCCGTGAATACTACGAAAAAAGAGTATTATGCTAAAGTCATGAGAAAAATATAAACCAAGAGATGCCACAAAAAGCAAAGCCACCGAACATTGTAAAATGCGCTTGGTGGAAAAAGCGCTTAATATGGAACCATAAATTAAAGGGGCAATGCTTAAAGGGACAAAAATTACCGTCATAAGTAGAGCTATGGCTGTACTGCTATGCGTAGAAAAGTCTTTTTGAATGGTTGAAAGCAAAGGCTGCGGTACATACATGGTGGCCAATGTAAGAATGGCTGCTAAAAAAAGTATGTACACGTCCTTTGAAATATCTAAATGGCGTAAAAACATATCCTTCCTTATGGTTCAGGGCATTAGTATATACAAATACGTATATGTAATTCTTAAAAGTGTATATTTTGCAACAAATTCATAATAGACATATAGGTAGTAAGTGGCATATTTTGTTTTGAGCGTCAACGCGCGCTGATTATGCACGATATTTTGTGTTCCAGCATCTTCACAAGAGAGTTTTTTTGCTTATATTAAAGAGGATGGAAGGGTGTGTGTAACAAGCAACCCTTTTTTCTTTGGAGTTTTTACTATGTTTATAGAGAATATTTACAAGGAGAACATATGATTATTCGAAAAACAGTCTCTCATTTTTTTCTTTTTGCACTTTTACTTAGTGCAAGCCTAGCGCAAGCTTCGGGATTACCGAACTTTGTAGACCTTGCGGAAAAAGCCGGCCCTTCTGTGGTAAATATTAGTACAGAAAAGAAGAGTTCCTCTCAAAAGCAAAATTTTATGAATGACTTTATGCCCGGCATCCCTCCTGGGTTTGAGAAATTTTTTGAGCAATTTCAGCCTTTTCATGGGCAACAGCGTCCGGAGCAAAAGCAACGCTCCTTAGGTACCGGTTTTATTATTTCTGATGATGGTTATATTGTGACCAACTTCCACGTAGTAAAAGGTGCTGATATTATTAATGTAAATCTACAAGGGGTTATTAGTAAAGCTGAGGCCATACCAGCTAAACTTGTGGGATCAGACGAAGAAACGGACATAGCCCTTTTGAAGGTAGATGTTAAAGAGAAACTCCCCTACTTAAAATTTGCAGACTCTGACAAAGCCCGCGTAGGCGAATGGGTACTTGCCATTGGTAACCCTTTTGGTCTTGAGCATACCGTAACTTCAGGTATTCTTTCTGCCAAAGGCCGTAATATTAACTCTGGCCCCTTTGACAATTTTTTACAAACAGATGCTTCTATCAACCCTGGTAACAGTGGTGGCCCCTTGTTAAACATGGATGGTGATGTGGTGGGGATTAACACCGCCATTATTGCCAGTGGCCAAGGCATTGGCTTTGCCATACCAAGCTCTCAAGCTGCCAGTGTAACTGAGCAATTAAAATCTGGTAAAAAGGTAAGTCGTGGTTGGATTGGTGTCACCATGCAAGAGCTTACTGAAAACGCTGCCAAGGCTTTAGGGCTTGAAAAGGCACAAGGTGCATTGATTAGTAACGTTATGGAAAATGAACCTGCTGCCAATGCTGGTATGAAAGCTGGTGACGTTATCCTTTCTGTAGATGATAAAAAAATTGCTGACCCCGCTGCTCTATTGCGCGCCATTGCCGGCCAAAAGCCCGGCTCCAAGACCACTGTAACCGTATGGCGTGATGGTAAGGAAAAGAAACTCACCATTACTCTTGGAGAGCGCAATGCAGATCAATTAAATGCACAGCGCAATGGCCCAGCCGGAGCGCAAAAGCAAGAAGCTGCCACATTGGGCATTTCTGTACGCCCTCTTACAGCTGAAGAAAGCAAGGCCAATAGCCTTGAAAAAGGCCAAGGGCTTTTTGTGGCTGATGTGGAGCAAGGCAAGCCAGCCGCTGAAGCCGGTATACGCCAAGGCGATGTTATCATTTCTGCTAACTTAACTCCCATAAAGGACGCAAAAGAGTTAGCAAAAATTGTTAAGGATGTTACGGCTCGTGGTGCTGTCATGTTGCAAATAAGCCGCCGCGGTGATGTGACCTTTGTGGCCGTGCCGCTTGGTAAGAAAGAAAAATAAAATAAACTATATATAAACTTTCTAAGGGTAAATCCTGCATAAGGGTTTACCCTTTTTTTCAGATTGCTGACAAAGTCTACTGGGGGAAAACCTTTTCTGAAGAAAAGGTTCTTCCCCCAGAACCCCTTTCCAAAAAACTTTAATTGTATCAATATCTTACCTCTGAAAGGGACATTTTGCCACAATGTAAAATTCTAAAAAATACTTTTAGCACACTTTTAAAGTGACAAAAAAACAAAGCTTGATATTTAACTCACAATTTTACAAATAATTCTTTTACCCTACACTTTGTCATTAGCCTGATAAGGGTTTACCCTTTTTTTGTATTTAATAATAGAACGCATCTCATAGTTCAGCTGACGCTACATTATGCGGTAT
>CAYJNG010000155.1:0-4519 GCA_964371505.1 uncultured Desulfovibrionaceae bacterium
TCTTTGGATTTTACCCATAGCAGCACAGAAAAAGAAATTCTTACTACTTATGACAGTATAGCTGATGCCGCTGCCGCTGCAGATAGCACCCCTCATACAGCGTTAGGAGAGTTTGCGCTGGGGCTTGGTGATGGAGTAACCACCATAACAGTGCAGGCCACTACCGTGGGTGTGCCGCAAAGTATTACTCTACAGATTGCGGAAGATGGCACCGTACTTACGCCCCTTGCGGGAGTTTCGCTGGCTGGTAAACACGGTACGTTGTCTCATTTTACTTATGAAAATGATAAAATAACTTACATCTATACGCAAAATGGTAATGCAGAGCATAACATGTCTCTTGGGGAGGACCTTGTTGCCCTAGATACATTTACTGTGCACATACAAGATGGTGATGCTGTGTCTGAAGATATGGCCACAGGCACCATAGAGATACACATACACGATGCCGTGCCTAGTAGTAGTGCCGATGCTGATGGTGATGGCTTTTCGCAAAGTGCTGCCATTTTAACAGAAATAAGCCCAACGCTTTTGCGCGCCACAGCGCAGGTGGAAGTGGACATGGGGGCAGATGAAGACGGCGCCACCATTACTTTGGATTTAGGACAAGGCAATGCCTATACTGTGGGGCTCATATGGAGTACAAGTAAAGGAGTGTGGGAGCTTTTTACCAATGACCCAGATCCCCCCAACTCTGTAGATGCTACATACACACCGCCCACATTGAGCGTGGATGATGTCACCTTACAACATCTGGGCGGGCATGTATGGGAGCTTACATATACGGTACCGGTTGGCATTGCCGAGGGGGCACGCCAAGTGGGGCTCGTTTTTACCGATGGTGATGGCGATGCGGTGCGTCACACGGTGGAGGCTAGGCCCTTGCATAATGAAAGTGTTTTATATACGCACGATGCTTTAGATGACCCCGATACCGATGGAGATGGCTTGGCGCGCAGCTCGTCGGGGTCCTTTGCTTTGGCTCCCCATGAAGGAGATAGGGTTACCTTTGTGGGAAGTCATGGAAGCCTTACGCTGACCATTCATAGTGACTATACCTTAAGCTTTGACCCAAGCAATAGCCTTGAAGGGCTTTTTGGTACATTATCGAATTTTAGGTATGATGGCACAAATCTATTTTATACCTATGAACAAATGCGTAATGCGCATCATGATGCGACACTGAATGAAGGCGAGATAACACAAGATAATTTTACCTTACAAGTAAGTACCAACGCAGCTCCCCATGTTCTTGTGGCCGAAGGAAGTATAACGGTTAATATTAGTGATGATGCTCCGCAAGTGGATAGGGTCAATCCTTCTGTGCACGATACTTTTGGCGAAGGAACCAGCCTTTCTGCCTTGGTTTTTGATGTGGCTACCGCCTCATACTGGGCTAAGGGGGAGCTTGACGTGCACTTTGGGGCAGATATGGCCCATGCTAAAATTCTTTTGGACTTGGGGCAGGGTGATAGGTATCAAGTGGGGCTTTTATGGAATGCCCTTGCCCTTGGCGGCCTTGGCGCATGGGAAGTTTTTAATACTTCTACCGACGCTCTTGAACCCGTGCTAGATTTTAGCGGCGGGGTGCTTACAGCCCAAGTAGGGCAAGAGATAGTGAAGCTGAGCCAAAATAGTGAACAGCATTGGGAAGTGCTGTATAACTTACCCACAGGAAGCCGAGATGTTACGCTCAATTTTGTGGATGGTGATGGGGACAGGGTTTCTCATACATTGTCTCAAGGTTCGTGGACGGACTTTGTAAGCGTAACGTCCATTGGTAGCTCTCAAGTTCAATGGGCAAGTTCTTCCATTTTAGGCTCTTATAGTACGCTTTTAGAGTATCATTTGGATAAATTTACCGTGGATGTGGGTTCTGGTAATGACAATGTACATCTGGGCGATGGAAATGATATTATTTATCTTGGGGAAAGCTATGTGGAAGGTTTTGATGATAGCCAAGGCGTACCCGAAGAATTGGCGGCAGCTTATGATATTTTATACAGATATATGGAAGGCGAGGATAGCGTACATTTTTTAGGGCTAAACCCCACAGAAGATAGCGCCATCAAAGAATTTTCTGAGAATGTTCCCTTTGTGGATACAGCTCATGGCGGCGGTGGTAATGATACCATTTACGGCGAAGAAGGCATTGACCTTATTTTTGCCGGCGCTGGTGATGATATTGTGTACGGCGGAGATGGAGATGACGGCCTGCGAGGTGGCAGCGGTGACGATATGTTATACGGAGACGCCGGACAGGATATCTTACACGGCGGCAGTGGGCATGATATTTTAGATGGCGGCGCAGGGGATGATCTTATCTATGCCGGTGTAGAAGATATACGTGTTGTGGGCGGTACTGGCAGTGATCTCATTCGAGTGGATGGGCTTAGCATGACAGATGTTTTTGAAGTGCACGGTGACGCACTGGATGCTTTAGAAAATAGCGCTCAGGATGTAGATATTCTTATTACCAATGTATCGTCCACTGGTATTTTGGAAGATCTTTTGCAATCGGGGAAGATAGCACATACAGAAGTTATTGTACGTGCTGATGGCCTTGCAGGAAATACTACTCAAGAAGTGTTAACGAATTTACACTTACACCAAGACAGTGAAGGCCATTTTGACCCTGTACGTGATGGCTGGAAGCTAGAGCAGTATGCAGGGGATTATCAAGGCTTTAGTAATGATGATGATAGCATTTTCATATTTATGCACACATCTTTATTGCATGGCTAAGGTAAAAGCATAACACAGTGGCGGCTCTTGCGCATTTTTTGGAGGGAAAATCTTTTGCCTATGGTAAGGGGTTTTCCTCCTTCTTTTTTTTCAAGTGTCACTGACATTCATGCATGAAAAGGCCCACTCCCTTCTGTACAGTGTGGTTAGAATACTGTATACCTTTTGCGTGTATTTGGGGTGTTCTCTAAACGCATGGAAATAATTTACTATTTATGAGGGTGAGGTTTATGGATGACAAATCTCAAGGTGCAGTGAAGCTTACCAGAGCTTTTGGTATGCGAGAAGCTGTTACCATGTCTGTGGGTAATGTTATGGGGGTGGGGCTCTTTGTTACCGGTGCCAATGCCGTGGGTTTTATGGGAGCCGATATCATTTTTGCCACCTTGGCTGCTTTTTTTCTTACCATATATCCTGCACAGCTTTATGCAGAAATGAGCAGTGCATTGCCCTATGCGGGGGGTACGTATAAGTACGCCTCCTTTGGTTTAGGGCGCTTTTTTGGTTTCTTAGCTGGGTGGAACTATGTCATTGCCATTATTTGCGTGGCCGCCGCAGAAGCCTTTGCTTTTTCTTTTTACTTTAAAACGCTCTTTTTAGCCTTTGATATAACTATCCCCATAAGTGATACGGTCATTGCAGGGGCGTGTATTGTGGTCTTTACCATATCCAATGTGATAGGCACAGATCTTACAGGGAAGTTGCAAAATGCTTTTATGTACTTTTTTTGGGGTGTGGCCATTGTTTGGTTTATTATGATGATGCCCCATGTGCAATTGCCACATTTTGTACAAAAACCCGAATTTTTAGACATGGAAGGCCCAGGCTTTATTGCTTGTGTGGCCATGGTTTGGTGGTGTTTTGCCGGATTTGATGCTTGCGTAAGTATGGGGGAAGAGATTAAGCACCCGCATATAAATATGCCGCGTGCCCTTATTATAACGCCCTTGGTTGTATTTGCATTAAATGCTCTATTTCAATGGTTTTTGGTGGCCATTGTGCCGGTGGATAAACTGGCAAGCATTGCCACGGCCACAGCGCCTTATGCCGATGCCATGATAGCCGCAGGCATATTGGGCATTCCCATGGCCACATTGGCGGCGGGTATTGCCTTTGGTGGCGGCCTTTCTACCATGAATTCTTGTGTGGCTGCGCCACCGCGTTATTTGTACGCCATGGCAAGAGATGGCATGCTGCCACAAGTTTTTTGTAAGCTACATCCTAAGTATAAAACACCGCATGTGGCCATCATTGCCTTGGGCTTGCTTGCCTTTGCTTTGGTGAGCACCAATTCCATTCATTACGTGGCCTTTTTAAGCCTCTTTACGGACTTATTCTATTATGTCATAGGGATTGCAGCCGCTTTAGGTCTGCGCAAAAAATATCCTAACCTCATACGACCTTATAAGGCAAAAGCCGTTATGCTGGGCGTGCCTGTGTTCATAGCCCTATATGTGCTCATGATGACACAGCTTGATATGACAGCTACAGTGAGTGGCCTTGTGTGGTCACTTGTGGGGCTTTTAATTTATCTCTTCTACGGCAGATACCATGCAAAAGATGCTGTGGATATAAGCACCTTACAAGCAGAGTGCGATGCCCCCAGCAAGGAAGAGGAAGTGAAAATGCATAAAGAATATAAGCTTTGGCTACGCATAATTACTGTGATGTTTGTGATAGCTCTTGCTTTATATGTATATCCGCATGTAAGCTAAATTTTTTACTCGTACTTATTTTTACCTATAAAAAAACACAAGTGATGTATATCGCTTGT
>CAYJNG010000156.1:0-4456 GCA_964371505.1 uncultured Desulfovibrionaceae bacterium
CCAAGCTTGCTAAAGCAAATGGCTTGCTTAAGGTAGGCTGCTGGAGCGCGTGTACTTCTGGGGTAGTTGGTAATAACTTTATCATAAGCCACGGCAGCATCGTTAAATTTATTGAGCTGGAAGCTGCAATCGCCCACATAGTACCATGCATTGCCTGCTTGGCTGCTCTTGGGGTACTCATTGGTAAATTTTACAAAGCTTGCCTGAGCCTGACCGTACTGGCGAGCATTAAAAGCGGCAATGGCCTCATTGTATAGTTGTGTGGAGGCATCCACTGAGGCCGCAGGGGGGGTACCCGTGGGGCTAAGGCTTGCTGTGGATGTGGCCGCAGGTCGTACGCTTGGGGTTGCGGTCATGCCTGTGGGGCTGCCGGGCACAAAGGAGGCAGCAGAGGGGGAGTACGCCGCCGATGGAGGCGCATCAAGATTAAAGTTTAAGGAAAGGGACTGTTCCACTTGGCGTAAGGCAGCGTCGTGTTTATTCATTCTGTCAGCAAGGCCTCTGGTGCCGCCAAGGCCGCTTAATTCGTCAAGTTGTCCTTTGAGGGCATTAAGCTCTTGGCGTAAAGCCTGCACTTGCGCCCATGAGTCGGCCATATTGGGTTGTATTTGACGCAATTGTTGGTCTTGCGTTTGTACGCGTGCTTCTAGGGTATCATAATCATTTTGTTTAAGACAACCTGTGGTAAGTGTCATACAGCAGCCCATAAGTACGAGATTGCGTAGTAGTGTTTTTTTCATATAATCCACCTTATATAGGGTCTAATTGTTGTGTGTTATTCATTATTACATGCGTTTGCATGTTCGTGCAATGGGGTTTTGCTAGCTTTTTTTCGCCCTACGGCTAGGTACACAATGCCGCCTATAACGGGTACAAAAACTGCCAATAAAAACCACAAGGATTTTTGCTGTTCGTCGGCAAAGTAATGCGTGCGTATATGCCAAATGGAATAGAGATTGGGCACCATGGGGAGTGCTAAAAGGACAAAGTGCCACCAAAGCATAAGAACCTCACCTTATTTGGCTGTTTTTTCCGTTTTTTTGTCTATAATATACATGGCAATGCAGGTGCCAAAGGCCCCCAAACATATGGCAATATCCGCCACATTAAAGGCTGGCCAATGCCAATGGCCCACGTAAAAATCTAAAAAGTCCACCACGGCTCTATGGCGAATACGGTCAATAAGATTTCCCACAGCGCCGCCTAAAACTAGACCTAGGCTGATAAAAAGGGAAAGCGCATACACCGATGTGCGTACAAGATAATATATAGCTAGTGCAGCCACCAGTGTTGCCACCATAAAGAGCCAGAACTGCCATTCTATATCGGAGCGATTAAGGAAGCCAAAGGCAGCGCCGCGATTATAGATATGCACAAGGTTAAAAAAACCGTCGATGATGGGCACCGCTGTGTGCACGGGCAACTCCTTGACCACCCACCACTTGGTGAGCTGGTCAAGAAGAACAACCAAGGCTGCAACGCCCGATACAATGGCATACCGCATGAGCTGTTATGTCCTAATCCGCTTGCGGCATGCTTTGCATAACCTGTGTGCAGCGGGGGCACAGGGTAGCGTGAGCAGCATCGCTACCAAGCTCTGTGCTGTAAATCCAGCAGCGTTCGCATTTTTCGCCATGGGCCTTTTCCACCTTAAGGGCAAGGCCTTCCACATCCTCAAAGCGTATGGCGTCAGCTGGCGCTTGGCTTAAAGGCTCTACAATGTATTGAGAGACAATGGAAATGGCGCGTACATCCACATTTAAGCCGGTGATGGCGTTCATTTTTTCCTCAGTTACATACACTGTCACGCGGGTGTCAAGGGAGTGACCCACGGTGCCGTCCTTGCGTAAAGGCTCAATGGCGCGTGTTATGGCGCCGCGCACTTCGTATAAAGTGGCCCATTGAGCCAAGGTGTTTTCATCTAGCAAGAAACCTTGTTTTTGGAGTTCTTCACCGCTTAAAGCAGGTAAGGCAAAAACGGTGGCTATGTCTGCACCGCAGGAGGCGCGCAAACTTTCCGGCACATAGTCAAACACTTCTTCTGCGGTAAAGCTCATAACAGGGGCCATATCGCGCATGAGTAAGCTTAAAATGTACCAGAGTGCGGACTGTGCAGAACGGCGTTCTTTGCTATCTGTACCGCTGGCATACAGTCTGTCTTTCAAAATATCCAAATACGTGGCGGATAAATCCGTAGCACATAGATTATGCAAAGTATGGAATATTTTGTGGAACTCAAAGTTTGTGTAGGCTTCTTGTATGCGTATGTGAGCGCGTGTTACCACGTCCAAGGCTTGACGATCAAGGCCATCCATATCTGCAGGCTTAAGTAAATCTTCAGCACGCAAGTCTTTAATATTGCCAAGTAAGTAGCGGCAAGTGTTACGTATGCGGCGGTATGCATCTACCAAGCGGTTTAATATTTCGTCGGAAATACGAATGTCTTCGCGATATTCTACAGAAGAAACCCAAAGGCGAATGATTTCGGCACCAAACTTATCAATAAGCTCTTGCGGTGCAATAACATTACCTATGGATTTGGACATCTTAAGGCCTTTACCGTCCACCACATAGCCGTGGGTAAGTACTGCTTTATAAGGCGGCACTTCGCGCGTAGCCATGGAAGCTAGCAAGGAGGAGTGGAACCAACCGCGGTGTTGGTCAGAGCCCTCAAGGTACAAGTCTGTGGGGAAGGAAAGCTCTTTGCGCTTTTCTGCCACAGCGGCAAAGCTGGTGCCGGAGTCGAACCACACATCCAAGATGTCGGTTTCTTTTTTCCAATGGTCACCGCCGCATTTAGGGCATTTGAGGTCTGCAGGCACAATGTCTTTTATGTCTGTTTCATACCAATAGTCGCAACCGGTGCTGTGTTTGGCAAAGCGGTCTGCCATATCATGCATCCATGTGCTGTCTTGCCATGCTTCGCCGCAAGATTCGCACAATAAAGCCATGATGGGCACACCCCATTGACGCTGGCGCGAAATACACCAGTCAGGGCGCGCTTCAATCATATTAAAAATACGTTCTTCACCCCATGCAGGAATCCATTGCACCTTTTGGCGAATGGCATCTAAAGAGCGCTTGCGCAAGTCATTCTTTTCCATGCCAATGAACCATTGTGTGGTGGCGCGGAAGATAACAGGCTTTTTGCAGCGCCAGCAATGAGGGTAGGAGTGGGAAAGCTTGGTTCCGTTGAGTAAGTTCCCCACTTCTTCTAGCTTTTCCATAACCTTGGGGTTGGCTTCAAAAACGGTGAGACCAGCGAAAAACTCTACGCTATCCAAAAAGCGTCCGGCGTCATCTAAGGGAGAGTAAATTTCAAGGCCGTACTTAAGGCCCACTTCATAGTCTTCGCGTCCGTGCCCTGGGGCTGTGTGTACGCAACCTGTACCGGCATCAAGGGTGACATGCTCGCCAAGCACAAGAGGAGAGGGGCGATCATAAAAAGGATGCTGCGCCTTAAGGCCTTCAAGGGCTGCGCCTTGAACTTCTGCCACTACAGTATAGCTTTCCCAGCCAAAAGTAGCCGCGCAACCTTCCACCAATTCTTTGGCAAGAATATAATTTTCGCCGCCAGCTTCCACCAAGGCGTAGTCAAAGTTTGGATGTAAACACACGCCCATGTTATCGGGCAAAGTCCATGGGGTGGTTGTCCAAATGACTACATAATTTTGCTTGCCTGCACTTTGGGGAAATACTTTTTCAAGGCCTGCGTCATTTAAGGGGAAGCGCACAAAAATGGAAGGGGAAGTGTGGTCATAATATTCCACCTCCGCTTCAGCAAGGGCCGTGTGGCAAGAGCAGCACCAGTAAATGGGCTTCTTGCTGCGGGTTAAATTGCCCGTGGCGGCCACATCAGCCAAGGTGTGTGCTGTGGCGGCTTCGTATTCTGGGTGCATGCTCATATAGGGTGCATCCCATGTGCCAAAAACGCCTAAACGCTTAAATTCTTTGCGCTGGGTGTTAATCCATTTTTCAGCATACTTACGGCAGGCTTTACGTACCACATGGGCAGGTAATTCTTTTTTCTTTTCGCCAAGCTCATGCTCTACCTTAAGCTCAATGGGCAGGCCGTGACAGTCCCATCCGGGTACGTATTCTGCGGCAAAACCCTGCATGTTTTTGGATTTTATAATAATATCTTTTAAAATTTTATTAAGCGCTGTACCCATGTGAATATGCCCATTGGCATAAGGGGGGCCATCGTGCAGAACGTAACGACCTTGTGAGCCGGATTGTTTCACCATAATATCATAGGCTTGCATCTTTTCCCAACGCTTTAAGGTTTCTGGTTCGCGTTGGACAAGATTTGCCTTCATGGGAAAGCGGGTATCGGGAAGGTTTAGGGTTTTTTTATAATCGCTCATGCACGTCTCCAAGGGCTTGGGAATTTATTTGAATGTATCAAATAGAATTGCTACTTATGGCATAGGTCTTTTATGGCGTCAAGTTTTGG
>CAYJNG010000157.1:0-4443 GCA_964371505.1 uncultured Desulfovibrionaceae bacterium
TCTGTACAAAAATATTTTGTCGTACATATTACGGGAAGGCTATATTTTTTATGCGTAACTGGCAAGTGTTCGTACGGGTTTTGCTGTGCGACATAAGATGCACCTTGACTGTGCAAAAAAAATTGCACTTTTTGCCCTATATGCGTATACTTACACCTTGGAGGCTGTATGTTTTTAGATACACGCATAAAGCGCATTTTAACTCAGGCAAAAAGTATCGCTATTATAGGCGCTAAGGACAAAGAAGGGCAACCTGTGGATAGGGTTGGCCGCTACCTTATGCAGGCAGGGTATACGGTGTTTCCCGTGCATCCAAAGCGAGAAAATGTTTGGGGGCTTACTACCTATAAAAGTATAGCCGAGCTTCCTTGTCATGTGGATATTATAAATCTTTTTAGGGCTTCTGCTTATTGCGGCGCCCATGCTGAAGAAATACTGCGTTATGGTTTAAAACCGCAATGTTTTTGGATGCAAGAGGGTATTTTTTCGCCCGAAGCAGCAGCTATACTTGCGGGAAAGCCCATAGATATAGTAGAAAATTTGTGTATTAAAGTAGTGCATCAGCAAATATTTGGAGTGTAAAAAAGTGGATAACACGGTTTTTGAGTGTACCATGTGCGGTCAGTGCTGCGAAGGGCAAGGGGGCATTGTGGTAAGCCCCACGGATTTGGCGCGTTTGTGCGAGCACTTTCAAATAGATGCAGAAGCTTTTGAAGTACAATACGGCTGTGTGCAAAATGGCAAGCTTAAAGTGCGCACCGGTGAGGATAATTTTTGTATTTTCTTTAAAGAAGGTGTGGGCTGTGCGGCCCATGTGGCACGTCCGGATATTTGCCGCGCATGGCCTTTCTTTCGCGGCAATATGGTGGATAACGAAAGCTTTTACCTTGCCAAAGACTATTGCCCCGGCATAAAGCCCACCAGCACACATGATGCTTTTGTGGCAGAAGGGGCTCTTTACTTGCAAGAGCATGGTTTACAGGCCAGTAATGCCAAAACTGAGGCGCATGCTTTACTTCCCTTTGCTAAGGATTAATTCATACTGCCATGAGAAAATCGCGTCAAATAAGCCTAAAAGAATGCTACGACATTTTACAAATTTCTAGGGATGCCACTTTAGATGATATAAAGAAGGCATACCGTAGAAGGGCTTTTGAATTGCATCCAGACTTAAACCCTGACACACCCAATGCCGGTTATCAATTTCAGGATTTGAATGAAGCCTATGTGGCTTTGACGCGCATGCTGGAAGCAGAAGAGGCTAGGCAGGCTTCCGCCGCCGCTGCGCAAGAAAAGAGACAGCAAGAAAAAGCGGATAGAGAGGCGGAGCGTAAGGCAGCGCAAGAAGAAAAAGCCAGAGCTCGCCAAGAAAAAGTAAAAGAGCGAGAAGAAAAAGCTAAAGCCCAAGCACAGGCCAAGGCCAAAGAACGCGAAGAGCAGGCTAAGGCCAGAGAGCGTGAAGCACAAGCTAAAGCCAAAGAGCGTGCAGAAGCGCAAGCTCGTGGCGAGGCAGAAGATAGGCAAAGAGAGAGGGAAGAGGCTGCAGAAAGAGCCTATGCAGAGCGTCAACGTGCACAACAAGCGTATGCGCAAGAAGATGTTTTGCGCGATCTTTTGCACGATCCTTTTGCGCGCCGCGTATTTGAAGATATTTACAGTGAAGTAAACAAACAAGGCGCACGCAAAGGTGCCGCCGAATCAGAGCAAAAAACACAAAATGCGCAAGATTTAAGCGGCCAAGAGGCATCGAAGGCTAAGCCTGAGCCGGAGCGTATTCGCCCTGCGGAACACGTTTCTGCCACGGTGGCTTCGCCTGCGCCGCCCACAGCGCGTGTGAACTTAAAAGACGATAAACCCAATTTGCACTTTGCCAATTTCTTTTCTGATAAGATAAAGGGCTGGTTTAGACAGCAAATAGACGATGAGCAAACCATAAAAATGCCGGCGTCATCACTCTTTGTAGGGGCTCGTATTCGTTTACAAATTCGCCGTGGTTTGGCAGAAGATTTAAGTACTGTGGAAATTACTTTACCGCCGGAATTTGTGGTGGGTAAGGCTTTGCGCTTGCGAGGTCTTGGTAAAAAGGTGGGAAAGTGGCAGGGGGACCTGTATTTGACCATCGAAAGTAAATGATTGCCTTTGTGCTTTTTGTAGTATATATGGTACAGCTAAATTCAATTGTACCGAGGTTTACCCATGAGTGATAACACCCCTTCAAATTTGCAAGATTCTGAAAATATAGGCGAAGATTTTGCAAGCCTTCTTGAAACATATAACTCACCTACCAAGCGTTTACAGCCTGGCCAAAAAGTGAGTGGTACCATTATCGCCATGACTGGTGAAAATATCTTTCTAGATATCGGCATCAAGGTGGACGGCATTATGGATCGTAAAGATATCTTAGATGCCAATGGCGAAACAAGCCTAGCTGTGGGTGATACCCTCGAATCTTGGGTGACTTCTGTAAGTGCACAAGAAATCCGTCTTTCCCGTAGCGGTAGCGGCGTTTCTGCTTTAGAAGATGCTAAAGAAGCTGGAATTCCTGTGGACGGTAAGGTTATTGGCACCTGCAATGGTGGTTACAGTGTAGAAGTTATGCAAAAGCGTGCTTTCTGCCCTGGTAGCCAAATTGGGCGTGCTGCTTTTGGCGATCCCAATGCTGTGGTTGGCAAAACACTTCCCTTCATCATTACACGTGTAGAGAGCCAAGGTCGTAATATCGTGGTTTCTCATCGTGCTTTCCTCGAGCGCGAGCGCCAAGAATCTTTGGCAAAGCTTTTGGAAACCATTAAGGAAGGCGATACCGTAGAAGGTCGCATCACACGTCTTGCTCCTTTTGGTGCCTTTATGGAAGTAGCACCTAGCGTAGAAGGTATGATTCATATTTCTGAACTTACATGGTCTCGCGTAAATAACGCCGATGAAGCCGTAAGCGAAGGTGATATGGTTCGTGCAAAAATTCTTTCCATCACGCAAGATGCCAAGGGCAATGTGCGTATTTCTCTTTCTCGTAAGCAGTCCGAAGGTGACCCTTGGGCCGATATACAAGACCGCCTTGAAGTGGGCAGCATTGTAAGCGGTAAAGTGGTGCGTCTCACAAGCTTTGGCGTATTTGTAGAAGTATTACCCGGTGTAGATGGCCTCGTACATATTTCTGAAATGTCTTGGACCAAGCGTGTGCATAAGCCAGAAGATTTTGTGGCCGTAGGTGATACTGTTACCGTAAAGGTAAAAGAACTTGTGCTTGAAAGCCGTCGTCTTTCTTTGTCCATGCGCGATGCAGAAAGCGATCCTTGGGCTACTGTGGCTGAGCAATTCCCTGTGGGCACCCTTGTGAGCGGTACCGTAGAAAGCCGTGCACAATTTGGTTTCTTTGTGAACCTTGCCCCCGGCATTACAGGTCTTTTACCTAATGCCACCATTAAAGAAGCGAAAAATGCCAAGGAATTGAGCAACCTTGAAAAAGGTCAAACCGTTTCCTTAAAGGTACTTTCTTTGGATGTGGAAAAACGCCGCATTAGCCTTGGTGCTGAAGAAAGCGAAGAGCGTGAAGATACTTCCTGGAAAGAACATGTAAAAACAAAAGCTCCACGTCAAAGCAAGGGTGGTTCCACCACTGTTGCTTCCGAGGGTGGTTCTTTTGGTAGCTTAGGCCAAGCCTTTGCTGCTGCCATGGATAAAAAGAACAGCAAATAAGTTTTGTAGCATATAAAGTAAAAGCTCCATGGCCTTGGCTGTGGAGCTTTTTTTGTGGGAAAAATTCCGCTGGGCGAAAGATTTTTGTTGAAAGTTCATACATAAAGCTTAGCGCGGGCGCAGTGCAGGGGGGAGTTTGAGAATGTCCACATGCTTCATTTTTTGTGTAAGGTAGAGTTCTAACTCCATAAGGCTATAAAAGGTGCGGCTGGGCTGTTGCTTTTGTTGTGTGTGTTGCATGTGTTGCATGCATTGTGCAGACGCACTCTCTTTTTTATCTAAGGGCAATGGCCCCACAACTTCAAAATACCCCTGCCCATACACAGTACGTTTTGTACTTTGTAAAACTTGCTTTTTCTCCTTATAAAGCACCAAGAAATAGAACTTTTCTAAATACAATATGACGTGGTCATCACTTTCATACACATGGGCTTGGGAAGCGGGATGCAGGTGCAATGCTTCGCGTAAAGCAGAAGCTATGATATGCAACTGCTCTTGCTGATGCATGGTTTTGTTGAGTTCGTCCACTTCGCTGCTGGTTTGTTGAATGCGCTGCTCCATGGCTTCGTGTCTATCTTCAAAGGAGATACGACCTTTTTTGCTGAGCCGCATAAGCACAGCAAAGCCAAAAAGTGCAGGTATGCCAATGAGAGCATAGGCTAGGGTGTTAAGGGTAAAGAAGTTTGTTATAAAGTCCATAGTGAAGTAAGCCTTTATGCGGTAAGAGGAAATTATATAAGGAATACA
>CAYJNG010000158.1:0-4443 GCA_964371505.1 uncultured Desulfovibrionaceae bacterium
CTATATTTGAAAATAATTGTGCAGAGGTCTCGATTGTGAAGGCGTGTATATATTGTGTACTCCTTCTAACACAAGCTTGAGAGCTATTTTTTAAGGTGAAAACGTGAAAATTGCAGTTTCTGGAAAAGGCGGCGTGGGTAAGACCACCTTTGTGGCTTGGTTGGCAGAATACCTAGCAAGGCAAGGAAAGAACGTATGGCTTGTAGATGCGGATACGGCGCTTTCCTTGGGGCAAGCGTGCGGTCTTGATGCGCAACATATACCTGAAGCTTTAATAAAGAATAAAAAGCTTATTGAAGCAAAAATCTCGCCGCAAGAATACGGTATGATGGTGCTTAATCCGCATGTGGATGACTTACCACAAGCTTTGTCTGTGGTTATACCTTCTGTCACAGATGATAAGGCAGAGCGCGCTACATCTTATGGTGAAAAGCGTTTATTGGTTATGGGTGGCATTAGTGAAGCGGGGGGAGGCTGTGCTTGCGAGAGTAATGCCTTGCTTAAGGCTTTACTGGCGCATCTTATTTTAGATAGCGAAGATTGGGTGCTTGTAGACTTAGAAGCAGGCGTGGAGCATTTAGGGCGCGGCACAGTGAGCCATGTGGACTATCTTTTTGTTATTACCGAGCCCAGCATGCGCTCCTTACAAACAGCGGCGCAGGTGGCCCGTATGGCCTATGATTTACGCTTGCACAGGCAATGCCTTATTGTGAATAAGTGTAGCCCTGAGCATATGGCGCAACTACCAACACTAGACTTTTTGCCTGAGCGTAAAGTGGCCTTTCCTGCTTTTGCATCACTGGCGGAAAAACAATTACACTCTCCTTGTGTGTTAGGGCTTTCGGCTGAGGATGAAACTCTCTTGCACAGCCTTTTGCAAGAAGTTCTACAAGGCTTATAAAAGCAAGGGGTGTTTTGCTGTAAGCCATATTTAAAGGTGTGATGTCTATGGTTTATCTTGCGCCGCGGCCTGTAAAAAGGGTTAAAAAAGTACGCAGTAAAATTTTTATCTCAAAAATAAGCGATTTATTTGCTATGTAGTATAGGTCATAATGGAGCTTTTGCGAGGCGTCTTCTAAGGAGGCGCCATAGGGGTAGTTTATTTGTGCCCAGCCTGTGATGCCAGGCTTTACTGTGTGCCTCATATCATAAAGGGGAAGAGCACTTCTTAGGGTGTGCATAAATTCAGGCCTTTCAGGGCGCGGGCCCACAAGGCTCATTTTTCCTTGTAGCACATGAATAAGCTGAAGGCTTTCGTCTAAATGTGTTTTTCGTAAAAAACGTCCTACCCTCGTTATGCGGGGGTCTTTTTTTTCAGCCCATACAGCCCCTGTGGCTTTTTCAGCATTTTTATACATACTGCGAAACTTTAGCATGGAAAAAATAACTCCGTCTTTTCCTACGCGTTTTTGACGTATACATATGGGGCCGCGGGAATCCACAGTAATAGCTAAGGCAATAATAAGAAAACACGGAGCAAGAAAAAGTAGGCAAAGGGCAGCACCTATAATATCTAAAGCACGCTTTACTATGGGAAAAGTGCTAGATTTTGGCGGCGAGGAGCGTGTACTTAGTAAGGTGTTTTTCATGTATAGCCTTAAGCTTTGTGTCTACCTAGAGGAGTGTTTTTACTTCTTCTTAACGTGTTCTGTGTATAGTTTTTATGGGGTACTTTGCAAGTACTTCTTTAGGCTTGGTCGTATTGCTTAAGCAGTTATACCTAGACTTTTGAGTGGTGTATTGTTATTCTATCTTGCGTTTTTTTTGAATGTATTGCTTATGGTAAAAACAAAAGCATGAGATATTACTTAAGGAAAGAATAATGAAAAAAGCTCTTATTACAGGCATTACTGGGCAAGATGGTGCCTATTTGGCACGTTTCTTATTGGAAAAAGGCTATGAAGTGCACGGTATTAAGCGCCGTTCTTCTTTATTTAATACACAGCGTATAGATGATATTTACCAAGGTGTACATAGTGGTGAGAGACGCTTTTTCTTACACTATGGCGACTTAACAGATAGTGCTAATTTGGTGCGCTTGGTACAAAAAATACAGCCCGATGAAATTTATAATTTAGGCGCACAGAGCCATGTTCAGGTGTCATTTGATGCGCCGGAATATACTGCGGATGTGGTGGGCGTGGGCACATTGCGCGTACTTGAAGCTGTACGCCTATTGGGTCTTGAAAAGAAAACACGTGTGTATCAAGCTTCTACTTCTGAACTGTACGGCCTTGTACAAGAAGTACCGCAAAAGGAAACCACACCTTTTTATCCACGCTCTCCTTATGCTGTTGCTAAGCTTTATGGCTATTGGATTACAGTTAACTATCGTGAAGCGTATGGCATGTACGCTTGTAACGGTATTTTGTTTAACCATGAATCCCCCATGCGCGGAGAAACCTTTGTAACGCGCAAAATTACACGTGCCTTGCCTCGTATTATTCTGGGCATGGAAGATTGTTTGTATATGGGGAATATTAATGCTCTGCGTGATTGGGGCCATGCTAAAGACTATGTGCGCATGATGTGGCTCATGTTGCAGCAAGATAGCCCTGAAGATTTTGTTATCGCCAGCGGTGAGCAGCATTCTGTACGTGAGTTCATAGAAATTTCTGCCAAAATGATGGGCTTAAGTCTTGAATGGCAAGGGCAAGGTGTGGATGAAGTGGGTAAGGTTGCTTCCTTTGATGAAAGCGTCCTTATGGCCTTGCTTGAAAAACAGATGCAAGGGGAAAGTTCGGCCACCAAAGAAGCTTTTATTGCTGAGACCATGAAAACCATCCGAAATAATGCACGCTTACAAAAGGGTACAGAAGTGGTGCGTATTGATCCGCGTTATTTCCGCCCAACTGAGGTAGAAACGTTGCTTGGCCATGCAGCCAAAGCTAAGGAAAAGCTGGGCTGGGTGCCGCAAATTACTTTTACTGAGCTTGTGCAAGAAATGGTGGAAGAAGATTTTGCCGGTGCAAGGCAAGATAGCTTGTGCATTCAAGCCGGCTTTACTGTGCCCACAGTGCAAGAATAAGCGGAGTTTATGCTCGTATTGTGTAAAGACTAGTCTGTTTACTGTACAGCTTCATTTTCAGGTATTATTTCTAACCCCCTCCTTGTCATGCATGGAGGGGGTTTTTGTATACTTAAGGACGTATTTAAAAGGGGGCGTGTGTTGCGAGCGCTTGCTTAATGGTAAATAATGGCTATAGTAGAACCATGAAAAATGTACTTGCTATACTTTTTTTACTTTTCCCTGTTTATGCCATGGCAGGGCAGTATACTGCTGCGCAAATTGAGGAAAAGATTAAAGAGATTGAAAGTATTGAAGATATATTTCTCCTGCGCATTACTATTTTAAATGATAGGCTAAGTATAAACGAAGCGGAACTTGCCTCGGTAAATGACTCTTATAGGAAGTCATTGCTTATGGAGGAGGTTAAAATGCTCAAGGAAAATATAGAAAGAGAAAAGGCTACTCTTAAAAGGAAGATTGATGCCATAGAATATGGCGCGCCAACGCCTATTCCTGCTGCGGTGGATGAGCGGCTTAAGAGAGCAAATAGATTTTTTCAATTTTTTCAACATGGGAAAAAATAGCTTATAATTTTAAAGGAATTTTCCACAAAAAAAACGCTTTATGTTTTCACATAAAGCGTTTTTTTTGTGGCGGGGCTGAAGAGATTCGAACTCCTGACCTACACGTTCGTAGCGTGGTGCTCTATCCAGCTGAGCTACAGCCCCGTCGACAAGTGGGAAACTACGGAAAAAAGCCCTTTTGGTCAAGAACTTTTTTGCAATTTTTTGTTCTTTTTATAACATTTTGTGAAAGAGTAAAAAATTATCACTTTTACCCTATAATGTGTTAAGATAATATGCTGATTTTACAGTTAAAACTATACGCAAGTGTTTACTTGCTCTTTACAAGAATATTTTGCTCTTTAATGGAAAATTCTGTGCCGCCAGCAAAAGATACATCCTGAATTTCGCGTGCGTCGCCATTGTCATCAACAATAGTGACTGTCCAAGGCCCCTCCACAGTAATATTAAGTACCACGTTGCCACCTGTTTCCATGGTGCCAAGGTCAAGAGGCGCGTCTAAAAGGTCGTGGGTAAGGGTTACTTCCACGGTGGTGGTGCGGGTGTTGGTTATGGTTATTTGACGCTGTGCAAGAGCAGTGTGAGCCCAGCCAAAGCAAAGGGTGAGGCTTAGGCACAAAGCAGTAAAGGTATTTTTCATGGTTTCCTCCAAGGTAATGCAGCAGTGTTTGGGAACAGTGCCATTACGTACTGTATAATGCTCTTTATTGGTTGGCAAGAAGGGAGAGCTGAGAAGGTGAATTTAGGGAAGATATAGATACAAAAAAAACGCTTTATGTTTGCACATAAAGCGTTTTTTTTGTGGCGGGGCTGAAGAGATTCGAACTCCTGACCTACACGTTCGTAGCG
>CAYJNG010000159.1:0-4426 GCA_964371505.1 uncultured Desulfovibrionaceae bacterium
TGCTCTTTGCCTATTTGCCTTGGTCTAAGCTTGGGCACTTTGTGTACAGAACAGCTGCACTTACCTATGTGCGCATGGTGGGTCGTAGTTAGTAAATGACGAAGTAATGGGTGGAGCTCTTTTATGCTCCATAAAATCTGCAAGAAAATATTTGCAGATTCCTTCTAATAATCTCGATCTCCCAAGGAGGAGGCCGTATGTCTGATGTTGCTCGTAAAGTCTTCCCTATGGAAAATGTTCTTGCCCTAGTTGTGGGTAAGGAAGACGCTGACGTTAAAGAAGTGGCAGGTTACCTTACTGGGCGCACCATTGCTTGCGATTGTTGTGCTCGTGTTGTAGCTCCGCTTGCTGCCGGATGGCTAGCAAGCATATATCCTGATTTTGTGGCCATGGAGTGGGACAACTCTGTGGAGTGGGACAACTACGTAGCCGAAAAGAAAAAGAACTTTGGCGACAATGTTTCCATGACTCCCATGAGTGCTAAGTTCCAAGCCTTGGCAGCCAAAACTTTGGATTGCCTCATGGATATGGACGAAACCAATAAGGCTCAAAGTGCTGAAATTGCATCCTTGCATGCGAAAATTGAAGTGCTTGAACCTGCAGAAGCCAAGGCTGGCGAGCTTGAAAAGAAGTGCGATCAGCTGGAAGCTAAAATTAAAACCATGACCACCGACATGGGCGCCTTGCGTAAGGAGCTTTTGCCCTTCCAAGGTAAGATGGCTGTGGATCAAGCTGAGCTTATGAGCATGATCAAAGGCGCCATTAAGGATAATATGAAAGGCCTTGTGGTGGGTGGCGTTGCCGCTGCTGCTGGTGCTGAAGCCATGGAAGAAGCAGCTGAAGAATTGCCAGATGATACCCCACGCGGCATCACCGGCGACTTTGGTTTCAACGCTTCCGGTAATGATGATGATGGTTTTGGTTTCTAATCTGCCTTTTTAAAATGATTTGTAAGCCCTCATACCGCTTTGCGGGTGGGGGCTTTTTTTATGGGGCGTAGAAGCTAGCTAGCTATGTCCATAAATGCCTGTGGTATGTTTTGTGAAAAATGGACTTTTCCCCATTGACGCGCCTTGCGTCCTATGTGTAGAGTTCGCAAGAATACTGTACTTTTACTAGGAAGTTTGTCTATGAAGATGTATGTGGCGCATAGCTATGAAATTGACGATCCTCAAGAGGCCGTCCAAGATATTTTGCAAGCTTTGCCCTTAGATGCCATTGAGGGGAAAAATGTAAGCGGCATAGTAACAACGCATGTGGATGCCGTGACTTCAGGTGTGATAGACGCTCTAGCCGCAGCGCTGCCTTTTGATTTTATAGGCATGACTACCTTTGCTTCTTGCACCGATAATGAGGCAGATATTGGCCTCATAACTATTGTGATGCTTGTGAGCGAAAACAATATTTTTGCCAGTACCCTCTCTGCTTCCATTCATGGCGATTATAAAAAGGCTTTAGATGAAGCCTATGCAGAAGTTACCCACAATCTTAACGATGATGTTTCTTTGTGTTTTTTGTGCGCGCCATTTTCGCGTAGTATTAGTGGGCAAGAGATAACTTCCCATGTATCACAACTGGTGGGGGATACCCCCATTTTTGGCGGCTTGGCAGCAGACCATACCATAGACGCGCAAAATACTTTTGTTTTTCGTAATGGTAAGCGCATGAATGATGGCGTAGCCATGCTTTGTGTAGCCGGTGAGGTGAAGGTGAAGTTTGCTTTTGCTTCGCTGCAACCTGACGCCATGCAAAGGAAAAAGGCCGTTATTACAGCTTCTGACGGCAATACGGTGTTTACCGTAAATGATATGCCGGTGATGAATTATATTTACTCCTTAGGTTTATCTTCTGAAGAATTGCAGACTGCTGGTGCGATCATTCCATTTTTGGTAGATTATAACGATGGCAGTGCTCTTGTTTCGCGTGAGGCCTTGGGCGTTACGCCCGAAAAACATGTGTTTTTTGGCGGTGAAATGCCCGTGGGCGCTTCCATTCAGATAGCCTTACAATCGCCTGAAGAGGTGATTAGCACAGCCCAGCAAATGTTAGAGCTTATAGATGCACAAAAGGAAAATTTGCAAGCTGCCCTTGTGGTAGGCTGTGCCGGGCGTAGTATGATTTTGGGGGGAGACCCTTTGGGTGAAGCACGTGAGGCTTTATGCATCATAGGCGATTCTTTGCCTTACCATCAAATTTATGCTCGCGGGGAGATTTGCCCTGTGCTTTTGCCCAATGGAAAATTGCAAAATAGATATCACAATTTTTCGTTTACCGTATGTATGATTGAAAACAATTAATGCCGGAAGCCTTGTACTATGAAAACAGAATTAGAAATATTGCGTAAAGAAAACAAGCGCTTGCAAAGGCAGAATCAAACCTATGTGGCCATGCTGGACAGGGCACGACAATCTGTAGAAACCAAGCGCAATGTAACACTTACCTTGTTTAAGGAAAAAGAGAAGCAAGACCTTTATTTAAATCTTTTGCTTGCCCACGCCACAGATATGGGGATGATTTTTAACCCTGATGGGCGCTTATTATATTGTACCAATAAGTATTTAGAACATATAGGCGCAGCGCATGTGGAGCCTTTGCAGGGGCTGCTTTTTGAGGAAATTTTTGACAAATTGCTTTTGGGTAAGCGCAGTACAAAGCTTAATGCGCTTTTTGAGCAATGCCTTAGTAAAAGTGTAGCCATTAATTTGAAAAAAAGCTTTGAGGTAGAAGGGGAGACGCGCCACTATGCTGTGAGCTTTAGCCCTTTACGCGATGAGAGCGATGTGCACATGGGCGTTATGGTTATGCTGCACGACCTTACCGATATGGTGCGCGCTAAAGAAGAAGCAGAGCGTGCCAACTTTGCCAAATCCAATTTTTTGGCCAATATGAGCCATGAGATCCGCACGCCCATGAATGCCATTATAGGCATGACAAAAATAGGTAATGATGCCACATCACTTGAGAAAAAAGATTATTGCTTTGAACGCATAGAAGAGGCCTCAACACATTTACTGGGTGTTATTAATGATATTTTAGATATGTCTAAAATTGAGGCCAATAAATTTGAGCTATCCTTCAATGAATTTGATTTAGAAAACATGCTCATGCGCGTGGTTAACGTGGTTAACTTTTCTGTGGAAAATAAAAAGCAAAACTTCATTGTGAATATTGATAGCCTTATTCCATGGAATATTATTTCTGATGATCAGCGTATTGCACAAGTTATAACCAACTTTCTTTCCAATGCGGTGAAGTTTACCCCTGAGCATGGCAATGTGACGCTTTCTGCCTCATGCGTGAGTCTTAATGATGATATGTGCCGCCTTGAAGTAAGTGTGTCAGATACGGGTATAGGTATTGCTCCAGAGCAGCAACACCACATATTTAAGCCTTTTATGCAGGCTGATAGCAGTATTACGCGTAAATTTGGTGGTACAGGCTTGGGGCTTGTTATTTCAAAGCGCATCGTGAATCTTTTGGGCGGCGATATTACCTTGCACTCCAAAGAGCAGGAAGGCTCCACCTTTAGTTTTTCCATACAGGTGAAAAAGGGTAAACCCACCACAAAGTACTTATTGCAAGAGGCAGCGGCTCATATTCGTGTGTTGGTGGTGGATGGCATTACAGGTACGCGTATGGCTTTAGCGCATATGGTGCGCAATAATGGTATACATTGTGATGCCGTGGCCACGGGTAAGGAGGCTTTGGAGTGTGTGGCTTCCTCCTTAGTTACGCCGTACCATTTATGCTTTATAGCCAATAATCTTGAAGATATGAACATTTGCGAGTTGGCGAAAGGCATTAAAGATTTTGATGATTCTCCGGCTCTTGTGGGTATTGCAGCCTCGCATGATAAAGAGTTGCTAGAAGGGGCTAAGGAGTGTGGACTTCACCAAACCATTATGAAGCCTATCTTCCCTTCGCTTTTGGTGGATTGTATCAATACCTGTGTGGGCTCTTTGCGCACCATAGAGGCGCAAAAGTATGCTCCCAAGAGAGACTATACCGGTGCGTTTAAAGATTTTTCTCTGTTACTTGTGGAAGATGTGGAAATTAACAGAGAAATAGCCATGACTATTTTGGAATATACAGGCATACGCATTGACACGGCAGAAGATGGTATGGTGGCTGTGGAAAAAATGCAAAATGTTTATGCGCATTATGATATAGTGCTTATGGATATTCATATGCCGCGTATGGATGGCTACGAAGCTACACAAGCTATCCGCGCTTTAGACAGCGAACATGCGCAAAAGGTGCCTATAGTGGCGCTTACGGCCAATGTGTTTAAAGAAGATATTCAAAAATGCTTGGATGCCGGCCTTAATGATCACTTGGGAAAACCCTTGGATGTGAATGAGCTGCTGGCTAAACTGGAAAAGTATTTACTGGGATAATGTTTTTTTGAGGGAGAGTTTTTCTCCCT
>CAYJNG010000160.1:0-4425 GCA_964371505.1 uncultured Desulfovibrionaceae bacterium
AGTCATCAGGTTATCAAAACCAGCCAAAACAGATTCAATCATTCCTCTCTCCTAACAGCAATATAATTGTGGGTTAGAATAAATGGTTTTCCTCCTAAAAAAACCTACAACGTAAACCCCTCAGCATAAGTAGATACTATAAATCTATCTACTTAAACCCTGTACACAGTACCTATGCCCTCCAAGGGTTTAGGCTGCGTCACACGGTATACATTATACATGGTCATGTGCTTTACAAAAAACATGCCATGACCATTATTTTTTTTGTACTTTTTTCCTCCAAATGGCAACTCAAAAATACCTTTTTTCACGTACTCATTTTCACAAGAAAAAAACTTTTGTGTTGCAGTGCTTTGACCATAAAGTCTTTTTTTCACAAGAAAAAAAAAGCATTTAAAAAAAATCTCTGTCTTTACAGCGACAAAAAAGTAAAAAACGTAATATACTGATATTACATCACAAACACAATGAAACGCTTTTTTTGAAATCCATACCCATATGAAACAAGAACTATTTTTTAGCAACAAAATGTTGCAGATGAAACGTTTTTACCCTAAAAGAAACAATAGCACAACATAAGGACATACCATGCATCGCAAAACACATGACGAATTGTATCAAGACATTTATACTGTCGGCGTTTTCCTCTCCATTCCCATTGTGGAGCAATACGTGGCAGAGTTTCAAAAAAATCCACGTTATAAAATACTTACATCTCCTGCCAACTTTGATGAAGCTTTAGAGCAAGCGCAAAGGTGGGAAGAACAAGGCGTGGATGTTTTTGTCAGCAGGCGTGGCACTGGTGACCTTTTACGTAAAAAATTCTCCACCCCCGTACTCACCTTACCCATGTCTGAGCTTGAAATCATTCACTGTTTACGTGCTGCCTGCCCCAAGGGGTCTTTAGTGCTCATACCCATTTTTGGCGAAGAGTATGCAGGCCTTGAACAATTGGAAGAGCTCATAGGCGTGCGTGTTTTGCAACATGTCTACACCAACTTTGCCGAGCTTGAAACATTGATACAACGCGGCATTCACTGGAACGTGGACTTTGTAGCCGGCGGCGGTACAACACAGCGCCTTGCGCAAAAGTACGGTATTTCCTTTGTATCGCTAGCCCCCTCGCGCGAGCAGTTTTTAAGCATTTTAGATAGCGCCGCCAACGTAGCCAGCTTTTATCGTGAAAAGGAATCCATGATTAATGAGATGCAAGGCATGATGGACTCCATGGCCGATGGCTTCCTTTCTGTGGATGCACAGGGCACCATCTTAACCTGCAACACTGTGGCGCGTGATCTACTGGGGGCACAACGCCGTGAGGATATCATCACCACTTCCATCTTTTCCTATATGGGAGAAAGTATTTTTCAGGAAATATTGCAAGAAGAGCAAGCCCACCAAGAAAAAGTTTTAAATATTGGCAATACACAGTTAATTTTACACGCAACCGTGGTTAAAAGCCGTGGATTTGTGGAAAAAATACTACTCTTTCTACGAAAAGTACATGACGTTATCCGCCAAAGCGGCTCCATACGCTCGGCCATTTCTGGCGGCTTTGAAACCCATTACCGCCTCAGCGATATGGTATACAAAAGTCCTGCCATCCACGATATTATCAATTTATGTCGTATTTATGCCAAAACCAACTCTTCTGTGCTCATTTGCGGAGACACAGGCACAGGTAAGGAAATTATCTCCCAAGGCATACACAATAGTAGTAAGCGTAAGAAAAAACCCTTTGTATCCATAAACTGTGCCGAACTACCAGAACACCTGCTAGAAAGTGAATTATTTGGTTATGATGAAGGAGCTTTTACCGGCTCACGAAAGGGCGGCAAGGCCGGATTTTTTGAACTGGCTCATGGCGGTACTTTACTCCTTGATGAAATAGACTCTGCCTCCACCTTAGTGCAAGGCAAGCTTTTACGCGTATTACAAGAAAAAGAAATTATGCGCATTGGGGGAAAAAGGAAAATCCCTGTGGACGTACGCGTTCTTGCCACTTCAGGGCGCGACCTTTGGGAAGCCGTGTGTCAGGGGGCTTTTCGTAAAGACCTTTTCTTTCGTTTAAATGTAATGTCTGTATATATTCCGCCCTTGCGTGATCGTTTAGATGACGTTGAAGCTCTTTTACCGCATTTTATACAATACTTCACCCAGCGTGAAGGCACACAAAAGCCCCACTTACGCCACGAGCATATACATTTATTAAAAAAATACTCTTGGCCAGGCAATGTGCGTCAGTTACGCCACTTTGCCGAACGCTTTGTACTGTACTCTTCTTTTATGGAAGATCCTTTTTCGCACCTTTATAATGAGCTGCACCGTATTACATTATATGCAGCGCCATCCACACACACAGGGCATGACCTACATGGCCCCCATGGCGGGCGAGACGGTACACCAGCTTTTACGGAGTCTCCCCCCCCTACTTCTTATGTAGCATCAGCTCCCATGCCCTCTTCCCTCTCCTTTGGCGGGCAAACCAAGCAAAACGGCAATGCCCCCCTTCCTCATGGATTACAAGCGCCCTCCCCTATGGCCCCCCCTTCAGACAGCGCTTTTATGCGCTCACGCACTCTTGATGAAGCAAGCCTTATCCAAGAAGCTCTTGAACGAACACGATACTCTAAAAAAGAAGCAGCGCAATTGCTTGGCATGAGTCGTAGCACATTATGGCGCAAAATGAAGCAGTATAACCTAGCTTAGTATGGAGCAAGCTCACGCCATTTCCTTGTAAACCAAGTAAAATACTTTCTAGTTCTATAAAATTATTATTTTCATAGACTTAGAAAGCATTTCACTTTTACCAAAAACACATAACAACAGCATACACTCACAATGAACGTTGCATAATGTTTCAAGATGCAACATCTATAAGCAATATGAAACATCACGCCTTAATCTTATAAAAAACACATAATGGTACCTTCATACCACTTTGAAATAACATATCTATTTCTGCGCATTCGCGTTGGCACGTTATTTGTTATAGGCAAAAACAGTTTGCATGGCGGTTTCATTTATATCGACATGTATAGCACTGCATGTCGTGCGCTATGCAACGTAAAAGGAGGAGTCAAACATGCTTGAAAATGTTTCCATCTATCCCAAAAACTATGACGTCATTGTCATAGGGGGCGGAAACGCAGCTCTATGTGCAGCCATTTCAGCCAGAGAGCTTGGTGCTTCTGTATTAGTACTAGAAAAATCCAATCGAGTGTTCCGTGGTGGTAACAGCCGCCACACAAGAAACATTCGTTATATCCATGAGTCCGCCAATGACTGGCTCACGGGTCCATATCTTGAAGAAGAATGCTTTAACGACTTAATGCGCGTTACCGGCGGTAATACCACCGAAAACCTTGCACGTCTTTGTATTCGTAATTCCTTAAACGTGGGCAATTGGATGATTGAACACGGCGCCATGTTCCAGCCATCCATGCGCGGAACCTTGCACCTTGGACGCACTAACAGCTTTTTCTTAGGTGGCGGTCGCGGCCTTATGAATGGTTACTATGCCTATGCCGAAAAAAATGGTGTAGACGTTATGTATGAGTCCCCCGTGGTGGAAATTGCCATGGACGGCCCCAACTTTAAAAGCGTCACCGTAAGTAGCCCCGACGGACACAAGCAAATTTACGGCAAAGCTGTAGTTATTGCTGCAGGTGGTTCACAAGCTAACCCAGGCTTCCTTGCTAAGCACTGGGGCGATGCAGCGTATAACTTCCGCGTGCGCGGCTGTCCTTATGACACAGGTGAAGTGCTCGAAATGCTCCTTGCCAACGGTGTAGAGTCCATTGGTGACCCCACCCAAGGCCATATGGTAGCAGTAGATGCGCGCGCTCCCAAAGTGGACGGCGGCATTGTAACACGTCTTGACTGTGTGCCTTTCTCCATGGTGGTAAACAAGCACGCTCAGCGTTTTTATGATGAAGGTGAAGAATTCTGGCCTAAGCGTTACGCCATTTGGGGACGCCTTGTGGCTGGTCAAGACGATCAAATCGCTCACTCCATCATTGACTCCAAGTCCATTGACCTCTTCATGCCTTCCGTATTCCCTCCCATTGAAGCCAATTCCTTGGAAGAGCTTGCTCGCAAGTTAGGCCTTGATGTGGATACTTTCATGAAGACAGTAAAAGAATTTAACGCTGCTTGTAAGGTAGATAAGCCCTTCAACCCTGACGAGCTCGACGGCAACGCCACCGAAGGTCTTGCCATTGCCAAAACCAACTGGGCACGCCCCATTGATAAGGCTCCCTTCTACGGCTATGCATTAGCTCCCGGTATTACCTTCACCTATCAAGGTACTAAGGTAAACGAACAGGCGCACGTCATCATGCAAGACGGTAAAGAATCCCCCAACGTTTTTGCTTGCGGTGAAATCATGTCAGGTAACATCCTTGGTAAAGGATATATGGCAGG
>CAYJNG010000161.1:0-2216 GCA_964371505.1 uncultured Desulfovibrionaceae bacterium
TTTTTACGGTGGCGCCGTAGTCTACAGCGTCAGGGTTTACAGCTTCAAAAAGAACTACTTCGGCTTTGCCAGCTGCTTCTAAAAGCTTTTTGTTGTTTTCGGCATAGCCTTTGCCGTATTCACCGTTATCGTGAATGATGGCAACTTTTTTAGCTTTAATGGTATCGTTTACGAAAGCAGCAGAAAGCTTAGCTTGTGCGTCATCGTTGGCTATGGTGCGGAAGAAGTAAGGGTTTTCACCGCTGGTGGTAAGGCTAGGGGTGGTAGCCGAAGGAGACATGGAAACAATCTTAGTATTGTTATAGATAGGCAAAGCAGCCTTGGTGGCGCCGGAGCATATGTGACCAAGTACTACGTCTACTTCATCGGAAACAAGCTTGGTGGCGGCGTTGGTGGCAAGCTCTGGCTTACATTGATCGTCTTGTGCTACGATAACAACTTGCTTGCCGTCAATGCCACCCTTGGCGTTGATTTCTTCAGCAAGAAGTACAGCGGCATTCCAAGTGGGGATGCCGTAAGAAGCCAAGTCGCCTGTGTGAGAACCAGCTACGCCAAGTTTAATTTCTTCTGCAGCAAAGGCAGGTGTGGCGAGCATGGCAATGGATAGGCCAGCGAGTAATAAAGATTTACCTTTATTCATGTGATAAACTCCGTAAAAAATAAAAATTTTAGGGTGCCCCGAAAAAATGCCCACGGGGGCATACACAAGCCAATGCTCCATAAGAAAATTTGCGCAAAAACCAATATTGAGAGTTTTTAGTAAAAAACCTCCAAAATGGTGCGCGCAAAAAAGAGTTCTTACTATAAAGCAATAGCGCCAACTATCATAGGTTAAAGCGTCTTGTCAAATGCCATAGGTGTAAATACGCCATATGAGTGGAAAAGTGACTGTTATTTGTGATTATTTGCGCAAGCTTCAGATGGCTACTTTGTATATGAAAAAATGTGTAGTAAAATTATTTTTTATTCAGTAGCTATTTACTATGAGATAAAAAAGGGAAATAATTGTTCTTTTCTGTAGAAAAATATTGACGCAATGTGGTGTAAGTGATACTTACAAATCACGTGAAAAACACGTGTGAATGTCTTCAATAAAGATGTTCCTGTAAAAGGCGGTCTCACCTACCTGTGAGGCGGCTTTAGGGTTACAGCATTTATGTAACCTGAGGGTTATTCCTCGTCGGCTTGCGCCCCCTTATCCTCGCGTTTATATTGCAATGCCGCTATACCCCCCATACTTTATAGGCGAACTTTTTAGTGTCGCCCTTTTTTGTTTCTATTTACATAATAGCATGCTTTTCTTTTGTGGTACGTACGCATGTGTAACTTCTCAAAATAAAGGGAAATGTTATGGCCGATATACTCTTACAAAAACCAGCTCAAGGGCAAACTGTTACTCTTACGCCGCAGCCGGAAGATCGTTTAGTTTTTGAATTTCCTTCTGCTGATGCTACGCTAACGCGTACTGACGACAACCTTGTTATGGCCTTTGAAGACGGCTCAAGCGTTGTCCTTGTAGAGTTTTACGTAGCTTATAATGCAGAGAATATGCCTACCTTCCTCATTGAAGGTGCTGAAGTAGCCGGTGAGGATTTCTTTGCTGCTCTTGGTGATGATCTTATGCCTGCTGCTGGTCCGGCTGCCGCTGCGCCGCAAGGTAGCGGTTTTAGCGTGGATACCATTGGCGGAAGCTTGCTTGGCGGCCTTGATAGAATGAGTGGTCTTGATCAAGAATATAATGGTATTTCCTTGTTAGCAGCCGATAGCGCTGACGACATTAATAATGCCCCCACTATTACAGGCATTACTGTGTTGCCTGATGCCGGCCCTGATGCTTTTACCAGCTCTTTAGATATTTTTGAGTCCGGCGTGGGACGCAATGCTGATGGTTCTTTGTCCCCCAATGCTCCTAATCAAAGCTATGGCGGTGACTTTGTGGCTCATGGGCAAATCAATGCCACTGACCCAGAAGGTGATCAACTGCGCTATACCTATGTGGGCGCACCTTTGCTTTATGGGGATATTTCTGTAGATAGCTTTTCTGGGCAATTTACCTACACCTTCACTGCCAATGACGCTCTTGAAGGGCTCAACGTGGGCGAAAGTCGTGTAGAAACTCTTACCTTTAGCGTGAGCGATGGTATCAATGAGCCTGTGCTTATCAGCACCACGGTAACCATTCAAGGTACCAATGATCAGCCCATTCTTACTTTTGA
>CAYJNG010000161.1:2316-4400 GCA_964371505.1 uncultured Desulfovibrionaceae bacterium
ATTGTAGATACAGCCACTTATTACGTATCTTATATTAATCCCAACTTGTTGAGCGACGAAACTTACGACAAAATTGCTGCCGCTTTAGAAGGCGTGCGCGATTTTAAAGATGATGTGAAAGAGCTTCCCATAGTGAAAGACGTTGTGGATCGTTTAGAAGACCTTGCTGCCATAGATTTTGCTGCCGCAGTGAATAATGCTGAAGGCCTTTTAGACAAGCTTGCCAACGTCTTGCAAGGTGAGATTGATAAACTAGGCAACGCATTTGATAAGCTTGAGACAGCGCTTGATGTTGACGGTTTTGTGAATGACACTGTGGACAAAATCATGGACGCTGTGCAAACACAATTGGGCGGCGAGTTGCAAAAGCTGGAAGATCTCATCGGGCATCCTTTAGGGGATGTGCTTGTGGGTACTTTGAGCTCGCTCATGAAACAAGAGTTCAATAAAATTCCCGATGTTGATGGGTTGAATGATTTGGTATCCAAAGCTCTTAACTCTGTAGAAAGTTTGCTTACTGATTCTTTAGATGCGGCTCTTGGTGACATTCGTGCTGAATATGCAGCTGTGGCTGATCAATTGGAAGCTCTTTTGGCTAACAATCCCTTTGATACGGCTCTTGATAAGGCCAATGCCGCGTTTAAGGCCTTGGAAGATAATCTTGATGCCGCCATTGACGCAGCCCATGCCGGTGACCGTGATGCCTATCAAGAAGGTAATGTACTACCCGACAGCGCTGGTGCTTTAGCCAACGGCTTATATGGCTTTTTGACCATTACCAATACTGAAGATGCCACCACCGATGGTGTGTATACCTACACCTTGTACACCTTAGAGCAAGCTAAAGATTTAGGGCCTGAATACGAAGCCGCCTATTGGGCCTTGCAAATGCGTGATGATAATGAAGCAGCCCTGCCCACCGAACACTTCACCATTTATGTGCAAGACTTAAACGGCGCATGGGACTTTAAGAATATTTCCTTCACTGTGACAGGTGTGAACGATGCACCTGTTATTCATCATGTTAATGACCTCTTGGTACAAGAGTCCGGTCATGGTATCTGGGTGGGTAATGAACTTCTTGAAAATGCCCCTGACCCTGGCAAGCCTTTTGCTTTAGGCCAAGTTATTGCCACGGATATTGATATTGAAGCGTTGACTTTTGAATTTGTGTATGACGCAAAGCTATGGAAAGAGGAGTCTTCAAATAATCCTCTCTTTGATAAAGCCTATGATAATGGTTATGGTACTTTGTATCTTAACAGTAAAACAGGCACCTATCTTTATGAGATTGATAACGACGCCCTTCCCACGCAAATGATGGATGAAGGTGATAAGGAAAACTTTACTTTTACCTTTACGGTAAGTGATGGTGATATTACTGTTGAAAGTAAGGATGTTACCCTCACCATTGAAGGCACCAATGACAGACCTGTGCTGGTATTTACGGAAGGTAATGGCCAACATAATATTGATGAAAATACCGGAAATGTGGCTAACTCTGTAACGGGTTCTTTTATGGCCACTGACCATGATGATACTTTAAGTGCCGATGCGTACAGCGTGGGTGTGACCCGTCCTGAGCTGGGTAATGAAGGCTTGGTGGCCATCTATAAGGCTTTCCTTGATGCTAAGGGTGTGCCTGCCGATAGCCCCTTGTATGACCTAGCTGATTCTGACGCCTTTGCCAAACTCTATGAAATTGTGGGCGATGATATCAATAACCCCATTTTAGAAGAGCTTGATAAGTTAGATGTGCATAATGCCTTAAAGTACGGCGAAGTAGAGGATGTTTACAACGATAAGAACGTCCTTGAAGCAAAAGTTGTTTACGGCTTGTACGGCAAGATGGAATTACATATGGATGTTAACGGTGAACCCACCGGTGACTATACCTACACTTTATACACATGGGATGAAGCCAAAGGCAGCGCTGATACCGCCCTTGCCTTCCTTGCCCTGCAACGCCGCGATGATGGCGACGATGCCTTGCCCACAGAAAACTTCACCATCTATGTGAAGGACGACAACGGCGCATGGGACTATAAGAATGTGACCATTGAAGTGCAGGGCATTAATGATGC
>CAYJNG010000162.1:0-2764 GCA_964371505.1 uncultured Desulfovibrionaceae bacterium
TACCAAATGGACGCTTGGAACTTTGAACTTGATTTCAACTACGGTTCCGTAGGTTACAGCGGTACTTACACTGCTACTAACAACAGCACTGGCGCTACTACTCGTGTAGACGCACAACGTTCTGGTTGGCTCATTAAGGGTCTTGTAGAATACAAAATGGATTGGGGTACCCCAGGTATCTTCGCTTGGTACGGTTCCGGCGATGACGACGATATCCGTGATGGTTCTGAAATGATGCCTTACATCAGCCCTTGCGGTAACTTCACTTCCTTCATGGGTGATGGTAACGAACTTGGCTGGAACCCTGGCACAGGTTATGACAACATGCTCAGCTACTCCGGTACCTGGGGTATTGGCTTACAACTTGCCAAAATGTCCTTCGTTGAAGATCTTTCCCATACCTTCCGCGTAGCTTACTGGGGCGGTACTAACGCTGAGAAGAATGCTGACTACATGAAGAACCCATATGGTTCTGGCTTCTCCACCATGTACCTCACCGAAAACGATTACCTTGTAGAATTTAACTTAGATTCTACTTACCAAATCTATGAAAACCTTCAAGCTGTTGTACAACTTGGTTACATCATCAACGGCTTTGACGAAGACACTTGGGGCAGCAGCGTAGTTGGCGATCAACGTGACGCTTACAAAGCTACCCTTACCTTTAACTACAGCTTCTAATACAAGCTTAGTTAGCTAAGAATGCCGAGAAGAAGGGACCCTTCTTCTCAAAAAATACAGTCTAAAAAAACCCACATTTTTTTAGAAATAAAAAGTCTAAATGGGGCTACCTTGGAATTGGTCTGAGAGTAGCCCCATTTTTTTATTTTAAGAAAATTTTTATGCGGTGCAAACCCTTGACCAAGTGCCGTGGAGGCACTAAAGTATTTGGATAAATTGAAGTATGAAGGATGAGTCATGTCAAATGCTGTATCTGTGCAGGTTAAAGTTTTAGATCTTGTACCTTTTGGACCAGAAACCACCGATAATCATAGTTTTTTTGCGCTTCGCCTCGAAAATCCCCAGTGGAAAAATTGGCGCCCTGGCCAATTTGTTATGTTACGCCCCACCTCTTTTGGTTTTGAAATTCCTTGGGCACGCCCCTTTGGTATTTGCCACGTTACACCACAACATCTTATTTGTTTCTTTCAAGTGGTGGGTAAGGGCACAGAGCGCATGGCCAAACTTAAGCAGGGCGACTTAGTGCAAGTGTGGGGGCCCCTTGGTAATGGTTTTGCTGTGGAAGCAGAAAAGCCCACCTTACTTTTGGCAGGCGGCATGGGTATTGTGCCCTTTGTGGGTTATGTGCATGAACATCCAAAACCTTGGAATTTGTCCATGATATTTGGCCATCGTGCTTCGCAGCGCTGCTACCCCTTAGATAGTTTGAATGAACGCATTACAGTGGATACTTTGCGCGAAACTGTTCCGGGTGATTTGGATAACTTTATTTTCTCCATGCGTGAAGGTATGAAGGATATGGCAGAGCAAGATGGTCTTGTGCTTGCCTGCGGGCCAGACCCCTTCTTAAAAACCGTGCAAAAAATGGCACAAGAGCTTAATGTGCGCACACAGCTTTCTTTAGAATCTCGCATGGCCTGCGGTGTGGGTGCTTGCCTTGGTTGTGTAGCACACACTACCGATGCTTGGCCTGTGGAAGATAAAAAGCAGTGGCCAGTGCAAACGTGTACACATGGCCCTGTATTTTGGGCAGATCAAATTACCCTAGATTAAATTTTCCATTTTTTTTGTTAAAGGCTTGGAGTATTTGCCATGAATCTTTCTGTTACTTTACCAGGGGTACGCCCTCTTACATTAAAAAATCCCATTATTCCTGCATCCGGCACTTTTGGTTATGGGCTGGAATTTGCCTCCTATGGTGATTTAGCTCGCCTTGGTGGTATTTCCGTAAAGGGGCTTTCGTTAAAGCCGCGCGCTGGTAATGCTGTACCGCGCATTTCAGAAACGGTGGGCGGCATGCTCAATGCTGTGGGCTTACAAAACGATGGTGTTGAGTCCTTTGTAAAGGATAAATTACCGCGCCTTCCATGGAAGGAAACAGCTATTATTGCTAATATTTATGCCTCAAGTGCTGCTGAGTTTGCAGAACTTGCCGATATTTTAACGGCAGAAGAAGGCGTAGCTGCTTTAGAAGTAAACATTTCTTGCCCCAATGTACACGAAGGCGGCATTTTATTTGGGCAAGACCCTGCCATGGCCGCTAAAGTGACAGAAGCTGTGTGTAAAGTTTCGCGCAATACGCCAGTTATGGTGAAGCTTTCCCCCAATGTGACCAATATTGTAGAGATTGCTCGCGCTGTTGAGGGCGCTGGTGCCCATATGATTTCTTGCATCAATACCCTTTCTGGCATGGGTGTTAACGTGCGCACGCGCCGTCCTGCTTTGGCCAATATCATTGGCGGTTTATCAGGGCCATCCATTAAACCTGTGGCTTTGCGTTGTGTGTGGCAGGTGGCAAAAGCGGTCAATATTCCTGTGGTGGGCCTTGGCGGCATTAGTAGCGCTGAGGACGTATTGGAATTTATCCTTGTGGGCGCTCATGCGGTACAAGTGGGTACAGCAAACTTTATGCAACCTGATTTTGCTTTTAAAATCATAGATGAATTATCCGTACTCTGCGACCAATTAGGTATTACCGATTGGGATTCCTTCAGAGGCTCCTTACAAGCATAGCATCATGTTTTTAGACGCATTGCGAAGCCGTTTTGCTTCTGGGCGTGTTGCCACTGCGCAGCCAAAAACT
>CAYJNG010000162.1:2864-4385 GCA_964371505.1 uncultured Desulfovibrionaceae bacterium
ACTGCGCAGCCAAAAACTACGCAGTATGAAACTCCGCTGATGGCTCCCTTAGCTGAAGGTATAGTATGGCCTTGCACTGTACGCCTTTCCTCAAGAGTAAAAAAGGTAAAAATGAGTGTGAATGCACAGGGCTTTGTGGAGCTTATAGTTCCGGCTCAGCGCCGCTATAGCCATGAAGCCTTACAAGATTTTGTGCATGCCATGTTGCCTTGGCTACAAAAAACTCTTGATAAGTTGATACCTCGCGCTGCTCAAGCGCAAAGGGCAGAGCATTGCTTACAAAAAATTACCGGTAGCTTGCAGGTGGATATTTTACCTGTAAGCATATCCCTTCCCCTTGTGCAGCAGGATTTTACGGTCAGCATGCAAGCTAAGCGTGGCGGTTATGCAAAGGTTCAAGAAGCACGCGCAGCATTGGGTGGCAGTGAACTTATTCTCTACGCTAAGGATACTGAAGTGCGAGCCTGTTGCCTTCTTTTACAAAAATGGCTCGTGAAAAAAGCTGCACCTCCTTTGCAAGAGCGTACTTTGGCTTTAGCGCATCGTATGGGGCTCACAGTGCAGCATATTCGCATAGGGGCTCAGCGTGGGCGCTGGGGGTCTTGTTCAGCCGAAGGTAATATTAACCTTAACGGGCGACTACTCCTGTTGCCCACATATTTGGTGGAACATGTTATTTTACATGAGCTTTGCCATCGTGTGCATATGAATCATTCTGCGGACTTTAAAAAGCTTTTAGAGTCCGTCTCGCCGCAAAGTGTTCAAAAAGACAAAGAACTAGCCTTGGCTTGGCAGGCTTTACCTTTATGGGTACTTATTTCATAGATTATTATTTGGGGTGTTTATGTTAGATTTTAGTCAGCTTCCTTGTCCGCAACCTGTAGTGGCTTGCCGCAAATTTTTACAAGAAAATACCGTAGACACACTGCAAATACTTGTGGGCAATGCCCCTGCGGTGGAAAATGTCAGTCGGTACTTAGCGCAACAGGGTTTTAGTGTGCAAAGCGAGCCGCAAGGGGAAAATTTTGTGCTTATGGCGGTAAAAAGTGACGTCGAAACAGCCTTTGCACCGAGCGCTCCCGAAGCCGTAAGTACCAGTGCTCAAGATGCCAATGTAAGCGGCGCGCAAGCGGAAAAAATTCTGGTATTTATCACCACAGAAACGCTTGGCCGCGGTGATGATGAACTTGGCAGTAAGTTAATGACAACTTTTTTACAAACGTTACCGGAAATGGGCGAGGATTTATGGCGCGTGGTGCTGCTCAATGGTGGCGTAAAACTTGCCGCAAACCAAGGAGCCCCGCTGCAGCATTTGCAAGCCTTAGAAAAGGCCGGCGTGCATGTGATGGTATGCGGCGCTTGCCTTATGCATTATGAGCTTGTGGAGCAAAAAGCTGTGGGGGAAACCTCCAATATGTTGGATATAGTAACAAGTCTACAGCTTGCTTCTAAGGTTATTCGCCCGTAACAGCTTGTTGAAAAGCGAAAAGTTACGTTGACATACTGGGTATTTGCTTCAGG
>CAYJNG010000163.1:0-4354 GCA_964371505.1 uncultured Desulfovibrionaceae bacterium
TACTTATGCCAGTGTAATTTGTTTTTGCTTTGTGCTTCTTGTGGTGGAGCTAGTGCATAAAAAAAGGCGGTGTATGAATATACACCGCCTGAGCTTTTATGCGCTTATGGCTTATAATTCAGGGGGAAGCTCTTTGAGCTGTGCCCAAGAATACACAGGCCCATCCACACACACATAACCGCTACCAAGGTTACAGCGGCCACAAATGCCGATGCCGCACTTCATGCGTTTTTCCAAGGTGGTAATGATGTTTTCTGGGGCAAAATTGAGCTTTAAAAGCGCTTCTACCGTGAATTTAATCATGATAGGAGGGCCACAAAGCACGGCCACAGTTTTGCTTGGGTCTGGGCTGATGTCGGTGAGCACATGGGGGATAAGACCCACTTTATGTGCCCAGCCATCAGATGGGTTGTCAATGGTTAGGTGACAGTCAAGGTTCTTATCGTTCATCCAACCGTCAAGCTCATAGCTAAAAGCCATGTCTTGAGGAGAACGAGCACCGTAGAGCAAGCTTACTTTGCCATAATCTGCCTTATGGTCAAGGATATCAAGCATAATGGTGCGGATAGGAGCCATACCAATACCACCACCAATGAAGAAGATGTCTTTGCCTTTCCATTCTTCGCGGGGGAAGCAGTTACCAAGAGGGCCACGAACGCCCACTTTGTCGCCAACAGAAAGCTTGTGTAAAGCTTCTGTCACTTCACCCGTACGCATAACGGAGAATTGCAAATGGTCTTTTTGCGATGGGGGGCTGTTAATTACGAATGTGGACTCACCAGCGCCAAAGAGGGAGAGTTGTCCCACTTGACCGGCAAAATGCACAAAGTTTTTTCTGGCTTCTTCGTCGTCAATGACAACGCGGAAGGTCATGATATTATGAGTTTCCTTGATAACCTCGATGACCGTTGCCACGTGGGGCAAATAAGGGTTAGGCCCAAGGTTGATAGGAGTAAACGTCGTTTTTTTCTTTTCAGTAGACACTTTAGCTTTTTCCTTTACAGCTGGAACTCCAGCCTTTTCTTTTACAGCCGGCACAGGGGCGTCTTCTTTTACCACCACAGCGCTTTCTTGCTTCACAGCCACTTCAGAAGTTTCCTTCACGGCTACGGAGCTGTCTTGCTTTACGGCTACTTCTGCACTGCTTTTGATGGCAGGGCTTATGGCAGCGGCTTTTGCTGGGGGGGTGATTTCACTTTGTGCCAAGGCAGCTTGTTTGGTAGTTTCGCGCGCAGAGTCCTTTACAGAATCTTCCACAGTGGCCGCTGTTTGGGCCTTGGGTGTAGAAGTTTCGTCTGCCACCTTTGCTACTTTTGCCGCCGCTGTCTTTCTGGGTGCACCACTTTTAGTGGTAGTTGCTGCGGGCTTTTTAGCCGCAGGAGCTTTTTTGGCACCTGTTGTTCTCTTTGCGCTCATGTCTACTCCTTACGCTTTTTTTGCTGTGGCAATACCTGCCAACACTATGGAGCGTATATCAAGATGCACGGGACATTGGCTTATGCAACGTCCGCAACCATTACAAGAAAAGTTGTCAGCCCATACCATGGGGTAGTTGCTGAACTTATGCGAAACACGGTTACGCATACGGAAAGCCTTCTTGGTACGTGGGTTGTGTCCGCTCGCTTCACGAGTAAAGTGAGAGGCCATGCAGGTATCCCAAGTACGCATACGCTTGCCGCCTTCCTCGCCTAGGCCATCACCTTCGTCGGTGATGTTAAAGCAATAGCAGGTGGGGCAAATGTAGGTACAAGCGCCGCAAGAAAGGCACTGAGCCGTTTGTCTTTCCCAGAAGGTTTGCTCGTCAAAAATGGCGGCAAGGCTTTCTTTAGCTGCAGAAAGATCAGGAGCTTCACCAAGGCTGGCCTTGGCCTTTTCGTGCAAGGCAGGTACAGCGTCAGCTTGAGCTTTATCGGCTTCAGGTAAGGAAGAAGCTTTTAAGAGGGCTTCGCCTTTTTCCGTAACGGCTGTGAGCACATAGCCGTTTTCTACTTCGGTGAAGAGCACGTCAGAGCCTTCGGTGTCGGCAGGGCCGCTACCCACCCAGTGGCAGAAGCATGTGGAGCATGTTTCTGTACAGGCGCGGGTGATAACCGTGAGGTTCTCATACTTTTTAGCAAAGTATGGGTCGGCGTGGGGGCCTTCGGTGTAGGGGCGCTGAAGCACAGCAAAGCCACGTGCGTCACAAGGACGGCAGCCAAATACGGTCACAGGGGCCGCAGGCTTGGCATCATCCAAGGTAAGGGTGGTTTTGCCAAGGTCTTCGGCGTCTTTTACGTGACGGTAAGTCACAAGGGTTTCGCAAGCAGGAAGTACTGCAGCCTTAGGGGACACGGAGGCCTTTTCCAAGGTCACTTCCATGCCGCTTTTGTAAGGGGCAAATACAATGGCTTTAGCTTCGGGAGTGGGAACCATCACGCGAGCTTCACCATTTTTACCAAGCTCTGCCAAGAAGGCAGGCAGGGCATCTTTTTGTAAAAAGCGTACGTTGCTCATTATTTCCATTCCCTCTCAATGATATTCTTCTCTTCCACGGAGTAACCAAGCAGCGGTGGTGTGGCGTCTGCCTTCATACCGGCTTTGTAACCGTCAAAGAGTTGCCCTAATGTGCGGCCTAAAACCTGACGCAGGGCAAGAATGGGTATGTTTACAGGACAAGCGCGTTGGCACTCTCCGCAACCTGTGCAGCGGCCTGCAAGGTGCAAGGCGTGTACAGTTTGGAAGAAGAGCTTTTCTTTTACGCTGTCATCTTGTGAGAGCCAATGCGGATTGCGTGTTTCGGCAATGCAGTGGTCGCGGCATACGCACATGGGGCAGGCATTACGGCAAGCGTAACAACGCACACAACGTGACATATGACCGGCCCAGAAGGAGCGACGCTCTTCAAGGCTCATGGCTTCTAGCATGGCAAGTTCACGAGGAATCACTACACCTTCGCCCACAGGGGTGGGGGCGCCGCCAAGGCGCTCATCGGCCATAACAGCAGCAGGTGTGGTGCAACCATAGCACTTGCCTTGGGCAAAGTCTTGCATGGCAAACTTATGCTCTTTGCCATCGGCCACAATGGTAACGGCGTCGGCAGTGGTGCTTACGCTGTCAATCTTGTTGTAGCGACCAAGAGCTTCATCTACGCGTTGCATGTCCAGCGTACCTTCACAAGGCATGGAGAAAACATGCACTTCATCTTTATTGATGAGGTTTTCTTGCAAAAGTTCTACGATGGAGCGGGAATCACAACCCTTAACAACAATGCCCACTTTTTTGCCCTTCCAAGAAGGAAGGTAAGTAGCAAGGTTATGTACGTTGAATGCGCCCCAAGTAAGGTTGTCCACATCACCTTCTTCAAACATGAAGTGCGGTGCAGCGTGAGCAGCGTCATGGCCTTGTTTCCAGCCTATGACCACATCAAGGCCGTTTTCGCCGCCAAGCTTAGCTTTAATGGCAGCTTTAAGCTCATCAAGGGCGCCGTTGCCGGCAACGCCTGTGCCGAGGGGGCGCAAGGGTTGCATGGCGGTTTCTGCCACTTTTAAGAGAGCTTCGGCATTTTCGATGCGCGGTGCAGGCCCAAGTTTGTGTATTTGTGCCGTGAACTGCGTGACCACTTGTTGCCACTTGGCACCTTCAGAGGCGGAAACCCAAGTGTATTCAAAGCGGCCTGGATCAATACCTAAGATGGGCAAGAAATGCTTAAGCATTTCGAGGCGACGACGGGCGTAGAAGTTACCTGTGCTGTAGTGACAGTCACGGGGGTGACAGCCAGAAACCAGCACACCATCAGCGCCGTCAATGAGGGCACGCATGATGAAGAGTGGATCTACACGACCAGAACAAGGGAGGCGAATAATCCGCAAGTCTGTAGGTTGCGTAGCACGGGCTACGCCGGCGGTATCGGCACCGCCGTAAGAACACCAGTTACAGAGAAAGCCGACTATTCTCAGCTCGTTATTTACTTGCGACATAGCGCATGCACCTCCGCCAGAATTTGATTATCAGTTGCGTGTGAAAGCTGGATGGCGCCTTGTGGGCATGTAGCAGTACACAAACCGCAACCTTGACATACGGTGGCAAGCACTTCAACTTTGGCTTCGCCGCGTATGGAAGCTTCGCGAATGGCCCCGAAAGGACATACGCGCACACATTTACCACAACCTACGCAGCGTTGCACTTGCACGCTGGCAATTTGTGGGTCGTTTTCAAGCATATCTTTAGCAAATAAAGACAGAACTTTGGCTGCTGCTGCAGAACCTTGAGCCACAGAAGCGGGGATGTCCTTGGGGCCTTGGCAGGCGCCAGCAAGGAATACACCGGCAGTGTTGGTTTCCACAGGCTTAAGTTTTGGATGGCTTTCCATGAAGAA
>CAYJNG010000164.1:0-4323 GCA_964371505.1 uncultured Desulfovibrionaceae bacterium
GTTCTTTTTGAAGCTGTAAACCCTGACGCTGTAGACTACGGCGCCACCGTAAAAAAACTTAAGAGAGAAAAAGTAGACGTAGTTATCTTTGGTGGCTACCACCCTACTGCTTCTAAGCTTGTACAACAAATGAAGCGCGACCGCGTACGTGTACCTTTTGTGGCTCCTGACGGCGTAAAAGACGACACCTTTATCAAAATGGCCGGTAAGGACGCAGAAGGCGTATACGCTTCTTCCCCTTCCGACACTTCTACCCTTGCCATTTACCAAAAGGCCCGTGAACAGCACCTTAAGAAATTCAACGCCGAACCAGGCGCCTTCTTCTATAATGCTTACTCTGCAGCACTCGCCCTGCTCAACGCCATTGATAAGGCCGACAGCACCGATTCTGCAAAAATTATGGATGTTCTTCGCTCTGAAGCCATTGAAACCCCTTCTGGCACCATTAAGTTTGGCGCCAACGGCGACCCCATTGGCGTAGGTCTTTCCATGTACCAAGTAAAAGATGGTAAGTACGTGGAAACGGAAAACAAAATTCTTATCGACTAATTAGACCTCACAGAGGGGCTCCCCACGGAGCCCCTCCTAACATAAACTGCGCCTTATCTTATTTTCCCCACTTGTTATACCCCCTCATAAGGCAAGCAGATATCAGATAATACGGACGGATTGTCATGGACATACAGTACTTTATAGAACTCTTCTTTGGCGGGCTTACTCGCGGTAGCATTTATGCGCTCATTGCGCTTGGCTACACCCTTGTATATGGTATCATTGAGCTTATTAACTTTGCTCACGGTGAAGTATATATGATTGGCGCCTTCACAGCTTTTGTGGTGGCCAGCGCCCTTGGCATCATGGGATTCCCTGCTTTAGCCATTCTTGTTATAGCTGCTTTGGTGGCCATCATCTGGTGCGCCTCTTATGGCTACACCCTAGAAAAAGTAGCTTATAAGCCCTTACGCGGCGCCCCGAGGCTTTCTCCGCTCATTTCTGCCATCGGTATGTCTATCTTTTTACAAAACTATGTTATCTTGGCGCAAACCTCAGACTTTGTGGCCTTTCCACGCTTATTGCCCGAATTAGAATTTCTTTACGCTTGGGACATCATGGGCTCCAGTGACTTTATCATTCTTGTAACAAGCACCATAGCCATGATTGCGCTCACGCTTTTTATCACCTATACCAAAATGGGCAAAGCCATGCGTGCCACGGCACAAAATCGTAAGATGGCATTACTCCTTGGCATAGACGCCGACCGTATCATCTCCCTTACCTTTATTATTGGTTCTTCCTTGGCAGCTGTGGGCGGCGTGCTCATTGCGTCGCATATGGGACAAGTGAACTTTGCCATCGGATTCTTAGCCGGTATTAAGGCTTTTACAGCGGCAGTGCTTGGCGGCATTGGTTCCATTCCTGGTGCCATGCTAGGAGGCATTGTGCTTGGCCTTTGCGAAAGCTTCACCACGGGCTACTTCTCCGGCAACTACGAAGATATGATTGCTTTTGCCATTCTTATCCTTATTCTTATTTTCCGTCCCGATGGCATTCTTGGTAAAGCCAAGGTACAAAAGGTATAAGGGGACTGAATATGAACACTTTACTTAAAGCTAGCATAGTTGCCATCTGGTTTATGATTTTAACCTTCCCGCTCATGGGATTACAAATCAATACTGTGGACTCCACCATAACCATTCGCTGGGAGCGCGTCCTTTTTATGGGTGCTGCCACCTTTGCCTTGGCTACTTTGTGGCACATTTGCTTTCAACGCAAAGCACAAGGCTTACCCATTATCCCCTTACCTACTTCCCTTACTGAAGCTACCAGCGCTTTTACGCAGACACTCTTTTTTAAGCGCGGTATCCCTGCCTTAGTGTTTATTGGGTTGCTTGTCATGCCCATTGTCAGCTCCATGTACCAAACCAATATTATGGTTTCAGCACTGCTCTACGTTATGCTGGCGCTGGGCCTAAATATTGTGGTGGGTATTGCCGGCCAATTGGTATTGGGCTATGTGGCTTTTTATGCTGTAGGTGCCTATACCTATGCCTTACTAAATCAATTCTTTGGCATGGGCTTTTGGGTTTGCTTACCCTTAGGCGGCTTTGTGGCCGTTATCTTTGGGCTAATCTTAGGCTTTCCTGTACTGCGTTTACGCGGTGACTATCTAGCCATTGTTACTCTTGGTTTTGGTGAAATTGTTCGTATATTCTTACAAAACTGGAGCGATATCACCGGCGGCCCTCGCGGTATTTCCAATATTCCCCCACCAAGCTTTTTTGGTATGGAAATGGATCTTGCGCAAACCACCACCTACATTTATTATCTCATGTTGGTGGCTGTGCTCATTACCATTATTATTATTTCGCGCATTAAAAACTCCCGCGTAGGCCTTGCCTTACAAGCCCTGCGTGAAGATGAAATTGCCGCACAAGCCATGGGTATTGATATTACCAAGGTAAAGCTCTCAGCTTTTGCCTTAGGCTCATGCTGGGCAGGCTTTGCCGGCGTTATTTTTGCCGCCAAAACCTCCTTCATTAACCCTGCCAGTTTCACTTTTATGGAATCAGCCATGATTTTATCCATGGTTGTTCTTGGCGGTATGGGTTCCATATCCGGCGTTATTATGGCCGCTTTAATTCTTATTCTTGTACCTGAATATTTGCGTGCTTTCTCTGAATACCGTTTACTCATTTTTGGTGCCATCATGGTGCTTATGATGATTTTCCGTCCGCAAGGCCTTGTAACTGGCGAGCAGCGTAAGTATACGCTTAGCAAACGCTCAGGGGCCGGCAACAAAGGAAATGAGGAGTAATACCATGAAACCAGTATTAGAAGTTTCTTCTCTTTCTCGTAATTTTGGTGGTCTGCGCGCCGTAAACGATGTGGACTTAACCATTAATCAAGGGGAAATTGTGGCCCTCATTGGCCCCAATGGTGCAGGGAAAACCACCTTTTTTAACTGCATTACCGGCATTTATGAACCTTCTGAAGGCGATGTGTACTTGCACACCGCCAATGGGAAAAAACACCATTTAAATGGTCGCAAACCCCATGAAATCACCACCCTTGGCATGGCTCGCACCTTCCAAAACATTCGCCTGCTCCCTGATATGACAGTGCTGGAAAATGTTATGATTGGTCGCCATTGCCGTACAAAAGCTGGTATTTTGGGCGCCATTTTACGCGATAAAAAAACGCGACAAGAAGAGCAAGATGCCGTAGACCACAGCTATGAACTTTTACGCACGGTTAACTTGCATCAATTCTATGAAGATAAGGCCAAAAACCTTTCGTATGGGGCGCAGCGCCGCCTAGAAATTGCTCGCGCCATGGCCACAGAGCCCAACATGCTTCTTTTAGATGAGCCTGCCGCCGGCATGAACCCCAACGAAACCTTGGAACTTGAAACCCTTGTGCAAAAAATTCGTGAGGATTACAAATTATCCATCCTGCTTATTGAGCACGATATGAATATGGTTATGTCCATGTCTGACCGTATTTATGTAATGGAGTATGGCTCACGTATTGCCATGGGCACTCCCGAAGAAATTCGTAACAACCCTCAAGTTATTAAGGCTTACCTTGGCGAGGATGACCATGCTTAAACTTCGTAATGTAGATACCTATTATGGAAATATTCAAGCCCTGCGCGATGTTTCTCTTACCATTAATAAAGGTGAAATTGTAACCCTTATTGGGGCCAATGGCGCCGGCAAAAGTACTACGCTTATGTCTGTTTGCGGCGTTAACAATATACGCGGTGGCAGCATAGAATTTGAAGGCGAAACCATACACACAATGCGCCCTCACGAAATTGTGAAGCGTGGCGTAAGCCAAGTACCGGAAGGGCGATTGATTTTTCCCGACCTTACTGTACAAGAAAACATCGACCTTGGCGCCTTTTTGCGCAACGATAAGGCTGAAATTCAGCGCGATCAAGACTATGTATTCAGTCTTTTCCCCATATTGGCAGAGCGTCGCCGTCAAGCAGGCGGCACCCTTTCCGGCGGGGAACAGCAAATGCTAGCCATTTCGCGCGCGCTCATGGGCCGCCCACGCTTACTCCTTTTAGATGAGCCTTCCCTTGGCCTTGCACCCATTATCATTCGCCAAATCTTCTCCATCATCGAGCAGGTAAACGCCAATGGTATGACGGTTTTCCTTGTGGAGCAAAATGCCAACCAAGCCCTACGTATTGCCCACCGCGGCTATGTTATGGAAAATGGACGCATTGTAAAAGAAGATACGGCAGAAGCCCTTTTAAGCAGCCCCGAAGTACGTGAAGCGTATTTAGGCGGCATGTAATTTTACTTTTTAGGT
>CAYJNG010000165.1:0-4316 GCA_964371505.1 uncultured Desulfovibrionaceae bacterium
TGGGGCTAATTTGATATTGAAAATATTATTTTATGCTTTGCGCAAAGCTATGTGCATTACGTGTATCTTCTTCGGTAATGCTTCGTAGCACCTTACAAGGGTTGCCCACAGCCACCACATTGTCGGGTATATTTTTAGTAACAATGCTACCGGTACCGATGACCACATTACTCCCTATGCTCACCCCTGGCAGCACTTGCACGGCGGCGCCAAACCACACATTATCTCCCACGGTGATGGGGTGGGCGAATTCTAGCCCAGCATTTCTTCTTTCACTATCTATGGCATGGCCAGCCGTGTGAAAACCACAATTGGGGCCTATGAAAATATTATCGCCAAAGCGTACAGGGGCGCCATCTAAAATGGTGAGGCCATGGTTGGCGTAAAAATTCATACCCACATGGATGTTATAGCCAAAGTCGCACCAAAAGGGGCTTTGCACAGCAACAATACTGCCCACTGAGCCAAATAGCTTCTTCAAAAGCTCTCTGCGTTCTGCATGCTGTGAGGGCAAAAGCTGATTAAAGGCGTGGCATGTATCTTTGCAAGCATCGGCCTCAGCTAAAAGTTCTGCATCATAATGGCTTTTAAAAAGAAGCCCTTGGTCTCGTTTTTCTTTTTCTGTCATACTACATACCTAGACTGGAGCGCGGAAGAACATGCTGTTAAAAAATGCGTGTCGTTCGCCATAAAAAGTTTTTGGAAAAGGAGAGGGGGGAGAGGAAAGAACCGTTTTTCAAAAAGGTTTTTCCTCTCCCCCCACAAAAAAATACTACTCCTAAAAAATACAGCCTACTTTATAGCCGCGTGATTTAAGGGCCCATGCCCTTGGCCTGGGGCATAGCTTTTTCTTAAGCCCAAATTCACGTATTCCTGCGCCTTGGTAATGGCCACACGCAGGGGCATTTCTAGGCCCAAGTAAGTGGCAATGGCGGCGGAGAGGGTGCAACCTGTACCGTGATTATTGGTGGTATTCACATGGGCTTGGTGTAGCGCTTGTGGATCAGCATCTACGGTGCACAGCCAATCGGTGAGCATGATGGAAGCGTCAAAATGGCCGCCTTTGATGAGCACGGCCTTGGCGCCCATGGCAAGAAGTTTTTCACCGGCGGTGGCAATGTCTGTGTCATTGTTAATCTTCATACCGGTGAGGAATTCTGCCTCTGGCCTATTGGGTGTGAGTAAGGTAGCAAGGGGGATGATGCGTTCTTTAAGTGTTTGCACAGCGTCTTCTTGTAAAAGCGTATGCCCGCTTTGACTCACGCACACAGGGTCAATGACTAAAGGAAAGTCGACCTTTTCAAGCTCAGGGGCAAGGGCTTCCATGATGGGTGCAGAAAAGAGCATGCCTGTTTTGGCAGAAGCCACCTTAAAGCCGTTCAAAACAGCGTGTAATTGCGCCACAGCAAAGTCAGGCTCTGGAGCATGGATTGCATGTACCCCTAGGCCATTTTGCGCTGTGAGGGCCGTAATAACGCTCATACCATAACCACCGAGGGCCATGATGGTTTTTAGATCGGCCTGAATGCCGGCGCCTCCACCGGAATCTGAGCCGGCAATGGTGAGAATATTGGGCGGTTGTAACATGCTTACCTCATATTATTGTACGTTTTTCCACCAAGCGGGGAAGGTTTGTCCCTCTGTATCCAAGTCCACCACATCCCCAATGATGGGCGTGAGTAGTGTATAGTCTTTGCCTAAGCTGGCTTCAGTAATTTGCTCCAATGGGTCTTTCCAGTGGTGCAAGGCAATGGCAAATTTACCATTATGCGCAGGGATAAGGCGTTTTGCCCCAAGTTCTTCACTGGCGCGAGCCACATCTTGCGGCAGCATGTGAATATGCGGCCATCCGCTAGAATTAAACTGACCACAGTCCATAATTACTGTATCAAAAGAGCCCATCTTTTGCGCAATTTCCACAATATGGTCACCATAGCCTGTATCACCGCTAAAGAAAATCTTTTCTGTGGGGGCTATGATGCCAAAGGCTGCCCACAACGTTTTGTTTTTGCTAAAAAGGCGGCTGGAGTAATGACGCGCCGGCAAAATATGTACGTGTACATCATTTTTTAGGCTAAAACTCTCGTACCAATAGCCTTCTAGTAATTGCTCTGGCTTATAGCCCCATAGCTCCAAATGCGCTCCCACACCCAAGGAGCAAATGACCTTTTCACGCACCTTAGATTGCATGGCCTTCATCACATCATAATCTAAGTGGTCATAATGGTCGTGAGAAATGAGAATATAATCTATGGGCGGCATGTCGTCCACTGTATAGACATTACTACCTTCAAAGGAGCGGTTTAGTACAGAAAAAGGTGCTGCATAGTGGCTAAAAACAGGGTCAATCAAAAAACGTAAACCTTGCAATTGCAGATAGTAAGACGAGTGCCCCAGCGGTACAAGGAGGTTTTGTTTAACGTCCAAGGCTTTTAGGTCTGTCTTTTTGGAAGGAATAGGCACACTGGGTACGCGCGTTCCTTTTTCTTTATTAAAGTGAATGTCGTACATGCGGTAGGCAAAATTATCTTTTACCAAATTTGTGGGCTCAGGCATGGTGTTGTGGAAGGCACCGTTTTTATAGTTGGGCATCTGCTCAATGCGTGCTAAGCGCTCACCCGTAGGGTCAGCACCAAAACGCTCATGGGTTAAGTTTTGGTACACATATGCCACGAGGAGCATACTAATAGCAATAATCCAAAAACGTTTTTTCTTAAGCATGTTTGTTTTCCTTTTTCATTTAGGGGCAGGGGCTAACTGACCACTAGCAAAAGTCTTAGTGGCGTAAACATTTATATAAGATGAGAATTTTGAAGTAATAAAAATAAAGCGCGTTTTGCAGGTGAAAGGGGCATGAGGGGAAGGAGGGGCTTTTGTTCGCGCCAAAAAGCTCCTTCCTTCCCCTCATTATAATGGTCAGAATAAAGGTTTATTCTTTAACATATTCCACTTCAATGTCAGGGAATTCTTCCTCTTCTTCTTTTTCAAAGGTTTTGAAATGCAAGAAAGGTGCGTTTTGGTCAAGGGCGTCGCGCATTTTCCAAATGTGCGCCACTAATTCCTCCACACCATCACCGTGCATGGCGGAGATAAAGAATATGGGGCGTTTATCCGCTTCAGCGCGAGCTTTTAGGGCTGCCACGCGTTCTTCGTCGGCGGTGTCAATTTTATTAACCACCTCCACTTGCACACGATCGGCTAGGCCTGCATCAAATTGACGCAGCTCGCTGTTAATAAGCTCAAAACCTGCCCATGGGTCATTTTCGTCTATATCCTCAATGCTGAGAATATGTACGATAAAGCGTGTGCGCTCCACATGCTTTAAAAAGCGTGTACCAAGGCCTTGGCCTGTGTGGGCGCCTTCAATGAGTCCGGGAATATCTGCAATGACCATACGCCGGCCGGGGTCGTATTCATCTATCATGACACCAAGGTTAGGTACCAGTGTGGTGAAGGGATAGGCAGCAATTTTTGGTCTTGCGGCTGATACTTGAGATATAAAAGTAGACTTACCGGCATTGGGTAAACCCACAAGGCCGGCATCGGCAAGAATTTTTAACTCAAGACGTAGGGTGCGCTCTTCGCCCATTTCTCCGGGTTGGGAAAAACGCGGCGCACGCATGGTGGAAGATTTAAAGTGCTCATTGCCTTTACCGCCACGACCACCACTGGCAAGCACAAATTCAGCTTCCGGATCTGTTAAGTCTGCCACAAGGGTTTCCCCTTCAGGGCCTTGCTCATAAATAAGCGTACCTTCGGGTAGATGTAGGTAAAGATCTTCCCCCTTACGCCCGTGGCATTGGCTGCCCATGCCGGGTTGGCCATTTTGGGCTTCGTAGTGACGCTTTAAGCGAAAGTCGTATAGGCTTAAGAGGCGAGCGTCAGCGCGTACAAGCACATTGCCGCCGTTGCCGCCATCGCCACCGTCAGGCCCGCCACGTGGTACAAACTTTTCGCGGCGAAAAGAAATACAGCCATGGCCGCCTTTTCCCGCTTTTACTGTGATGACAGCTTCATCTACAAATCTCATAAATATCTCATTTGCCCTATGGGCGGTGTAATGTGGTGTTTTGTATTGGAAAACTAAGGAAAAAACTTAAATAAACTGACAACATTTAGCTATGTACGAAATGCTGCAAAAAAAGGCAAGTATAAAAAAGTACAATGCCGCACAGTAAAAGGCCTCCTCTGTAATTGGGGCAGCCTTAAACTTATGCGGCAATGCAAATTTAGTAATGAACTCAGGGGCAAGCCCTGAGCCGCACTAAGCTTGTTCTTCGATGTGAACTCTGGTCAATACGCGACGTTTACGCACG
>CAYJNG010000166.1:0-4316 GCA_964371505.1 uncultured Desulfovibrionaceae bacterium
AGACCCCCTCCCTCTTTCCAAAAAACTTTCATAGCGGTAGTAATTCTTTCGGTGAGCGAAATTTGTGGCCGCAAGAAAATATAAAAACTATCATGCGGCAAAAATTGTTATTTAAAGACAAAATTCCATCCGCCATGAAAGTTTTTTGAGGGGGAGTCTGAGGGGGAACTTTTCTTCAGAAAAGTTCCCCCTCAGTAAGTTTTATTAATCCACAGTATCGGGATTTTCCACCACAACCCAAGGTAGGCCCCATTTGTTCAAGGCATCCATAAAGGGATCTGGATCGCATTCTTCAAGGGTAAATACGCCGGGCTTTTTGTAGGCACCGTTCACTACTAGCATGGCGCCAATCATGGCTGGCACGCCTGTGGTGTAGGAGATGGCTTGGCTGCCCACTTCTTTAAAGCATTCTTGGTGGTCACAAACATTGTAAATATAGATGGATTTTTCTTTACCATCTTTAATGCCGGTGAAGATACAACCGATATTGGTTTTGCCGTGCGTGCGTGGGCCAAGGGAGGCAGGGTCTGGCAAGAGGGCCTTTAAGAATTGAATGGGGACAATTTGCTGCCCTTGAAATTCCATGGGCTCTGTGGAGAGCATGCCTACATTTTCAAGGCACTTCATGTGCATGAGGTAGCTGGGGCCAAAGGTCATAAAGAAGCGAATACGCTTTACACCGGGGATGTTTTTGGCAAGGGATTCGATTTCTTCATGGTGTAGAAGGTACATGTCCTTCATGCCCACTTCGGGGAAGTTGTATTCGCGCTTAATGCTCATGGCTTCCACTTCTACCCACTTGCCATTTTCCCAGTAAGAACCGGGGGCAGAAACTTCGCGCAGGTTAATTTCTGGGTTAAAGTTGGTGGCAAAGGGGTAACCGTGGTCGCCGCCATTGCAATCTAAAATATCGATGGTGTGAATTTCATCAAAATAATGTTTTAAGGCATAGGCAGAAAATACAGAAGTAACGCCTGGGTCAAAGCCGGAGCCTAAAAGAGCGGTGAGGCCGGCATCTTTAAACTTATCTTGGTAAGCCCATTGCCAAGAGTAGTCAAAATACGCTGTAAAGCCTAAGTCTTTGCAGCGCTTGTCGTAAATGGCGCGCCACTCGGGGTTATTGGTATCTTCGCATTCGTAGTTGGCTGTGTCGATATAGTGCACGCCAGCAGCTAGGCAAGCATCCATGATGGTAAGATCTTGATAGGGCAGAGCAAGGTTTAAGACGGCATCGGGGGCATAGTCTTTAATGAGTGCAGTTAAAGCCGGCACATCTTCCGCATCAATTTGCGCTGTGGTAATGCGCGTTGCGGTTTTGCCTTCCAGCTCAGCCTTAACGGCGTCACACTTAGAAAGGGTACGACTTGCAATGCAAATGTCGCTAAAAATTTCACTGTTTTGACAGCACTTATGGATGGCAACGCCAGCCACACCGCCACAACCAACAATAAGTAATTTTGCCATGGTTTTCTCCAAAATGTTTTTGCTTATGCAAAAATGGGGGTAAAATATGTTGCTTTGTTATTTTCTATCATAGCTTTCTGCTTCAATGAGCAAGTCTTCCACGTATTTGGGAAGCATGAAAGCGCCAAAGTGTAAATTTGTGGTATAATACCAAGTGGTGAGCTTGCGCTTATTCCAGCGCCCTGCATCAAAATTATGTAAGGGGTGATACTTCTTAGAGGCAAAGCCAAACATCCAATAACCGGCAGGGCAGGTGGGGATATGGGCTTGATATACGCGGCTGATGGGGAAGCTTTGATGCACTTTTCTGTGCATGGCACGAAAGGCTGTTTCCCCTTCATCAAAAAAGGGGCTGCCGTGTTGATACACCATGATGCCATCATCGCGTAAAGCGCGGAAGCAGCTGCCATAAAACTCCTTGGTAAAGAGGCCCTCGGTATGACCAAAGGGGTCTGTGGAGTCGTTAATAATAATATCATATTCTGCTTGTCTGCGGCGTAAAAAACGTAAGCCATCCCTTTGCACAAGGTTCACGTGAGGGTCATCGAAGCATTTTCCCGTTTCGGGGAAAAACTCACGGCAGGCTTCTACCAGTACGGAATCAGGTTCTACCACGTCAATTTGTTCAATTTCTGGGTATTGTGTAAAGGCCGCCGCCACGCCGCCATCGCCACCGCCGATAATGAGTACTTTTTTTACATTGGGGTGCACAGCCATGGGCACATGCACCACCATTTCATTATAAATAAATTCATCGGATTGTGAAAAAATAACATCGCCATCTAAAACCAAAAGGCGCCCGTATTCTGGCGAATCAAAAATTTCAATTTTTTGATATTCGCTTTCCATGGAATAGAGCTGTTTATTTACTCTAATGCTAATTTGCCCATTGGCGGTATGAATCCACATATCCATAATATTTTACCTTCACTATACCTACATGCATTGTATTACGTTTTGATGACTTGTAAAAAATCCACCACAGGATCAGCAGCACCTTGTAAGGAGCAGCCTTTATCGCGAGCAAAGAGTATGTGCTCCACAATATTTTGGCTTACCAATTCACCTGGGGCCAAGATGGGGATGCCGGGAGGGTAGCACATGACAAATTCTGCCGATACACGCCCCACGGTTTCTTTAATGGGCAACGTTTCTTTTTCGGCGTGGAAAGGTTTTTGCGGTGAGTAAATCACTTCGGGAATGACGAAGTCAGTGAAATGTTGCCCCCCTGCAGGCTTGGCATGCAGGCGTTTAATATCTTCCAGCGCCCCCACAAGGCGTTCAATGTCTTGAATACGATCACCAATGGAGATATAGGCCATAATATTGCCTATGTCGCCAAATTCTATTTGTATATCATATTCATCGCGCAAAAGGTCATACACTTCAATGCCGGCAAGGCCTATGTCTTGTGTGTATACGCAAAGCTTGGTGACGTCGTAATCATACACATCTACACCGTCAATGAGTTCGCGCCCATAGGCATAAAAACCATCTATGCTGTTAATTTCATCGCGGGCGTATTCTGCCATACGTATAACTTTGGCAAAGGATTCTTTACCACGTAAAGCCAAGTTGCGGCGTGAAATATCAAGGCTGGAAAGGAGTAAATACGAGGCACTGGTGGTTTGTGTAAGATTGATAATGGTGCGTACGTGGTTATGGTCAATATTTTCGCTTAAGAGCAAGATGGAGCTTTGCGTAAGGCTACCGCCGGATTTATGCATGGAAGCTGCCACCATATCGGCGCCGGCCTTAATGCCGGCAATGGGCAAGCCTTCAGCAAAGGATAAGTGCGTACCGTGAGCTTCATCTACCAGCATTTTCATGCCATGGTCGTGGGCAAGTTTGGTAATGGCTTCAAGGTTAGAGCAAATACCATAATAGGTAGGATGATTGACAAAAACAGCCACGGCGTCGGGGTTAGCCTTCACAGCAGCTTCCACGTTTTCGTACTTCATGCCAAGGGCTACACCTATGCGCTCGTGTATGGCAGGGTTTACATATACAGGAATACCACCACAAAGGATAAGGGCATTAATAACGCTTTTATGCACATTGCGGGGTAAAATAATCTTTTGCCCAGCCTTGCACACAGATAAAATCATGCTTTGTACGGAGCTTGTGGTGCCGCCCACCATGAAAAAAGCATGGGCTGCGCCAAAGGCATCGGCGGCAAGTTCTTCTGCCTCGCGAATAACGGATACAGGATTACAAAGATTATCTAGGGGTTTCATGGAGTTGACGTCAAGGCCCACGCATTTTTCCCCCAGTAGACTCACAAGTTCTGGGTTACCCCTGCCGCGCTTGTGGCCAGGTACGTCAAAGGGTACCACACGACGTCTACGAAATTCTTCCAATGCCTCATACAAGGGGGCACTTTTTTGACGGCCTAAATCCATCTAGACTCCTGCGAAAAAAAGAACGCCGTACCCTAGTTTTTGAAAGAAAAGGGTAGGCGCTGTTATGAGTACGGATATACCGCAAACAACGTCTTAAGCATTTTTACGCGCGCAAAACAACACCTGTTAGAGTAGCGTCTTTATCTTCATAAAATAATTGTACTTCTACTAAATGATGTCAGATGAAGAACGCTAGTAAGCGTGTACCATTAGTCCTTTTTTTTGTCAAGAAATGCTCCTCGAGTGAAAAGCGTACTGGATAAATTTTACAAATTTTTTGCATTATTGCGACAGAAAATATGTTTTTTATCACTTTAAAAGTGTGCTAAAAGTATTTTTTAGAATTTTACATTGCGGCAAAATGTCCCTCTCAGAGGTAAGGTGTTGTCGCAGTTAAAGTTTTTTGGAAAGGGGGTCTGGGGGAAGAACCTTTTCTTCAGAAAAGGTTTT
>CAYJNG010000167.1:0-4290 GCA_964371505.1 uncultured Desulfovibrionaceae bacterium
GTGGCGCTGTGCGGGTCCATGGTGCGTGCCATGGCAAGGGTGCCGCGTTCATTTTTCACACCATTATCGGCTTCGTTGGTTACAGGGGCTTTGGTTTCTTTTTCATCCATACGGGCGCCCATACCGCCACCTTGAACCATAAATCCTGGGATAACACGGTGAAAAATGGTGTTGGCGTAAAATTCGTCATCCACGTAGGAAAGGAAGTTTTCTACGGTCTTTGGGGCTTTGTCTGCAAAAAGCTCTACTAAAATGTCACCAGAGGTGGTTTCGATTAAAACGGTTGGATTGGCCATGTTTGTACTCCTTGATATGTCTATTGGCTATTTTTATACAGTGTTCATGGGGGGCTTTCTCTTACAGAGAAATGCCTGCGCCCATAAAATTTCTACTCATCATCGGCTTTGGTGTAATTGCATGTTTTTTCCGGACAACACACTTTAACACTACCGCCGCGCATAACCTTGCGTGTAAGTATAGGAAAATTGCACTGAGGGCAAGGTTCTGCCAAGGGTAAATCCCACAAAGCGTAATCGCATTGGGGGTATTTATCGCAAGAGTAGAAAATTTTACCGCGCTTGGAGCTTTTTTCCACTAAGGTGCCGTCATTGCAACGAGGGCAGGGCACTTTGGTAGAGAAAGGCGCAGCGTGTTTGCACTTGGGATACCCCGTGCAGGCTATAAAGCGGCTTCCTGTACGCGCTTTTTTTATGACAAGGTCGCTACTGCACTCGGGGCATTTGCCCACCACTTCCAGCTCTACTTTTTCCCGTGCTACGGGCACCACGGCGCCTTGTTCATTGCGTTCAAAATTAGAAGTATAAGAGCATTCGGGATAGCCACTGCAGGCTAAGAAGCTGCCAGCCTTACCAAATTTAATAACAAGGGGTTTGCTGCACTCAGGGCAAGCAATGCCAGCATCAAGGCCGCCCTTCACCGCTTGCATATTTTTGGCCGCGGCGTCTAAGGTAGGCACAAAGTCATTGTTAAAGGCGTGCATAAGGTCTACCCAATTGCTTTCGCCTTCAGCCACTTTGTCTAGGTTGCCTTCCATTTGCGCTGTGAAACCCACATCCATAAGGGTGGCAAAGTGATTGCGCAATTGTTCGCACACAATGGAGCCTAAGTCTGTAGGGGCAAAGTGCTTTTCCATAAGGCTTACATAATCTCTATCCTGCAAGGTAGAAATGATGCTAGCATAGGTGGAAGGGCGCCCAATGCCTTGCTCTTCTAGCTCGCGCACAAGGGATGCTTCGGTGTAGCGAGCTGGTGGCTGCGTAAATTTTTGTTCCTTAGTCAGCTTTTCCAGCTTAAGTTCTTGGCCTTCTTGTAAAGGCGGTAAATCGGCATCGCTTTCTTCAGAAGAGCGTGGGTAAGCCGCCGTCCAGCCGGCAAAAAGCATGCGAATACCCTTGGTGCGCCATTGGGCAGGGCCGCAGGCAATGGTCACTGTGGTGTCGTGAAAACGTGCCGCTGCCATTTGCGAAGCCACAAAGCGGGCCCAAATGAGCTTGTAAAGGGTGTATTGTTCTGGCGGTAAAAAGCTTTTCACCATATCAGGGGTGATAGCTACATCTACAGGGCGAATGGCTTCGTGCGCATCTTGTACGCTGGCCTTACTTTTGGCAGATTTGCGTGTGCTTTTGGCCCCTTTTTCGGGTAAAAATTCTGGCCCATAGTGACTGCCAATGAAGTCAGCCGCAGCGGCGCGTGCTTCGTCGGCAATGCGTGTAGAGTCCGTACGCATATAGGTAATAAGGGCTGTTATACCCATATCGCCAATTTCCACACCTTCATAGAGGCGCTGAGCAATGGTCATGGTGCGCTTGGCTGTGTAGCCGTGGCGTTGGTTAGCACTTTGCTGTAAGGTTGAGGTGATGAAAGGCGGCATGGGGGCCTTTTGTCTTTCTTTTTCCTCAATTTTTTCTACCACAAAGGGCTTGCCTGCCATGTCATCTTCAAGGGCTTGTGCGGCCTCGGCGTTGGGAATATGCGCTTTTTTATCGCGCACCTTATATAAATCCGCTTTGATGACGGGGGGGGCATCGGCATTTAGCAGTGCCTTAAAGAGCCAATATTCCTCAGGGGTAAAGGCGCGGCGTTCTTCTTCTCTTTCCACAATAAGGCGCAGAGCCACTGACTGCACGCGACCGGCAGAAATGCCACGTTTGACATTTTTCCATAAGAGGGGAGATATTTTATATCCCACAAGACGGTCTAAAATGCGTCGTGCTTGCTGAGCGTCAAATAAATTTTCATTGAGAGGGCGAGGGTTTTCTAGGGCTTCACGTACGGCTTTGGCGGTAATTTCGTTAAATTGGATACGCTGAATGGTATCCACTTTATCCTTTATAAGCTCAGCCACATGCCATGCAATGGCCTCTCCTTCGCGGTCGGGGTCGGGGGCAAGGTAGACGATATCTGCCTTGGCAGCAGCGGCGCGCAAATCGCTGACCACTTTCTTTTTATTGTCGATAACTTCATATTGGGGGGCAAAGTCCTGAGACTCATCAACACCCAAGACTTTAGAGGGTAAATCACGCACGTGCCCCACGCTGGCTAAAACTTGATATTTGGCATCAAGAAATTTTTTAATGGTTTTAACCTTGGCGGGTGATTCTACTATAATAAGATTTTTTGCCATGCCGACCTCTGTGTGCGCTGTTTGCATGGCTTCAAGTATTTGCCCTGCTGCGCGTGTTTTGAACATAAGAAACATACGGCAAAAAATTTATACGTCAAGAGCGTGTCGGGGCACCATGCTAATTTTCTGGACAAAGATTTTTTTTTTTTGTAGCTAAAAGAAAAGGAAAAAATATGAAAAATTATTTTATTTTACCGTTTTTATGCTTTTGTATGTTTTTAACGGCTTGCGCCGCTACACAAAATGAATTGCCACCTGCCCCGCCACCGGCAGCGCAATTACGTATTTTGCCTGTGGCGGAAAATCCTTCTATTTATGTGGAGGTTATCAATAAAACTAAAGCTAAAGAAAACCTTAAAGGGACTATTTTTGCGCTTATGCAAAGTGAACATGGCGCACAAGAGGCCTATGAACCTGAGCAGGCGGATTATATTATTTCTGTGACCATGGAGCGCTTTGGCATGCTTGGCACTGTAAAAGAAGGGGCCGATGCCGTGGAGTTAGCTATACCCACCATTTCTGGCTTGGCTTTAGGCACACAAATAGGGGGTGCCATTAGCGCTGACGGTGCTTTTATTGGAGCTGGAGTGGGGCTTTTAGCAGGCCTTGCCTTGGGCTCTGCCATGGGCAGTGATGAGGTAATGGTTTGGCAAATGGATGCTCGTGTAAGTGTAAAAGATAAAAATAATAAAGAATATGTAACGGACTTAACACCTCGCGAAAAAGGAAAAGACATGGTGGCTGATACGGCTGCTGCAGCTTTAGAAAACGCTGTCGCTTGGGCTGTTGTGCGTTCTTTTGAGAAGAAAAAATAGAAGGGAAATATGTTGTATAGAAGTTTATGTGTACTGTGTTTATGCGTTTTTTTGGGAGCTTGTGTAGAGCAAAAGAAAACCCCAGAGCAATTTATGGAGCAAGCGCAAGTTATACAATCTACACCTTTAACGCTCCAAAAAATCGCTGACATAGAAAAAATAGTAGCTTTGCATGTTTCTAAAAATGGCAAAAAGGACGCAGCCATGGAAGCTGCCTTGTCTCAAACACTCAAAAATGCGGGATATGCTTCCACACAAAGCCCCAGCCTTGCAGGTTATGTAATTTTACTTACGGTGGTGCATCAGGGAAATATGAGCCAAGCACAGGCCCAAGCTGCCGCAAAGCAAAGCAGTAACGCTACTTGGAAACCTGTAGGGGCAGTGGATGCTGAAAATATGGGTGTGGGCCTTGTGGTTGATGTGCACGTGGCGGCGCGTAAAATAGTAGGTGGGGTGCGTAATAGTGCTCCTGTGGTACGTACAGCCTCTGTGGAAACTGTGCTTAGCGAGGCTGCAGGACGTATGGTGGTATTTGCCCCAGGCGCTCTGCAAAGTGATGCTTTGGCCTCTGTGCAAGGTCTTCTTGTGCAGCGCTTAGGTAAGGCTCTTGCTGCAGCTTTATAAGAAGAGCCATCTGCGTATGTGTGATTTTTTTTAAAAGCATAACATATTAAAAAATAAAATTTTTTAAAAAAAGTGCAAAAAAATATAAAAAAATTATTGACAGCAGGGCTGCTTTTGCGTAGAAGCATGTTTCCAAGGCGGTAACGCCACAAGGAAAACGCGGAGCGGTAGTTAAGTCGGTTATAACGCCGGCCTGTCACGCCGGAG
>CAYJNG010000168.1:0-4266 GCA_964371505.1 uncultured Desulfovibrionaceae bacterium
AAGCACACAAGCATAACGCTTTTCTATTTACCTATTCCCACTTATTTAGTATACAAGTGAAAATTTATCACAATAGGAAAACGCACATACCATGACATCCAAACATATACATTACGCCTATACCCATACCGTTACTGAATCTACCACAGGCTATTTTGCTTGCGTTCCGGAACCAGAGCTCAGCATTGAAGAAAGCTTCGAACAACTGGCAGAAGCCCCGCTGGATGATTTTCTGCACCGCCATGTACTGCGCGCATTGGTAGAGTTATCTCTTGATGCTGCAGAAAAATTACAGCAATCCGAGCGCACGCCACAAGCACAAGCCATTGTGGAAATATTATTACTAGAGTGCGCCATACTGAACCCTGCCCTTGCCCCTCTTAGCACTAAAATTGCCCTACCTGTTCAGTACCAAGAACTCACTCCCCTGCCCTATCTGACATGGCACGAACAAGAGGATAAAGAAGCCCACACAGCTTGGGCCAAACTCTTTGCAGAAAATATTACACAACATCAAAAGCTCCCCCATCCAGATGAAATAGAGGACGAGGGCTTAACCTCTTTGTACACAGCGCAAACCCTCAGTAACCTTGCACGTCACACGGTGCAGGCAGCTCCCATAGCGGAGGTTCACGCGCAATTTGCTGCCACGGCTGGCTCTGCTTGGTCACGCCCACCGGCACAAGACACTGCCCAACGTGCCTTAGGCCTTTTGGTGGAAAGCGCCGTGCTAGATGGCGTAGAAATGCGCCACGAAGCTTCCCTTTCTCCCATTGCTCTTTTACGCCCATGGGCTGTGCATATGCAGGTAGAAAGCGGCCGCAATAATTTTAGCCTTAAGGGCCAAGCGACCACTTACGGACGAGGCCTTTCTGTGGCACAAGCGCGTGCTTCGTATTCCATGGAAATGATCGAACGCGCATCGTCTTATGTTTCCGTGCGCGGGGATAAGGTTCAAGATCGCTCAGGCTCCATTCCTCTTTTCCGTGCTAGGTACAGCGAACTTGTGGCCCAAGGCCATGCGGCACTTAACCCCAACACACTGCCTTTGGAAGCGCCTTATGACGACGCGCCGCTCTATTGGCTAGAAGCGCGTGAAGCCACCCTTGACGGTAGCGATAAAACGCAATTTGTTCCGGCGCAATGCGTGTTTCTTTTTAGCAATTTAGATGAAGTGACCCTCATGATGAACCCCGGCTCCACGGGCCTTGCTTCGGGTAATAGCCTTGCGGAGGCCAAGGTGGCAGCCCTTACAGAAATTTTAGAACGCGATGCTGAGGCCACCATGCCCTATGATAGAGCGCGTTGCTTTAAACTGCGCTCACGCGATGAACGCTTAGCTTCCCTACTTGATGACTACGAAGCCCGTGGCATTCATATACATTTTATGGACTTAACCACAGAATTTGGCGTGCCTTGTTATCAAGCCTTTGTGCTTAACAAAAAAGGCGAGGTGATTCGCGCCACGGGCGCAGGCCTGAGCGGGCAAAAGGCAGCTCTTTCTGCTTTAACGGAAGTGCCTTACCCATACCCCAATGGCCCGGCTTCGGGCCCAGCCATTAAGGGCCTTGAAGAGAAGTTTTTGGAAGACTTACCCGACTATAGCCTTGAATCCCCCACGCGCAATGTGGCCCTTTTGGAGCACATACTTTTGCAACGTGGGTATACACCCCTTTATGTGGACATCACCACCGAAGAGTTGGAGATGCCTGTGGTGCGGGCTATCATTCCAGGCCTAGAACTTGGCGCAGAACTAGATAGATTCTCGCGCATTTCACCAAGATTATATGATAATTATGTGCGTATTTTTGTAAAATAAGCCATACTTGATATTTATACGGCCTGCGTATTGCCAGTAAGATGACAAAAGTGTATACAAACTAAAGTTTAGAGAAGGCGCGCATGGTGTTGCACCTTCTTTGTGCTCAAATTATAAAGAGGAGATTTCAATGAAATTAGCTAAATGCGCACTTTTATTGGCCCTTGGCGTATTCGCCTTTGGCGCCGCCCCTGCCGTTGCAGCCGAAGAACCCATCAAAATTGGTGTTTACTTACCATTAACAGGGCAAAATGCCTTTGGTGGCCAATTAGAACTGGAAGGCGTAAAGCTTGCTCACAAGCAAATGCCTACCATTATGGGCCGCCCTGTGGAACTTGTGGTAGTGGACAATAAGTCTGATAAAGTAGAAGCAGCCAACGCAGTGAAACGTTTAACAGAGCGTGATAACGTACTTGCCATCATTGGCACGTATGGTTCTTCTCTTGCCATGGCCGGCGGTGAAGTGGCTGAAAAAGCTAAAACTCCCGTAGTGGGCACTTCTTGCACCAGCCCCCTTGTAACCCAAGGCAAAAAATATTACTTCCGTGCTTGCTTTATTGACCCTTACCAAGGACTTGGCGCTGCACAATACGCTATCGAAAGCCTTGGCGCTAAAAAAGCCGGTATCCTCATGGATGTTTCCAACGATTATGCCGTGGGCCTTTCTGTATTCTTTAAGCGCGCTTTCAACAAGCTTGGCGGTGAAGTGGTAAGCGAAGTAAAATACAACTCCGGTGATACCGACTTTACAGCACAGCTTACAGAACTTATTTCCAATAAGCCTGACATTGTTTTCATGCCTGCATACTTTGCCGAAGGCGCTATTATTATGAAGCAAGCTCGTGAACTTGGCGCCACCTTCCGCCTCATGGGCGCTGACGCCATGGACAACCCTGACACTGTAAAGATTGCCGGCACTGCTGCTGAAGGCTTCTTAAACACAGGCTTCCCTTATGCTGCTTCCATGCCCAATATGAGCGCAGAAGCTAAGAAATTCACCGACGCTTGGAATGCTGCTTACCCAGACAAAGAGCCCAACGTGAACTCCACCCTTGGCTACACCACATACATGATGATTATGGACGCCATTAAGCGCGCCGGTAAAGCTGACAAAGAAGCTGTAACTGCAGCTCTTGCCAGCATTAAAGATCTGCCTACGCCTCTTGGCGTACTTACCATCAACGACACCCATGACGCTGAAATGCCCATCGGTATCGTAGAAATTAAAAACGGCAAACGTGTATACATAGGCGAAGTACAACCTAAGTAATTTCCCTACTGCATAACGTATTTTAAGCCTTTGCGTATTCTAGGTACGCAAAGGCTTTTTTTGTAAAAAAGCCTCAGATTGCGGACAAAGTCTACTGGGGGAAAACCTTTTTTGAAAAAAAGGTTCTTTCCCCAGACCCCTTTTCCAAAAAACTTTAATTGCGGCAACACATTATCGCTGAAAGGGACATTTTGGCGCAATGTAAAATTCTAAAAAATACTTTTAGCACACTTTTAAAGCAACAAAAAACAAAACTTGATATTTAACTCAGAATTTTACAAATAATTCTTTTACCCTATACTTTGTCATTAGTCTGAGGCTTTTTTTACAAAAAAGGCTTAAACTATACTTAAGAAATTTCATCTCAAACATAGCATTTCAAACATCACTGCCATAAAGATTCTCGTGCTAGGCGCTAGCAAGGCACCTTATGACCATTTTAGCGCATACGCCGCCATGACTAGGAAGGTATTTTGCTGTACTTTTCCCGCACTATATACTATATAGCCATGAGTTTGAGCGTAGCTTGTACGCTTTCTTCGGTAATGACAAGGCCCATATTCTTACTGGGGCCGAGTACAATTTCTATCAATTTTCTACATATTAGGTGGCCGCATGAGCTTTGAAATGTTCCTGCAACATTTTTTCAATGCCCTAACCCTCGGTTCGCTGTATGCACTGATTGCCATTGGTTATACCATGGTATACGGCATATTGCGCCTCATTAACTTCGCCCATGGTGACGTTTTAATGCTTGGGGCATACTTTGTTTTCTTTGGTACCTTTGCCTTTGGCTTGCCTTGGGCTGTTGCTGCAGTTATTGCCATTATTATGGCCAGTGCCTTTGGTGTACTGGTGGAACGTGTGGCCTACCGCCCCTTGCGTGAAGCGCCACGTATTTCTGCGCTCATCTCTGCCATTGCAGTCTCTTTTCTCATAGAAAGTCTTGCCGTTGTGGTCTTTACCGGCCTTCCCCGCCCTGTATTACAGCCGGAGTGGATGGTAACAAAATGGAGCTTTGGCAATGTGCACATCTTGCCTTTAACAGCTTTTGTACCCGGTGTGACTATTATTTTGGTAAGCATTTTACTCTGGATAGTCTACCGCACCAAGCCAGGCCTTGCCATGCGCGCCATTTCAAAAGATATTGAAACCACACGCTTACTGGGTGTAAAGG
>CAYJNG010000169.1:0-4245 GCA_964371505.1 uncultured Desulfovibrionaceae bacterium
CATATATAAATTATCATTGCCAGTACCCAAATCAATGGTGTTTATGGTTTCGGTGGTACTTGAGGCTGTCGTGTCTCTGGCAACTACAGCAAATTTATGCGGTCCTACACCTTCAGCAACAACTTCCATATTGTCATTACCAGCTCCTAAGTTCATAGTAATTTGTGCACCGTCACCTTGAGCTTTAATGCCCACAGTACCACCAGATGTGGTGCTTGTACCATAAGTATACATGCTTACTTCATCATCGCCGGTACCTGTGTCTACGTTCACAGTATTACCATTCAAAGATACTACATTATAGGCATGCGTTCCAGTGCTTTGGAAGTTCAAAATATCATCACCGCCAGCTGTGTCTATGTCACTATGATATTCTTTACCAACAGCGCTACCAAGGTTGGTGGCATTGGTTTTATTTTCATAGCTTGCAGAATCAACAACCATACCTTCGATAATGTCTACATTGTCGGAGCCTTGAATGCTGTCCACATCAGCAGCCTTATTAAAGTAGCTATAACTAAAGGTTGTGGTGTCATTGGCCAAGGGTTCACCGGCATCACTTGTAACTTCTACAGAAGTCTTAATGCCATCGCCTGCTATTTGAATTTCGCCGCCAGATTCAATAACAGCATCACTAGGAATATTTACCGAATAACTGTAGGTGCCATCGCCATTAGGTGTGGCTTCAGCGTCATACAAAACACCATCATACTCAAGGGTAACGGTCATGGTGTTGGATTCACCGGTGGTATCCACGGTGGCAATCGTACCATTTACAGTAACCATGCCGCTATCTGCAGTGGCATTGGCAGGGTCCACAAAGCCACGTACAGAATCAATGCTGATATCTACCACCACAATACTATTTTCCACTTGTACTGTGGTTTGTGCGCTGTCGCCATCGGCATCTTGGAATTGCACATCAAAGCTGCCATCACCGGAGCCATTGCCCTCCACCGTGTACTCACCAGTGGTAGGATTCATATTCACTGAGCCCCAGTCAAAGTCGTACGTTAACGTGCCATCTTCTGCTTCTGTCACTCCATTAGCACCTAGCACAGTATATTCACCACCATCACGCTCCGCGCCTTCATCAAAATAGTCTGAAGCAAATTTTACAGAGCTGTCGCCAGCGGTCATATGTAAGTTTTCAGCAGCGTGCGTTAAGCTTACGGCGGAGTCCTCCACTCGTACGCTTGCAACGCCTTCAGCGCTTTGTCCGTCACTATCGGTAACAGTAAAGCCAAAGTTTAAATCGGTGGAGTCTTGACCTTCAGCATTGTGTTCAATGGGCTGACTTAAAGTTACAGTATATTCTCCGGTGTAGTTTCCGTCACCGTCTTTTTGCATGGTAACAGAAAGCACCTCTTCGCCATTGGCAGTGCCTACAAGCACATCTCCTTCTACTGACCAGGTAATTTCTGTGCCATCAGGTGTGCTAATGCTAGGCTGGCCTTCGGCATTCCAAGCAAATGTCCCTTGGCCATCATCGCCAAAGTCCAGCTCCACTTCACCTTCAGCCGTTAAGGGAGCCATACCCATAGAACCTTCTATGAAATCACCTTCACTCACAGTAGCTGCAGTGACATCACCCACGGTGGGGGCATCATTACCCGTCATGGTAAGGTTATGGCTTTGAGTATCGCCATCGCCATCTACTGTACCGATATTTACGCTGATTTGATCACCAAAGCTTTCATGTTGGTACATGGTCCAATTACCTTCACCATCCACCATGGCTGTGAAATAATTCTGCCCAGCAGCATCTTGAGCCACAACCACACCATTATTCATGGTTAAAGTAAGCTCGGTTCCATCTTCTAACGTTACGGTATTATCGCCATTAATGCTTATATTGCCTTGGGCATCGCGTGTAAATTCTACGGAGCTCTCACCCACAGAAATACTTTCAAAGTAGGCATCAGAAATGCCATCAGCACCGCCTTCAATTTGACCAGACCCCTGCCCCACTACCATATTGTTGTAGTCAGAGAAGTCCACACCGGTGAGCACAAAGTCTGCCCCCTTGGCTGAAGGGATAATGCGCACCTCATCAAAAGGTACTGTAATGGTGGAGGTATCAAGGTTTTGATCGCCATCGCCTGTGCCGCGCACTTGCTCCACAGAATACACGAGTTCACCATCTTTAAAGAATTCTATGGTGATAGTTTCATCACTGGAGTCTGCCGCTGTACCGCCAGCTTGGAAAAGACAACCAAAGGAAAGATCAACCCCATAGGCTACTTCCCCTTCGGGTAAGCTAATAATAATGGCTTCTGTGTCTACACCGGAGGTGTAATCACCTTTAATATTACCTATTTCATAGTCTGCGCTACCGCCTTGACCTTTTAAGCCAAGGCCATTGGCATAGTCTGTACCGTCAGCGCTGGAATTATCCACACGCCAGCCAAGTTCAAGGCCACTGGAATTTTGATTAACACTATGCCCTTCTTCGGCATCATACTTTACTATGGCCGCAGATATGGTAAAGCCGCCCACATCCAAGGTGGATTTATCGGCGCTTTGATTGTCATAAAACTGCACATCCCAGCCGCCGCCGGTATACGAAAAGTCTGGTTTTGCACCTTCATTGGGCATAAGTGCGTTTTGCAAGGACGAGCTATCTACACTGCCACTAAAGAAGCTATTGCCAAAGTCGGCATCTGGCGCAAGGTCAATACTGGCATCTTGCGCTGCAGTTACGTCATCTTCTACTTCTACACTTACAAAGCCTTGTTGGCTATCGCCATCAGCATCGGTAATGGTAAAGTTAAAGTTTAACTCATTGGTATCATTACCTTGCGCATCATGCTCAATGGGGGCCTTTAAATCTACGGTATAGTCACCAGTATAGCTTCCATCGGCATCTTTTTCCATGGTGACAGAAAGAATTTCTTTACCATCGGCTGTACCGGTAAGCACGTCACCTTGTACAGACCACGTTACTTCTGCACCTTCTGGAGTGGTAATACTTGGTTGACCTTCTGCATCCCACGCAAAAGAGCCCTGCCCATCCATACCAAAATCTAAATCCACATGCCCTCTGGCACCTTCTGCTGTACTAGCTGCATCAGTACCGTCAGTAAGGGCAGACTCTGACACACTTACGGAAGAAGTGCCTACAGAGGGTGCATCATTGGTTTCTAAGGTATGCCTTACAAAGTCTCCGTCACCATCGGTAAACTTAAGGGTGAGATCACGCGTGCTATCATTGTGCTCATAGGAAATGTCCCAATTTTGATTATCCGTACTAGTCATGGTTACATCGCCAATTTTGATGGTATGTATACCATTTTCATAGCTTGTTTCCACGCTAAGCGGATTGTTATCATTGGCAGCTGGAGGTATAGCTTCCCATTGACCGCTTTCAGCATTGAAGGTTGCACCATAACTCATGGTTCCGCCACCGGACATGGTGATGCTGGCACCGTCTATGTCGCCGCCAAAGTCCACAGAAATTTGCCCTTCAGCTACGTTACCATCAACGGTAAGCGCATCATCGGAATCTTTGGAAATTTCAGGAGCGGAGTCCACCACAGTGAGGGTCACCGTTACAAAACTTTCATTGCCAGCAGCATCTTTCACAGGAATTTGTATTTCTTGAGTGTCGCTATCGCTATTTCTATCATGTTGATAGGCTTCGTTTTGTGTAAAAACAAGATTACCAGAGTCATCAACACTAAAAGTTCCAAAAGAATTATCTGCATCGCCTACGATAAGTTCTTCACCAAAGTTATAGGAAGCATCATCTGGCAAGGTAATGCCTTCTACTTCCACATTGGTTGCCATATTATCATCATAGGAAGTAACTGTGCCATCAAGATCGCCACTAATTTGTGTATCTACTGTATAGTCGGTATCAGTACGAGCTGTGGTGCTATTACCCGCTGCATCAGTAATGCTCACAGAAGCTTCTATGTTGCTGTTTTCAGCAAGCAAGCTACCGGGTACGTCTATGGAATATTCTAAATTGCTATCTACAGTACCTGTAAAGGATTGACCACCCACGGTGACGGTTACCGTATCGCCGGGTTGTACGTCTTTACCCACGGTACCGGTAACGGCAACATCTTTACCGGCTTCAGCGGCATTGATAACATTATCATCGGCAATACTATCCATGGTGATGTCAGCGGCAATTTCTGTGTCTACCTTATAGTCGGTATCAGTACGAGCTGTGGTGCTATTACCCGCTGCATCAGTAATGCTCACAGAAGCTTCTATGTTGCTGTTTTCAGCAAGCAA
>CAYJNG010000170.1:0-4226 GCA_964371505.1 uncultured Desulfovibrionaceae bacterium
ACCTTAAAGGGCTCAGTGCAAACAGCTTAAATAATATTGACATCATCATGTTAGGAAATGACATCGATGCAGCTAAAAAATTACAATTGCAACAGCCAGATCCAGATAGCAGCACACCCAACCTCGATGGCTGGTCAGCGGCTAGTGGCGGCGATAGCACTGTAAATATTAACGGGGCCACCTTTAAGCAATACGTGCATACCGAAGATGACAGCCTCACCATCTTAGTAAAACAAGCAGAAATAATAAGATAAACTAAACACACACAAAACAGATACCATGCCGGAAATAAGTGCACTACGCTCTTGTTTCCGGCATTTCTTTAGCTCGCCACCAGTGACAAGGCCACCTCACAAAAATTACAGTACCTGAAATAGCTACACCTTAAACGCATAAAAAACTTGCGTAGAAAACCCTATTTATGTAGTATGGAATGGTATTAGTGATTCTTTTAGGCGATATATGTAGGGGAATACCCTTCTCGTATACCGCCTTATTTTTGTGCCTCACTGCTTTTGTGTCTTAGTAGGTTTTATCCTTATAACACTGTAATTTTGCGGAGATGAAGTATGAAAAAGTTTACACTGTCCCTTGTTGCTGCTGCTATGCTTTTGGGTGCCACCGTGCAAGCTCATGCCGAGTACACAGGCCCCAAGCTCAAATTTAGGGTAGCACACACCACCCCTCCGGGAAACCATATTACCGTAGCCTTTGATAAGTTTGCTGAGCTTGTGGAAGAAAAGAGCGGCGGAAAAATTAAGGTGCAAGTTTTCCCCAATGCTATTTTAGGTAGCGATCGCGTTGTTATGGAAAATGCTCAGCGCGGCTCTGTAGAAATGGCTGTGGCCTCCACGCCTAATATGGCAAATTTCTCCCCCCTATTTCAAGTATTTGACCTCCCCTACATAACATCCCCTGAGCATCAAGAGTCTTTTTACAAAGCCATAGATGCAGGCCCTTTACATGATTACTTTGACAAGGTAAGCCGCTCCATAGGCCTTGAGCCCATTGTGTGGGCCGAATATGGCTACAGAAACTTTTGCACAGTGAAAGAAGCAAAAGATCTTAAAGACCTCTCCGGAATAAAAGTCCGCACCACCGATTCTCAGGTGGAAGTGGAAGTGGCTAAAGCCTTAAAAATGAACCCCACACCTGTGGCTTGGGGTGAAGTGTACACAGCCTTGCAACAGCACACCGTAGATGGAGAAGGCAACACCTTCCCTCACCTTTTTGGTGCTAAGCACAATGAAGTATTAAAATTTTGCATGGACAGCGCACATAACTACTCCATGCAATTAATGATGGCCAATAAAAAATGGTGGGATAAGCTTGAGCCAGTAACCCAAGCGTTAATTATGGAAGCCGCCGCTGAAGCCATTGATTACCAACGTAAGGTTCTTTACCCTGCCGATGAGAAAAAAGCCCGTGAAGGCTTCCTTGCTTCCGGCATTGTTATTACCGATTTAACCCCTGAGCAAAAAGCAGAATTTGTTAAGCTTACTGCTCCCATTTGGGCACAATTCAAAGACCAAATCCCCCAAGACTTAATAGAATTAGTACAAGCTACACAAAAATAATATGCATACACACGCACTGCACATCAACCATGTTTTGATGTGCAGTGTTTTTTGTTGTTTTCCATTCAATCTTATGTAGTGAGGTGCTCTTGTGACTGCACAAAGAAATAAATTTCTCCAATGCATAGATAGTATAGAAAAGCCCTTCTTAGTTGTGGGTATGTTGGCCATGATTGTCATCATTACCTATCAAACAGGCTTTCGCTATCTTCTTTCCACCACCATGTCTTTTCTTGGCAATGCAGACATTATAAACTTTTTTATAAGCTTAGGCTTTGAAAACACACAAGCTTTTTTCACAAGTACAAGTGATAGTATAAGTAAATATTCCGGCATGGCCATATGGGCAGAGGAATCTGCACGTTTTGTCTTTATCTGGACAACCTACCTTGCCATACCCATTGCCATTAAAATGCGTAGCAACGTTCGCGTGGACGTTTTATATAATAAGCTCCCAGAAGGCCTGCAAAATATCACCTGGATCATTGTAGATTTATGTATGCTGGTACTTACCTCACTCATTACCTATAATGGCCTTATAAATATGCAAATGCAAATGGAATATCCGCAGTTTACAGCGGCTTTGCGCATCCCTTATTATATTCCTTATGCCATTTTGCCTTTGGGTTTTGGTCTTATGACCATACGCCTTTTAGAAGATTTATATACGCAAGTAAAAGCCATAGGCATAGCTCATACTTTAGTTGGTATAGCCGTAACAGTGGCTTTGTTTATCCCTATTATCATTTCTGATGAGTGGAATGCCATTGTTTTACTTTTTGCGTATTTCATTATTCTTTTATTCTTAGGTGTGCCCATTGCCTTCAGTTTGGGTGTGGCATCCCTCATGACGGTGTACGGCGCGGGCACGCTCCCCATTGACTATTTAGCAGGGGTAGCCTTTACCTCCATAGATAGTTTCCCCATCATGGCCATACCCTTTTTCATCGCCGCCGGAATTTTTATGGGGGCAGGGGGGCTTTCCTACCGCTTATTGGCCTTGGCGGACGAATTATTAGGTGGCTTAACAGGCGGCATGGCCATAGCCAGCATTGCCACTTGTATGTTTTTTGCTGCCATTAGCGGCTCAGGGCCGGCCACTGTGGCTGCCATTGGTGCCATTACGGTACCTGCCATGGTGCAACGTGGGTATGATAAAATGTTTGCCGCCGCCGTGGTGGCTGCCGCAGGGGCCATTGGGGTTATGATTCCCCCTTCCAACCCCTTTGTGGTGTACGGCGTAACGGCGCAAGCCTCCGTGGGCGATTTGTTTATAGCAGGTATTATCCCCGGTGTATTTACAGGCCTTGTGCTCATGGCCATTACCTATGTTGTATCCAAAAAGCGTGGCTGGAAAGGGGAAGAGAAACAGCGCTCTTTGGCTTCCATTTCCAAAGCCATATGGAATGCCAAATGGGCCATATTAGTACCTGTTATTGTACTTGGCGGTATTTATGGTGGCATTATGACCCCCACGGAAGCCGCAGCCATAGCAGCCATTTATGGTCTTTTGGTGGGCATTTTTATCTACAAGGAAATTGATTTAAAAACTTTGTGGTCCAGCACCTTAGAAAGTGCCAATATGTCCGCTGTCATCATTATGCTCATGGCCATGGCCACCATTTTTGGCAATATTATGACTTTGGAGCAAATCCCCAGTCAGATAGCTAAATTAATTTTGGACATGACCAATAATCCCATTCTCATCCTGCTTCTCATTAACGTTCTGTTATTGTGGATTGGGACATTTATGGAAGCATTGGCAGCCATTGTTATCCTAACCCCCATTTTGCTCCCCTTAGCAGTGAATATAGGGCTTCACCCCATCCATTTTGGTGTAATTATGGTAGTTAACCTTGCCATTGGCTTCATCACACCTCCGGTGGGCGTAAACCTCTTTGTAGCCAGTGGCATAGCCAAGGCGCAAATAGGAGATATATCTAAAGCTGCACTGCCCTTCCTTGTGGCCATGATAGTGGTATTATTACTCATTACCTATATACCACAAATCTCACTCATTTTATTGTAATAGAGCCGAGGGTCTTCTTTTTCTAAAGAAGGCCCTCTTATGCGGAGTATCTATGGATTTATGCGATATTTGCTTACAAAAAACGGCGCAGCATGTACTTGAAAAGGTTCGCAATGATGGCTTAGCTCCCATTTCACTCAGTGTATACGACAGAAATGGCCTGCCAGCCTATTATATACGCATGCAAAATTCTGTAAAACTGGCCATGCCCATAGCTGTGGAAAAAGCCAAAACAGCAGCGCTTATGGGGGTGAGCACCAGGCAAATACACCAACGATTACAAAACGAACAATTAACCTTGGCAGATTTTTGCGGCTCTGCCACCACAAGCCTTGTGGGCGGGGTTCCCCTTACGTATGAAGGAGCCGTTATAGGCGGTGTGGGTGTCAGCGGTAGAAAGCCCGACCAAGACGAAGAAGTTGCGCTCTTTTTTCAAGAAATGTTCGCCCATTATCTGACTACGTCTTAAAACAAAGCAAACGCTGAAACACCTATACACAGTGTAAAGCCCATGGAGGGTAAGAGCCTCTACCTGTATCACACATTTGTGCCCAAGAGCCATAGAGTATACATGCCCTTAAAATTACATTTTTAAGGGCATTTTTTACGTCATACAAAAT
>CAYJNG010000171.1:0-4090 GCA_964371505.1 uncultured Desulfovibrionaceae bacterium
CACACGGAGCATAATCCTATATTGTCCAATCAAATATCATGCCATACAAAAAAATTAAAAAAATTTCGCATGATTAGGAATATGGGTAATTTTATGGCGTTATAAAATTTATCACATAAATACAAACAATTAAGACATAAGGTGTAATCTCTTCCTCTCCGCCACATAAGTAAATAAAGCAAAAGCCTTCTGAGTAATCGGAAGGCTTTTTTTGTTATGGATTCGAACTCATACAAAGCGGGATTTGTATATTTTCCTTCTTTCTAGATAAGTAACATATGAGCCTTCTAAGCAATGAGGAGGTATTTGGCATAGAGAATAGTTTGTCTGAAATGGAAGAGCTTTCATTTTGCTTTGTAGGTAAATTTGCCTGAGAGAAGCCTATCCCCATAGGCACTTGTATAAAAATGATAATGTGCATGCATTTGCAACATCGCTTAATAAACTTTACTTTACAATCTCTATAGTATATAAACTATTAAAATTTAATCATATAGTTGCTATTGTAGCGGTGGTTATCCAGTGCTTATTTAGGCACATATCAATGCAACAAAGCGCTTAGACGGTTCTTTTATACTCTTGGCCCACGATATATTTAGGGAGTCACCATGACAAAGAATACGCTTTATCTGCGCGCATGGCATGCCTTGTATGCGCATCTTTTTTTGCTGATTTTTGTTCTTTTTACTTTTTTTTGCACCATGCAGGCGTACGCGGCCAGTGAGGTAAGGGACGGTGCAGGTGGGGTGAACGGTAGTTCATTTACCCTCAGTATTGCCTCAGCAGAAGTAGCCCCCACGGGTGTTGCTACGGTTACTTCTCCTAAAGCTCCCCAAACTTTGCAAGAAGGCGCCACCGACGCTGCTGCAGTGTCGCGTTTGGTGGGCACTCTTGCGCAAAAACAAGAGCAAATTCTCCGCGATATGGAAGGGGAGCAAGAGCCACTAGAACAGAAGTTGAAACCATCCTTGCAGGCGCTTAGTGCTTTGCATCAAGAGTTGCAACGCGATTATAATAGCCTGTACCTCATTTATGATTTTAATAGAAATGGCCCTGTGGAGCTTTCTCTTTTAGATGAACAATTACAGCGTTTTTATTTTCAACTGCATACTTTGTACATGCCCTTAAAAGATACGCAAGAATATGTTGATTTTCGCCTACAACAAGTGAAAAAAATTGTAGAAAGTGTGGGCGTTCTTCCTGCGGCTGCGGTGGCTCCCTTATTGAGCCGTGCCAGTAAGGCACAAAAGGTGTATGAAGGTTTTTCCACGTTACTGCACACAGAGCTGACGCCTGCGCAGCATTTATTGAAAAATATACAAAGTACCAGTGCAGAACTGGATGCACGCATGCCATCTTTGTGGCTAGACCATTATTTGCATAAAAATGTCGTATTTTTTTCTTCGTTCCCGTGGCAAAGCTATACGACATTTTTTCAAGGCCTTCCTGCCACTTTAGAGCGTACATTTTTAAACGAAATACCGCTGGGAAAGCATGCCTGGCTCAGCGCTGGATGGAACTTTCTTTTTATAACTGCGGCTCTTGCAGTTTTTTTGCTGGCTTTGCAGCGTATAAGCCTCACATTTCCTCCGCTTTTTGCACATTTTTGGCAGCAAAACATCTTAACTTCCTTACCCTACATAGTACTTGGTATCGCTTTTGAGTATGCCTCTTGGTATGGGGGCAATAGGTATCAAGTGCTTTCTGCCCTTGGGATGTTAAGCCTTTGTTTTGGGCAATTACGTTTTTTTTGGTCGGCTTTGCATCTTGGGCAGGAATTACCTCAGCAAGAATCCCCTTATTTTTCTTTAGTTTTTTTACTGGGGATGACTTTTATACTCATGATGCTCATGGCTTTGCCCTTGGTGCTTACCGTATTATGGATACTGCTTCTGGGCGGTATTTTGTGGTATGAACGCCAAAAAGCTCCTTTTTTGTACCCTTTATTACATTATATGCGCTTAGGCTTTCGTATAATATTGGTGGTGGGCATTTTTTTAGCAGTGGAAGGGCGCGTTTTTCTATCCGCTTTGATTGTTATTGCTTATACTTGCCTTATGGTGGGTATACATCAAGTGCAAGCCTGCTTGCATGTAACCACACTTGTAGGGGAGTCTTTACCTCAGCAAGGCATAAAAGCGCTTTTTTGTGGCCTAGTGCTGTCTTTAGTGGTGCCCCTTGTCTTGGCACTGGCGCTGCTTTCTCCCTTTGTATGGATACTTAGCTATCCCGGCGGCGAATACCTTATTGCCATCTTCAGTAATTTTGATGTGAATATTGGTAAGGTGTCTTTCAATGCTGTGCAAGCCTTAAGTATTATTATTATATTCTACCTTGTAAAGTCCGTAGTGTCTGTTTCTTGCAATTATATAGATACCACATGGTCCTTACAAAATGGGGCCTCTAGGTCATCCATTTCCACATTAACCACTCCCATAAAGACGTCCATATTTTTTGGCTTATGGGGGCTTTTTGCGCTTTATGTGCTTAAGGTCGTGGGCTTTAGTTTAACCAGTCTTACTGTCATAGCTGGTGGGCTAAGTGTGGGCGTGGGCCTTGGCATGCAAGGCATTGTACAAAATACCTTTAGCGGATTTTTACTTATTTTTGGGCAAAATATTAGAGAAGGCGATGTGGTGGTGGTGGGGGATACTCGCGGCATAGTGCAAAAAGTATCGCTACGAGCTACTAAGGTGCGTACTTTTGACAATGCCATTGTTTTTGTGCCTAATTCAGAGTTTTTGGCTAAATCATTTATAAATTGGACGCATAATGACAGAGTGATGCGTAATATTGTTTCTGTGGGAGTGGCGTATGGTTCTGATTTAGACCTTGTGCATGAGCTTATTCATAAAGTGCTTGATGCCAATGAACGCGTATTAAAACGACCTTTACCACATGTACGATTTATGGGTTTTGGGGGGAGCTCCTTGGACTTTGAAATACGCTTTTGGGTAAGCAACTACATACAGCATGTGGAAATTTGTTCAGAGGTTCGTTATGCCATTAATGCAGCCTTTCGTGAGCACGGTGTAGAGATGCCTTTCTTACAAACTGATGTGCACATTAAGGACGATGCTTTTGAGCGCTTAGCACGCGCTGCAGAGGGCGTATGGGCACGTCGTAAAGACGAACAGGGTTAGGGCCGCAGAAAAAAATGCACAATAAGGAAGCAGAAGAATAGGCGCAAGGGCATATTTGGGGGTTCGTAAGAAAACATATAACAGCCTGTTCAAAAATAGTGAGATGCAAGGAAGCTAAAAAAGTCAAGCTGCGCAGTGTATTAGGCATACATAAGCAGTTTGGCTTTTTTATGCTGACGACGCAGGTTACTGTTTTTCAATAGCCTCATAAGATTGCGTATTATAAAAAAGGGGGAAAGGGGCTTTACACAAGCTCCTTTCCCCCAAAAATATTCTTTGCGGCAAGTGCTACATAAGAATTTCTTGTACGTCTTTTTGCATGGCGTGCAAGGGGCAAGTCTTGGTGCACAAACCACAGCTTATACATTCAGCTGGTGTGAAGTCCACAAGGCGCGTTTTTGTATTTACACGTAAAGCCGTTGTGGGGCAAAGGGCAGTACAAAAACCACAATGTATGCAAAGATTTTCATCGCGGCAAACTTTTTGATCCACGCCGAGTACTTTTACACCTTGCTCTTTAAGGTAAGCAATGCCGGCTTGTATGTTGCTTTTTTCGCCTATGAGTTCTAGCGTAAGCTTGCCTTCCTTACGAGGGCTAATTTGCGCTTTAAGAATATTGAAAACAAGATTGTATTTGGTAACAAGCAGGCAAACGATGGGGCTATTGGAAATATCCGCCGTAAAGGAGAGTCGCACCTCTTGACGATGCGTTGCGGTATCTTGTGTCATGAGTATATCCTTGGGGGGAAGCGGCACCAAGAAGGCATTGCTTCTTGATGCCGCGTAAGGTTATTTATTGTTTTTTAAGAAAGATTTTGCACGCGCAGCTTCCGCAGAAGTGGGATATTTTTTCATAAGTTCTTGCATGCGAGCGGTGGCAGCGGCCTTTTGACCAAGCTTGCTAAAGCAAATGGCTTGCTTAAGGTAGGCTGCTGGAGCGCGTGTAC
>CAYJNG010000172.1:0-4057 GCA_964371505.1 uncultured Desulfovibrionaceae bacterium
CGCCCGCGCCCACCATGACTCCCCCATGGGAAGAAACAAAAGCCCCCGCAGCACCGGCTACTCCTCCATCGCAAGCGCATGCCATGGCCCGCACCGAACCCACGTTTTCACAAAGCGCTGAGGATGAGTTTTTTGAAACGCCCCCCATACAAGAAGTAGGCTATAGCCACGAAATATGGGAAGAGCCGCAAAATTTCACCTGCGCACCTGCACCTTTCAGCACGGACAACACTTCCAACAACCTAGAAGTATCGAACCAATACGCTGCAGCACCTCAACATGCCGTGCAAGAACACATGCCTGCTCAAGGTCAAGAACCCACATGGCAAGAAATATTGCAGCATATTTGCGCGCAAAGCCCTGCCATTGTACCAGATATTTTTTTACAGCAAGCCACAGGACTTTTCAAAGAAGGTGTGTTACACATACACACCAAGTCTTTTGCTGTATACGACAGAATTGAAAGAGCGCGCGAAGAATTGCAACAAGCTGTGCAGGCACTTTGCCGCTACGCTGTGCAAATACAGGTGGTCAGACCAAGCAAAACCATTAAGACAGAATCTAGCTTAGTGGAAGAGTTTAACGCCCGCGCCGATTTAAAAGACTGTCTTGAAATTTTGGACGCATCCATATACAAAGTGCGTCCCCTAAACGATACTTAAGGAGTTTTTACCATGAAAAATATGAACGATCTTTTGCGTCAAGCACAAGTTATGCAAAATAAAATTGCTAAAATGCAAGAAGAACTAGGCCAAAAAAGCTTTGAAGCCAGCAGTGGTGGCGGCATGGTAAAGGCCGAAGTTTCTGGCAAGCAAGAATTGCGTAGCCTTGTTATTGACCCTAAAGCCTTGGAAGGCAACGATGTGGAAATGCTGCAAGACCTTATTGTAGCTGCAGTAAACGAAGCTGGACGCATCGCCAAAGACAGCATGGAACGCGAAATTGGCGCCATCAGCGGCGGCATTAAAATTCCCGGCATGTTTTAATCCAAAAGCGTAATTTTGGTTATTAAAAGGGGCTTTTTTACACAAAGGCCCCTTTTATCTCTCCTAAAAGCTTTACGTGCCGCGCGGTGCATTACTTTTTGTAGCATCCTACACCGCATAATTTTTCTTCAAAATTTCCACCAATGCCTTGCCACAAAAAAACAAGGTATTACATTTTTTCCTTATGAAGCAACAAATCCCCGAACCCCTTCGTATGGTTGTAGAGCAACTTAGTCGTTTACCCGGCCTTGGCCCCAAATCTGCCATGCGTGTTGCCATGACCTTTCTAAAATGGCCCGAATCCGAAACTCGTCGCCTTGGACGCTCCATTCACGACTTGCGTGATAACTTACATTTATGCTCTCGCTGTAATGGCCTCACCGCTGAAGATCCTTGCGTGGTGTGCCGCGATGGCACACGTGAGCGAGATACCTTATGCCTTGTTTCTGAATGGGACAGCATGCTTACCTTAGAAGAAGGCGGTATTTTTCGTGGGCAGTATTTTATTCTTGGCGGCCTGCTACAAGCAGGAAGTACAAATACCGAAGGGTTAGATTTTGACAAGCTGCTTGAGCGCCTAAGAGAAGGTGAAGTGAAGGAGCTTGTTCTTGCCCTTGGCGCCACACTAGAGGCAGACATTACCGGTACCCATATGGCCCATCTGGTGCAAAGGGATTTTCCTCACATACGCGTGACGCGCCTTGCCCAAGGCATACCCCTTGGCGCAGAAGTAAAATATATGGATAAGGAAACCTTACGCCAATCGCTTCAATACAGGCAAGAGTTGCGGTAATATCCTGCGCCGCAGCGTCGGTTTGTACAAAAACAAAGGCCCTTTCTGTATGGGCTGCTACCTAAAAAGGAATTGCCATGGAAAGCTTTTTTACCCCCACAGTACAGGCCGTATTGGCAGGCTTAGGCTCATGGCTTTCCATAGCGCTTGGCGCATCCTTTATTTACGCACGTAAAGAATTTTCCCGCAAACTTTTACAACTTATGTTGGGCGTTGCCGGCGGCATGATGCTTGGAGCCACTTTTTTTGCTCTACTTATGCCCTCCATGGAGCTTTCTAAAGAATATGCCTTCTTAGACTCCACATGGGCCTTCATACCGCCCATAATGGGCTTATTTTTAGGGGCGCTATTTTTACGGGCCTTTGACGCTGTGTTACCCCATACGCATGAGCAAAGTAATGTGACTGAAGGGGTGAAGACCTCTTGGAACCGTAGCATATTGCTCTTTGCCGCCATGGCCTTGCACCACATACCCGAAGGCCTTGCCATTGGCGTAAGTTACGGCGCCATGCAAAGCGGCGACGCCTCTAGTGCAGCTCTTTCCATGGCAGATGTGCTTTTACTTACCACATCTATGATGGTACAAGGCATACCCGAAGGTACAGTGGTTTCCATGGCGCTTTTGCGAGAAGGCATGAAAAAACATACAGCCTTTACCCTTGGTATGCTCAGCGGCTGCACCACCCCCCTAGGTACGCTTTTAGGCCTTTGGGGCACCACCATGGCTGCAGACTTTTTACCTGTGGCTCTGGCCTTTGCCGCAGGGGCCATGCTGTATATTATTGTGGAAGATATCATACCAGAATCGCAAGCCTCTGCAGCACACGAAGCTAGCGGGCCTAAAACAAGCGGGCAGGAAGCAAGCTTGCCTCTATCTGAGCCACAAAATTTAGACCCCCAAAACACACTTCAGGACTGCGAGCCCAAAAGCCATGGCAATGCAGCTACCTTGGCTGTCATTGGCGGGCTTTGTATTGTTATTATTTTTCAAACCATTTTTTCTTAGCCCCAAACACGGGCATGAGGTTTTTATATGTCTTTAGAACAGCGCCTTGGTATTCATAACCCTCTTTTTCTCATGGACGGCACAGCCTTTATTTACCGTGGTTTTTATGCCAACCGTTCCCTGACGCGTTCTGACGGCTTTCCTACCAATGCCATATACATGATAACACGCCTTATTTTACGCATTATGCGTGAACAAAAACCCAAGGATTTTGTGTTCTTCATGGATGGCAGAGGTAAAAACTTTCGCCATGATATTTTCCCCTTATATAAAGCCAACCGCGATGCCACCCCAGAAGAGCTGGTAAACCAATTTGACCCCATTAAACGCGTTATCCAAAGCCTTGGTATTACCTTACACGTTTCTGAAGGGTGTGAAGCCGACGATTGCATAGCCTCCCTTGCTAAAAAATACTCTACGCAGCGCCCTGTTATTATTGTGGGAGCCGATAAAGATTTACGCCAATGCCTTAACGAACAAGTTTGGCTATGGGACCCTGCCGGAAAGGATGAAAAGCTCACGTCTGCCCATGACTTTACCCAAGAAACAGGCCTTCTACCTGCGCAATGGCCCGATGTACAAGCGCTCATGGGCGATACCAGTGATAATATTCCCGGCGTGCCCGGCATTGGCCCCAAAACCGCGCAAAAAATATTCATGGACTTTAGCTCTCTGGAAGACATACGCGATGGCCTTGACCGCATGGCGCCCAAAATGCAAGCCAAAATAGCCCCCCATGTGGAAGAAATATTTCTTTACCGACAGCTCACCACACTTAATACCCAATGCTGTACAGAAATTCAGCCGGATAATTTGGCCATACAAAGCTTAGACCCAGAAAATATGGTTAAGCTGTTGCAAGAGTTTGAACTCACATCACTACGTAGAGAATTGGAAAGTATGTTACGTGCTCATGCCCTGCCCATGGCACCTAGCGCCAAAACATCTCAGGCGAAGCAAGGCAGCCTTTTTGCCTTTGGTGACCCATTCCAAGGTCAAGACCCCTTTGCCCTGCATGGAGAAGAAGCACAAGAAGCGGCAGCGCCCGCAGCCCCCGCACGCGTGGAGCTACAAGATTTACCCTCTTGCCAAGATGAATATGTGGCCCTTTTTCCTGCGGCTCTATACCCCGGCTTACGTAATGACACAGGCTATGTGCTTGCCATGGGCCCTGAGCAATGGCATGTGCCGCAGGTAAGCGGCAGTAAACTTGTAACGTGGCTAGAGCCATGCGCGCAGATTATTACCCCCGATGTGAAATTTTTATTACG
>CAYJNG010000173.1:0-3860 GCA_964371505.1 uncultured Desulfovibrionaceae bacterium
TTCTGGAGCCAACTGGGAGAATTGAACTCCCGACCTACTGATTACGAATCAGTTGCTCTACCAACTGAGCTAAGTTGGCCCGCGAGGATTATTTGCCCTAAAAGCTCTTTTTTGTCAAGATGGGCAAGGCCTTTATTTTGCTGAAGAGCTAGCGCTATAGCTTGCCTTATTTAATGCTTGAGCCACTTTTGCTGAAGAGTTAGGGCTTGCAAAGCCAGCCTCAAGAATTTGCGTGGCTTCTTGGTCGCGAATGATGCGAGTAGGGCCGCCAAGGATAACGCCAAGCAACTCCACATCGCCTCTTTTAGCTGTGAAGATAAGGTTAAAGCCAGAAGCATCGGTATAGCCTGTTTTTAAGCCAAAAACTCCAGGAACTTGCCCCAGAAGCTTATTTGTACTTTTGTGGAGTACTTTATTATGTTTAAAAGAGCGCGTGTTATGGTAACGCATGGCTGTGGGGTGCGCATTCATATAGCTTCGTGCAAGTTTTAGCATGTCATACGCTGTGGTGAATTGACCTTGAGCAGGTAGGCCGTGTGGCGTTTTAAAAGTGCTATTGCGCATGCCTATTTTTTTAGCTTTGGCATTCATGAGGTTGATGAACTTAGCACTATCCTTTGAAATGGCTTCTGCTACAGCTTGGCTTGCATTATTTCCTGAGGAAACCGCCATACCTAAAAGAAGCTTATCTAAGGTTACGGATTCGCCACGGCGTAAACGCATTTTAGAACCGCCAGTACGAATGGCTGCATTACTAATCTTTGTTGTTTTATTAAGAGATATCTTTTTCGCTTTAACCATGTCTAGGGCAATATACATGCTCATTACTTTAGTTAAAGAAGCTGGTGGTATGAGGTCGTAGGGATTGTGTTTATATAAAATACGCCCGTTGGACATATTCATAAGTATGGCAGCGCGAGACGTAAGCTCGGCCAAAGCTTCAAAGGCTGTGATGTGGATAAAAGAAAGTGCAAAAAATATAACTGTTAAGCGAGTAAATTTCTTCAAAATGTTATCCTTTTACATTCTGTTATGAGTGACGTCCTGTAGGTGTTTTGCTACGATACAACAAGCTCCATGCGAGGGTAGTTGCGTATACACCCACGAGATTTAGTGACAATACCTTATAACATGTGCATAACACAAGTAAAAAATTCAGCACGTGGTATTTTATATGAAAATACCAATGCGCTATGTATTGAATATTCTAGAGCTAAGTGGTTATAAAGTTTAGTTATTTGATACTAATTGAGTGTTTTATTAATAATTTTTGTGGCTTATATGGAGTTATAATTTGTGGAGGCTGCATGCAAGGCCTTTGAACACCGTGTCGATGGCGTTTTTAGCAGAGGGAGTGTGGTGACGTTTATAGCTCAAAAATACATAGTGGCCTTTATGCAGGTGCGGAAATGGGCATATATGTCTTTTTGCTGAATAAAAGAGCAGCCTGTTGAAAATATTTGCAACAGGCTGCTCTTAAACGTGTACTTACCTAATTATACATCAAAAAGCATTTCCAAATCTTCACGTGTTAAGGATTGCATGGTGTCTTGCCCTGGAATGATGGCTTCGGCTACACCGCGCTTTGCTTCTTGCAGTTTAAGAATTTTTTCTTCCACAGTGTTTTGACAAATAAGCTTATAGGAGAATACTTGCTTTGTTTGTCCAATGCGGTGCGTACGGTCCGTGGCTTGATTTTCCACTGCAGGGTTCCACCATGGATCGTAGTGAATAACATAATCAGCAGAGGTAAGGTTAAGCCCTGTGCCCCCAGCCTTAAGTGAAATTAAGAAGATGGGGATGGATGGGTCATTATTAAAGGTGTCAACTTGCTCAAAGCGGTTTTTACTGGCGCCGTCAAGATAACAGAAAGGAATCTCAGAGGCTTGGAGCCATTGGCGAATAATATGTAACATTTGTACAAATTGTGAGAACACAAGTACTTTGTGTCCGCCTTCTACAATGTCCGTCACCATGGTTTTAAAAGCATCGAACTTACCGGAAGGCAGGTTGGTAGAGAAGCCCGGCATGTCGATTTTGAGAAGACGCGGGTGACAACAAATTTGGCGCAATTTGAGTAAGGCGTCCAAAATAGACATTTGGCTCTTGCCAATGCCTTTTTCATCCACATCGGCCAATACCTGCATTTTAAGCTTATGGGCAAGAGCTGCATAAAGCTCACCTTGGGCCTCTTCAAGGGCGCAACAGGTAACACTTTCCACCTTAGGCGGCAAATCTTTAGCCACTTCTGATTTTGTACGGCGCAAAATAAAGGGTCTTACGCGCGTGCGTAAATATTCTAAGGTTTCCACATCGCCATCCTTAATGGGCTTTACAATGCCGCGTTGGAAGGAATGTTGCGAGCCTAAGAAACCGGGCATGAGGAACTCAAAGAGCGACCAAAGCTCAAAGAGATTGTTCTCAATGGGGGTACCAGAAAGGCATAGGCGCATACGTGCATTAATATTTCGTACTGAGCGCGCCGTAATGGTATTGGGGTTTTTAATGTTTTGCGCTTCGTCCAAAATAATGGTGTTAAACTCAAACTTCTCAAACTCTTCAAGGTCACGTCTAAGCAGGGCATAGGTGGTAACCACAAGGTCTGAATCGTTGATTTGTTTAAACATATTTTCACGGCGCGTACCGTAAATAATAAGGCGACGCAGGCCCGGTACAAATTTTTCTGCTTCTCTATCCCAGTTGGGGAGTACCGATGTGGGCACAATGATAAGGTTGGGCCCATGGTACTTTTTCTCAACCATGTATTGAATAAAAGCTAGGGTTTGTATGGTCTTACCCAAACCCATTTCGTCGGCTAAGATACCGCCAAAACTGTATTCGGAAAGGAAGTTAAGATAGGAAATACCCTGAGATTGATACGAGCGCAGTTCTGCATTGAGTCCCTTGGGAGTTTCAATGGCACGAACTTCTTGGAAGTTGCGAATCTTTTCGCGCAACTTATTCCAGAAGGAATCCGTATGAACCGTGGGGAAGTCTTCTAAAATATTATCTAAAATGGGCGCTTCGTATTGCTTAAACTGCTGCTGTGGCGGCTTTGAAGGGTCAAGGCCCAAAGCATGCAGCTTGTGCGAAAGCTTTTCCAGCCAAGATTCCGGCAAGCTTGTGTAGGAGCCGTCTTTAAGTTGTACGTACCGCTTGCCTTTAATCCATGCTTTCCAAATTTTATCCAAGGATACAGATTGTCCATCATATTCAATATTAATATCCAAGGAGAACCATTTTTCATTTTCATCACTTTCCACAGAAGCTGTAATGACAGACTGTGAAGTGCGCACCTTATAGCGCGAAAGAGCCTTTTCACCATATACACGGTAGGTTTCCAAAAGTTTTGGGTAAGAGTCTAGCAAGAAAGCAATGGCTTCTTCCGGCTCTAAAAACCACAACTTATTACTTCTGTGCTGAAAGCCCATGCCGTGTAAGGTGTCTAGCAGTTCAAGCTCTTCGGCTTGATGGCGTTGCACTAAATACGTTGAGCCATCATAGGAATAGCTTCCTGTTTGAAAATCGGGGTTGGGGCCATTGAGTAAAAACTCCCCATGCACCGTTTCGTAAATATTTTCAATCTCAAGGGTAAGTAAGCTGCCTTCTTCATCCAAGAAAAGCTTAGGATTGTAGGTGGCAGGTTGAAAAATGGGCGCCATGAGCTTCAAGAAGTTTTCTGGCTCAAAGAGGTTGGTGCTGGGAAGGCGTGTCCAAACCCTGTCTAAAAACTCAGAAATTTCTTCGTGCGGCACGCTTGGGCGTGCATAAAGTAAATCATACACCAAAGGAAGCTGCAGGCCTGTTTGCACAGGGAAAAAGCTTTTATTATGACAAACCCATATGGGGATTTGTCCGTG
>CAYJNG010000174.1:0-3859 GCA_964371505.1 uncultured Desulfovibrionaceae bacterium
CTTCGCGCATCTTGCAATACTTTTTTTGGGCATTGCTCTTAAAATAAAATATCATTATAATGAGTTACCCTAGTTAGGAACAATAAGAACAACCATTTAGGAACAATGAAAAATACAAAAAGTAAGGGAGAGAGAGATGCTAGAACTTATGAAGCAAAGGCGCAGCATTCGCCGCTTTAGCGCAACACCTGTGACACAGCAAGACATAGAAAAAATATTGATGACAGCCCTACTGGCCCCCACCTCCATGGGGAAAAAACCTGTGGAATGCCTAGTGGTGCAAGACAAACAAACCTTAAGCGCCCTAGCAGCCTGTAAAGCGCATAGTGCCTCTTTTTTGGCTCAAGCGGCTCTTGGCATAGTGGTCATGGCTGATAGCAGCCTTACCGATGTTTGGGTGGAAGATGCCTCCATTGCTGCCATAGCCATGCAATTGCAGGCCGAACACTTGGGCCTTGGCTCCACGTGGATTCAGATGCGCCTTAGAAAAAGTAAAGAAGGCGTATGCTCAGAGCAAGGCATTCGCCACATTTTGGGCATACCTGAACACTATGGCATTTTATGCATTTTGGCCCTGGGGCATAAAGATGAAGAAAAGCCTGCCTATACCGAGCACGACGCCCCGCAAGGCAAAGTGCATTACGGAAAATTTGGCCAATAAAGAATCTGCGTTGGCTCTTGGGCCTAAGCTTACATAAAATACAGAAGGGTGTAAGATAATGCCTTTTTTACACGGTTTATCTTACACCCCATACACAAACCGCAACAGCTTCGTTTGTCTACCGCATAAAAAGTCGTTGAACTTCTCCCCCTTTCTCCTTATGATGCGCCATTGCCGTATCAGCAAACACCCCGCGAAGCTCACACTTTATACACCCTTAGCCCACCATACGTATGTTTTGCCAAATTGCCCTTTTAACACCGCCCTACAATACCTTTACCTATGCGCTGCCTTCATGGTGGCCCAAAGCTGAAGCACACTTTTTTTGCGCGGGTTTACGTGTAGCCATTCCTTTGGGCAAAGGGATGCGCGTGGGCGTTATTCTACAAACAGGGCAAGAAGAAAGCTTACTTAAAGAGGGAGTACAGGTTAAAGAAATTACCGCCCCTTTAGAAACGGCCCCCATATTACAGCCGGAATATCTCACCCTCATTCGTCAATTGGCCTTACGCCAATGCCGTAGCGAAGGCGACATTTTGCGTCACGTGCTTCCCGCAGGTTTGCGTTCAGCACAAGTAAAAATACGTACCTTTAGCCAAGGAAAGGCACATATACATGGCTTAAAAAGCTTTGCAGACATGGAGGAGGCGCAAAGTCACAGCATTGCGCACGCCCTCATGGACGGTTCAGCCCATATACTTGCTCCCAAAACAGACAGCGCCCATTCAGAATTATGCGTTCTGCAGGTAGACCCACCGTGGCCCGTGCGCCCCATGGCTGCCAAACAAATTGCTGTTTTAGATTACTTATTGGACAATGGCAGCACTAACCGCCGCCAATTACTGCGCTCTGTGGGAACGGGGGCAGCTCCTGCTTTGGCAAGTCTTTTAAAACAAGGCCATATTTGCCTACAAGCAGGGCCGGAAGAAGAAGAAAATGAAGCTCTGCTCCCCCCTGTGGAGGCCGCCTTTTGCCTTTCGCCAGAACAGCAACAAGCCGTAACAGCCTTTGAAGAAGCCCTCCATACGGCGCAAAGTACTGGCAAGGCTCAAAGCCATTTACTCTATGGCATCACAGGTAGCGGAAAAACCGCCGTATACCTTGAGCTGGCCAAGCTTTGCTACGCCAAGGGCTTATCTATACTCTTATTGGCGCCAGAAGTAGCCTTGGCATTAAAATTACGTCGAGACGTTGCCAGCGCCTTGCCACACATACCGCTTTTTCTCTACCACGGATACCAAGGGCCTATAAGCCGTGAAAAAACCTTTCGCAAGCTTGCACAGCGCAATGCCCCTTGCATAGTGGTGGGCACACGTTCGGCCCTTTTTTTGCCTTTACAAAACATGGGCGCCATTGTGCTGGACGAAGAACACGATGGCTCTTTTAAGCAAGACGAGAAGCTTCACTACCAAGCTAAAGAGGTGGCTTGGTTTCGCATTGCACAGCAAAAAGGCCTCTTAGTGCTAGGTTCAGCCACGCCTGATTTAAAAACCTTTTTTGCTGCCAAAGAAGGGAAGCTGCACATGCAAAGCCTGCCTGCTCGCGTGGGCGGTGGCACCCTACCGGAAATTCAGCTCATAGATATTAGCGGGCAGAAAAGCAGCCACGCCACTTTAGCTTATGAAAGTGAAATGGCCCTTAAAGAAACATTGGCTCGCGGAGAGCAAGCGGTTATTTTACTCAACAGGCGCGGTTATGCTCCTCTTATGTACTGCCTTGATTGTAATCAAGTGGCCCGCTGCCCCCATTGTGAAATTGGTCTCACCTATCACAAAGGGCGAGAGCGCCTCATCTGCCATTATTGTGGCTATGCTGTACCCTTTCCGGCCTTATGCACCCATTGCAAAGGCATGCATTTTTTACCCATGGGAGAAGGCACAGAAAAACTTACCGAATACCTCAGCACTTTGGTAAATGGAAAAGTTTTACGCCTTGATAGAGACAGCACACGCCGTGAGGGGCGTATGGAGGAAATTCTTGAAGCCTTTGGGCGCCAAGAAGCCCAAGTCTTGGTGGGCACGCAAATGCTCTCCAAGGGGCATCACTTCCCCCAAGTAACTTTAGCCCTTGTGGCCGACGGTGACCTTGGACTCAACACTCCGGACTATCGCGCCGCAGAACGTACCTTTCAGCTCCTTGTGCAATCGGCAGGCCGCGCCGGCAGAGGGCAAAAACCTGGTAAGGTGCTCATACAAACACGCGACATGAACCACTATTGCTGGAAGTACATCCAGCAAGCAGACTTTGAAGGCTTTTACACTGAAGAAATGGCCAGACGTGAAAAACGCCGTTACCCCCCCTTTGTGCATTTAGCTCTCATACGCATAAGCTTTCCCATGGACTTTAAAGAAGGAGCGCAGCTGCTCTTGCAAATGGGGGCCAGCCTTCGCCGTGCAGGCCAAGAGCATAATATTTCTGTGCTTGGCCCTGCCCCAGCCCCTCTGTCGCTTTTGCGCGGGCAAAAGCGTTTTCACTGCCTCTTAAAAGGGCACGATTGGCAGGCCATGCGTCAAATCTACAATTATGCACTTAGTATTGCAGACAAAAAACACCTAAAGCTTTCGCTTGACCTTGACCCACTAAATATGTACTAAGAGCGATACATTATAGCGACACCACAGTTTTCTACAGTGGCACCTTTCTTTTTACCCCCCCGGAGGATTTATGTTTAAGCTTCGCGCTCTTCTTTTGTCTGGTCTTTTAACATTCTGTTTAGGTGGCAATGCCCTAGCCGAAGGCTTCGCCATGACAGAATGGTCGGCTCGTGGCCTCTCCCTTGCTGGCGGTATGGTGGGGCGCGCCAATGACGCTTCCGCCCTTGCGTATAACGCAGCTGGCATCACCCAACTTCCCGGTACACACATTATGGGCGGCATGTCCCTTATTGCCCCTTATGGTACCATTGAAACAGCCGACGGACGCCGCGAAAGAGCCCTCCCCAATGAGTGGCTTCCCGCGCATGGCTATATTACGCATCAGCTTAACGATGACTTCTGGCTAGGCTTTGGGGTATTTTCTCGTTTTGGTCTTGGCAATGCCTATGATGAAAACTGGTTTGGTAATGCATCCGTCATGGGCGCAGGCATTACCACCGTTTCCGCTGTTCCCACCGTTGCCTATAAAATTAACGATATGTTCTCCGTATCGCTAGGCGTAGAGCTCATGTACATGACCATGTTCCAAGATCAACGTATCAAT
>CAYJNG010000175.1:0-3791 GCA_964371505.1 uncultured Desulfovibrionaceae bacterium
AAAGGTTTTTCCTCTCCCCCCACAAAAAATAAACTAAAAACAAAAAGCTAAAAACAAAAAATTAAAAATTAATTTTCCAGAGCTTTTTTCTTGGCACCAGCGTTTTGGTGACGTTTTTGTGCAGAGAGGATATTTTTGCGCAGGCGAATGGATTCGGGTGTTACTTCTACCATTTCATCTTCGCGAACAAAGTGCAGAGCAAATTCCAGCGTCATGGGGCGCACGGGGGTAAGGGTTACGTTTTCGTCCTTACCGGAAGCGCGCATATTGGTGAGCTTCTTTTCTTTGCAGGGGTTCACATCAATATCATTTTCGCGGTTGTGTTCACCGATGATCATACCTTCGTACACGGGCACACCGGCGGGTGTGAAGAGCGTGCCGCGTGGCTCAAGGTTAAAGAGTGCATAGGGCACGGAGGAACCGGCACGGTCACATACGATGGAGCCGCTAAAGCGTGTGGGGAAGTCGCCGCGCCATTCTTCGTAGCCGGCGAGGAGGGAGTTCATGATACCTGTACCGCGTGTGTCGGTGAGGAATTCATCACGATAGCCGATGAGGCCGCGGGAAGGTACGGTAAATTCCATGCGTACACGCCCTGTGCCGCCGCTTTTGTCATTCATGCAATTGAGCATGCGGCCTTTGCGTTGAGCAAGCTTTTCGGTAACCACACCCATAAAGGTCTCGTCGCAGTCTACGTACAGGTGCTCAATGGGCTCCAGTACTTTTCCTTCTGCGGATTTTTTGAGAATAACTTCGGGGCGACCCACGGAAAGTTCAAAACCTTCACGGCGCATTTGCTCAATGAGGATAGCCATTTGGAACTCGCCACGACCCTTTACAAGGAAGGCGTCACGGTCGGAGGTTTCTTCTACACGCACGGCAACGTTACGCAAGGCTTCCTTGGTTAAGCGGTCCCAAATAACGCGTGTTTGCACAAATTTTCCTTCGCGTCCTGCCAAGGGGGAGGTGTTGATGCCAAAGCGCATGGCTACGGTGGGCTCATCTACACGAATGCGGGGCAAGGTGCGTGGGTTTTCTTTGGTGCAAATGGTATCGCCAATGGTTACATCTTCAATACCGGCAAGAACAACGATATCGCCTGGATCTGCGCTTTCTACTTCGGCAAGGCGTAAACCTTGATACACTTGTAGCTTGCTGATGCGTAGGGGCTGCACGTTATTGTCGGGGCCCATGCACAGGAGGGAATCCTTGGCATGGAGCTTGCCATGAATGATGCGGCCCACAGCAAGGCGACCCAAGTAATCGGAGTAGTCAAGGTCTGCCACGAGCATTTGGAAAGGTTCGCTTTCGTCGTGAGCGGGGCCGGGGATGTGCTTTAGAATAGTGTCAAAAAGAGGAGCTAAGCTTACGCGCTCATCTTCAAGGCCGTGCATGGCTACACCTTCGCGCCCAATGGCGTAAAGTACGGGGAATTCTAATTGCTGTTCATTGGCGTCAAGGTCAATGAAGAGGTCATATACTTCGTTGAGTACTTCTTGGGGGCGTGCGTCTTTGCGGTCAATTTTGTTTACAACTACCACAACGGGGAGGCCGGCTTCTAAGGTTTTGCGCAAAACAAAGCGTGTTTGGGGTAGCGGGCCTTCGGAAGCGTCTACCAAGAGAATGGCACCGGTGGCCATGGAAAGGGCGCGCTCCACTTCGCCGCCAAAGTCGGCGTGGCCGGGGGTATCAATGATGTTAATTTTTACATCATTCCAAGATACGGCACAGTTTTTGGCAGCAATGGTAATGCCACGCTCACGCTCAAGGTCCATGCTGTCCATGATGCGATCGTCCACTTGTTGGTCGGCGCGAAAAACACCGCTTTGGCGAAAAAGAGCGTCCACAAGGGTGGTCTTACCATGGTCAACGTGGGCAATAATGGCTACGTTACGTAAAAATTGATTGTTTTGCATAAAAATTCTTTGTGTAAAAGGTTAGGGTTTGTGTGTTTTTCATTTTAGGGGAAATTTTTAGGGAAAAGCTTCCTCTAAGCCCCTGTAAAAATATGCGTCGTAATCTTAGCGTGAGTGCTCAGCGTGCGGCGCAGGAAAACTTTTCGTATGGCGTATGCTTATGGCATACGTAAAATCACATTTTGCACCAAGCTTGTGAGCTTGCCTTCGGCTTGCTTTGCCACAGCTATGACCTCTTCAAGAGGCACTTCGGCCATGCAGTCGGGCAGGTTTTTATTGCACAGGCAGGCAATGCCAAGCACTCGTAAGCCCCTGTGGCGAGCAGCAATGACTTCCAAAACGGTGGACATGCCCACAGCATCTCCGCCCATTTGGCGTAAAAAGCGTGTTTCGGCAGGGGTTTCTATTTGCGGCCCAAGCACACCCACGTAAACGCCGCGCTCAAGGTGAATGCCAAGCTCAAGGGCACTGTGTCCACAAATATGGCGTAGCTCTTCATCATATGTTTTGCTCATGTCCGGAAAGCGAACGCCCCAAGCGTCCACATTTGGTCCTGTTAAGGGGCTTTGCCCTGTAAGGTTAATGTGGTCCGTCATGAGCATGAGTCCGCCCACGTCAAACTGCGGGTTTAAAGCACCTGTGGCGCTACATATAATAAGGCTCTCGATGCCAAGTTCTGCCATGGCACGCACACCCATGCATACATCTGCGGGGCTATAGCCTTCATACAGATGGCAACGCCCTTGTTGCAGTACCACGTCAACACTTTTCCCCTTGGCATCACTAAAAGAGCCAAAGACAAAGCGCCCTTCATGCGATGCTACTGTGGCTTGAGGAAAATGAGGCAAGGTGGCATAAGGGACGTGGTGTGTGTTTTCCACATTTTCCACAAGACCGCCAAGACCTGTGCCAAGCACTATGCCCACTTTGGGCTTACGTCCCTGACTTTGCTTCTTGAGTTCTGCAACGCATTCTTGCAGCTCCAAGAAATTTTGTTCTTTTTTTTGCATGCTTATGTACGCTCTTTTTAAAAAAACTTAGCAGGCTAGTGTGACCTTTGCCGTAGTGAGCTCTCTCTATAGCTTGCGTTGGCATAAGTCACAAGTTTTTTTATGCGCTTACCCTTGATAAAAATGCATTTGTACCGATAAGAATTATGAACTGTGCAAGGTTTTTTTGTTAGGTAGCTTAGACAAGAGTGCATTTTCTGGCATAAAAAACGCTTTATGCACATGACTTTGCTTCACGTATTTTTTCTTAGAGTATTTTTTGACTTTTTAAAAAATTATGTCTATCATATTGTAAACAAAATTGTGCTTTTGTCTCACTCCTTACTGAATATGTTTTTGGTAAGTATGGGCAAAGTCTATGTTAAAGGATTGCTCGTATGGATATAGCAACACTTGGCGGCATGCTCGGAGGCCTTGGGCTGGTGCTTGGTTCTATTTTTATAGGCCCTGAGCCCGGTAACTTTATCGACATACCCAGTATCATGATTGTTGTGGGTGGTACCATGTCGTCCATTATGGTATGTTTCCCAGCCAGCGAGGTGAAGCAAGCCTTCGGGGCGGGCATGAAGGCCTTTACGGCCAAGGATGCGCCAGCCAGCGATGTGGTGGCTACCATGGTGAAAATTGCTGAAATTAGCCGCCGTCAGGGTATTATTGCCCTTGAAAAAATTCAGACAGAAAATCCTATTTTGAAAAAGGCCACGCAGCTTATAGCAGACAGCGCGGACCCTTCACTTATTCACGCCACCGTGGCCATTGAAATTATGTCCATGAAAAAGCGCCATAATATTGGCATTAGCGTGTTTACGCGCTTGGCGTCCTTGGCGCCAGCCATGGGTATGGTGGGTACGCTTATTGGTCTTGT
>CAYJNG010000176.1:0-3772 GCA_964371505.1 uncultured Desulfovibrionaceae bacterium
GCTCTTGAGCGCGAGCGTGCCTTTGAAAAAAGCGTAAACGTGTGCAAACACGTTTTTTGCTGTTACTGGAAACGGATTTTTTAGGTTATATAGGCTATTTGGCTAAGGGTGCAGTATGGTAGGAAGTAGTTGGGGGCATATGTTTCGACTCACCACTTTTGGGGAGTCGCATGGTGTGGGTCTTGGTGGCATTGTAGATGGGTGCCCCGCAGGTTTAGAAATAAATGAAGCGTATATACAAGAGCGTTTGAATAAGCGTAGACCAGGTGGTCTTGCAGGAGCCGATGCTTTAGCCGGTACCAATCGCAAAGAGCCCGATAAAGTATCCCTTTTATCTGGGGTTTTTGAAGGTAAAACGACCGGAACGCCCATTGCCTTTGTGGTGTATAATGAAGACCAACGCTCTAAAGATTATGGTGAACTTGCGTATACCTACCGTCCTGGGCATGCAGACATGCCCTATGATGCCAAGTATGGCTTGCGCGACTATCGCGGTGGTGGCCGCTCCTCAGGGCGTGAGACGCTTTGTCGAGTGGCAGGTGGTGCCATTGCTGAGGCCTTACTGCACGCAGCCGGCATAGAAATTTTTGCTGCCACAACAGAAATTGGCGGTATTGGCATTGATGAGACGGCACTTGATATGCAGGGAGCTGAAAATAGGCCTTTTTTTGCTGCACATGCGGGTAGTGTAGAAGCATGGCAAAAGCGCGTGGCGCACGTGCGCTCTGCCGGTGATACCTTGGGTGGCATTGTGCGCCTGGAGGCGCGTAATGTGCCTGCAGGGCTGGGCGAACCTGTGTTTCAAAAGCTTGATGCCATGCTGGCAGCAGCCCTTATGAGCGTGGGCGCTGTAAAGGGTGTGGAAGTGGGCGCCGGTTTTGCTTGTGCTCGCAAACTTGGTTCAGAAAATAACGACCCCCTTCTTTCTCATACACCACCAATCTTTGGCAGCAATCATGCCGGAGGCATTTTGGGTGGTATCTCTTCAGGGCAAGATATTATTTTACACGCTGCCATAAAGCCTATTCCTTCCATTGCTCTTAAGCAAAATACAGTGACAAAAGAGAATACTGCTGTGGAGTTACGTGTGGGGGGGCGTCATGATATATGCGCTATTCCGCGTGTGGTCCCTGTGCTTAAAGCCATGGTAGCCCTTACCCTTGCTGATGCACTTCTTATGCAAAAACGAATGGAAAAGTGCTAAATGGATATGCCCCTTTTGCAAGACCCCGACGTGGAAGAAATTATTGGCAGTGTGGAACGTATTATTTTCCATAATGCAGAAAATGGCTACACGGTACTTAAAGTATTACCTCAAGGGGCTAAAGACGGTATTACTGCTGTGGGGCATATGCTGGAGCCGCAAGCGGGTGTTCAGCTCAAAATTCACGGTAAATGGGTAAGCAATGCGCGCTTTGGGCGGCAATTGCATATGGAAAGCTTTGATGAAGTGATGCCAGCTTCCACAGAGGGCATCCGTTTGTACTTAAGTTCAGGCCTTTTAAAGGGCGTGGGTGAAAGTATGGCCAGCCGCATAGTGAAAGCATTTGGCACGGATACCATTCGTATTTTAGATGAAGAGCCTGAAAAGCTACGTGAAATTAAAGGTATAGGAAAAAAGAATTATGCCAGCATTGTAAAAGGCTGGGCCGAGCATCGCGGTATTCGTGAGCTGATGATTTTTTTACAACCTTATGGTATTACAGCCAATTATGCTGTGCGTATATACAAACATTACGGATCTCAAGCTTTAGAAATAATTAAAGAAAACCCGTATCGTATGGCCATGGATATACGCGGTATTGGTTTTATATCTGCCGATAAAGCAGCGCAAAAATTGGGCTTTGAAAAGGAAAACCCCTTAAGGGCACAAGCCGGACTTTTATATACTCTTACCAAATGTAATGATGATGGGCATGTGTATATGCCACAAGAAAAACTTGTGGCCATGACGTCTGAAAGTTTGGAAATTCCCTACGATTTAGTGGAAGACGCCATAAAAGCTGTGGAAGAACAAGAGCGTATTACTTGCGAAGAAATGAACGGTGAAATGGGGGTTTTTTTATCACGCTATTACCACTGCGAAAGTAAGATTGCTTATTACTTAAAGCGTATACTGTCTTCTCCCAAGTCCGTGCGTTTTGAAAACCCCCGCGTTTTGGTAGATGAAGTCATCGCGGCACTGCCCATTACCCTTGCTGAAGAACAAGAAGAAGCTGTATTCAAAGCGGCACAATCTAAAGTTATGGTGCTTACCGGCGGCCCCGGCACAGGAAAGACCACCATTATTAAAGCTATTATTCAACTTTTTGCCACAGTGAAGGCCAAAATTCTTCTTGCAGCGCCTACGGGGCGCGCCTCTAAACGTATGGCAGAAGCCACCGAGCGTGAGGCCAAAACCATTCATCGCCTTTTGGAGTATAATCCTAGTGAAGACGGCTTTGCGCGTAATGAAGACAATCCGCTAGCTTGTTCTCTGCTCATTGTGGATGAAGCGTCCATGATGGATACCATGCTTTTTTATCATTTGCTTAAAGCAGCGCCGCTTGGGGCCACCGTGGTATTAGTGGGCGATGTGCATCAGCTGCCTTCTGTGGGGCCGGGCAATGTTCTTAAGGATATAATTGCTTCGCAAGCCGTGCCTGTGGTGGAGCTTACAGAAATATTTCGTCAATCTGCCCAAAGTGAGATTATTCGCAACGCGCACCTTATTAATCACGGAGAGGTGCCATCTTTAGAATCCAACAAAGATCGTTTGACCGACTTTTATTTTATTCGGCAGAATAATCCTGAACAAGTGGCTGCCATGGTGGCAGATTTGGTAAAAAACCATATTCCGCGGCGCTTTGGCTTAAATTCTGTAGAGGATATTCAAGTACTTACACCCATGCATAAAGGCGCTGTGGGCTCGGAAAATCTTAATACGCTTTTACAAGCCACGCTAATGCCGCATAAAGGCGAAAAGATTCAACGCGGGGAAAAGATTTTTTATTTGCATGATAAAGTTATGCAAATACGTAATAATTACGACAAAGATGTTTTTAATGGAGACATTGGGCGCATTGTGGTGCTGGATGCAGAAAAACGCCAGCTGACAATACGTTATGATGAGCGTAATGTGCCTTACGAATTTGAAGAACTGGACGAAGTTGTTTCAGCCTACGCCATTTCCATTCATAAATCGCAAGGTTCTGAATATCCCGCCGTGGTTATTCCGCTTATGATGCAGCACTATATGCTTTTGCAGCGCAACCTTGTCTATACGGGCATAACCCGCGGGAAAAAGTTAGTGGTGTTGGTGGGGGAGAGTAAGGCCCTGCATATGGCCGTGAATAATAACCGTACCCATAAGCGCCATACCCGATTGTGTGAAAGGCTTATGCCGGAAATATAATGATTTTACTATCTAAGACAGTGTAAAGTTTATTATAGAGCTTTAAATTATTAATACATGGTTCTGGGGGAAAGTCTTTTTTGAAGAAAAGGTTTTCCCCCAGACCTGTTTTATTCACCATTAAAAAAACCTTCCCGTAGCGTAATTTTTAAAAGAAATTTTTTTGACCTTTTTCTATTAAGGAGTGTTTGGACATAAAAATGTTTCTTTTCGTTTTTCTGCCTAAGCAGGTGATGTAAAATGGGCTGTAAATAAAAATATTACCCATGAAGCCTTGACATGGTGGAACAAAATAGACTATGTACTCCGACGCGGAAGTAAACACTTCCCTAATTTCAATGGAGGATTATTATGCCTACAATTAATCAGCTTATCCGC
>CAYJNG010000177.1:0-3748 GCA_964371505.1 uncultured Desulfovibrionaceae bacterium
ACTGAAAATACCATGCGTCGTGGTTTTGCCCCTGTGGAAGAAGACGACGATTGGGACGCATAAAATAGAAATACCCAAGGGGGAAAGGTGTTTTTTTTACACCATAAAATTCCCCCTTGGCAAAGTGCACCTTTTTTTGCATACTCCCGCTTTATTTTTGGTGCGCTGTGCTTCCAAAGTTTTTTCCGACTGACTTGTTTTATCTCTAACGAAGGTTGGTGTGCATGGGTGATTTTATTCAGCAGCTTATAAATGGCCTTGCTGTGGGTAGTATCTACGCGCTGGTGGCGCTAGGGTACACCATGGTGTACGGCATTTTAAAGCTTATTAACTTTGCACATGGTGATTTATTTACCATTGGTGCGTATTTTGGTTTAACCTTGCTTGTCAGTGCCGGCATAGCAGGCGCCTTACCAGTGGAGCTTGCCATAGTGCTTGTTTTTATTATGGTAGGTCTTTTTGTGGCACTTATGGGCTTTATTTTGGAGCGCGTAGCCTATAGACCACTGCGTACGGCAAGCCGTCTTTCTGCCGTGGTATCAGCCCTTGGTGCCTCCATCTTTTTTCAAAATGCCATTATGCTTATCTACGGCGCACGCTTTTTTGTATATCCGGAAATAGTGCGTCCGTCATTTATGGTTTCCATAGGCTCTTGGGATATTCCTGGCATTCGTCTCTTGGTTATCTTTTTATCCTTTTTCCTTATGCTTGGTTTATACCTTTTTGTGCACCGCACACGTACAGGTGCTGCCATGCGAGCTGTATCCATTGACCAAGGGGCTGCGCGCCTTATGGGTATTAATGTAAACAGAATCATCTCCATAGTCTTTATGATTGGACCTGGCCTTGGCGGTATTGCCGGTATGATGGTGGGTCTGTATTACGGACAAATTGACTTTGTCATGGGCTGGAGTTACGGCCTAAAAGCCTTTACCGCAGCTATTTTAGGCGGCATTGGTAATATTCCCGGTGCCATGCTTGGTGGTTTGCTTCTTGGCGTTATTGAGGCCATGTCCGCCGCTTATATAGCCGCTGCATGGAAGGATGTAATAGCCTTTGGTGTGCTTATTTGTATTCTTATTATCCGCCCCACCGGCATCTTGGGCGAAAGGGTGGCTGAAAAATTATGATGAAAAATATTCGCCCTATCATAGCCCTTATTCTTGTGGTTGGTATCATCTTTTTGCCCGCAGTGGCCAATAGATATTGGGTAGACGTATGTGTAAGTATTGGTATTTACGCATGGCTTGCTCTTTCTCTTAATGTTATTTTGGGTCAAGCTGGGCTCTTTCACATGGGGCATGCGGCCTTTTTTGCCATAGGAGCGTACACAACCGCGGTACTTAATACACAATTTGGTATTCCAGTACTGTACATTATGCCTTTAGCAGGTATCATGGCAGGGGTGTTTGCTCTTATTGTGGCACGCCCCATTATTCACTTGCGCGGTGACTATTTGCTCATCGTAACCATAGGCATTGTGGAAATAGTACGCCTAACGCTTATTAATGACGTGGGTGGCTATTTTGGTGGTTCCAATGGTATATTTGGTATTTCCCGTCCAGAAATTTTTGGCATGCGCATAGTAACTCCTACACAGTTCTATTATTTTGTGTGGGGCGGGGTGGCGCTTTCTGTGCTGTTCTTTGCTTGGCTTGCACAATCACGTTTTGGACGTGCACTGAATTACATTCGTGACGATGATGTGGCGGCCAATGGTTGCGGTATTAACGTGGCGCGTTATAAGCTTATAGCCTTTATTATTGGGGCTTGTTGGGCAGGTACGGCAGGTACGGTGTTTGCGGCAAAAATGACCATCGTAACTCCAGAATCCTTCTCCTTTACAGAATCTGTAGTGCTTTTTGCCGTGGTTATCTTAAGTGGTGGCAGCCAACTTGGCGTGCTTGTGTCTACCTTCATCTTCATAGGCTTACCTGAAGTATTACGTGAGTTTTCACAAGCACGTATGCTTATATTTGGTCTTGCCATGATGGTTATGATGGTATGGCGCCCACAAGGGCTCTTTCCGCCGGCTTTGTATAAGTATAAGCTTAATTTCTTTAATAGAGACGGCACCCCCAAGGCAGAACCCTTGGGAGCAGACGCTTCCAAAGACAGTGCAGGAGGTAAATAATGAGTTTGTTACGTCTTGCCAATGTTACCAAGGTTTTTGGTGGCTTAACCGCCATGCAGGAAGTGAATTTTCAAGTGGAGCGCGGCAGTATTGTGGGGCTTATTGGCCCTAACGGCGCAGGAAAAACCACTGTGTTTAACTGTATTACAGGTAACTATACGCCGGAAAAGGGCGATATTTACTTTAAAAATGAACGTATAACTGGTGTACCTTCGCATACGCTTGTGAAAAAAGGCATTGCGCGTACTTTTCAGTCCATACGTCTTTTCCCGCGTATGCAAGCTGTGGAAAATGTGTTAGCAGGACGCCATTGTCGCATGACATCCGGTGTGGTTTCTTCCATGCTGCGCTTGCCTTGGCAACGCCGTGAGGAAAAGGCCGCTTTTGACAGGGCCATGCAAGAGCTTGCTTTTGTGGGCATTGATGATGTGGCTACCGAGCTTGCCGGCTCTCTTCCTTATGGAAAGCAGCGCCTTTTGGAAATTGCTCGTGCCCTTGCTTCAGATCCGGAATTGTTAATTCTTGACGAGCCCGCAGGGGGCATGAACGAACATGAAACTGCCGAGCTTATGGAGCTTATTCATGAAATCCGTAAGCGTGATATCACTGTTTTGCTCATTGAGCATGATATGCGCCTTGTGATGCATATTTGCAAATGGCTGGTGGTGCTCGAAAACGGCTGTGTCATTGCCAAGGATATTCCAGAAAATATTCGTAATAATAAGGCCGTCATCGAGGCATACCTCGGTGCCGATGATGGGAGTTGGTAGTATGGCTCTCTTAGAATTAAAAGATGTTCATGTAAGTTATGGCCCTGTGGAGGTTTTACACGGTATAAATCTTAAGGTGGAAGAAGGTGAAATTGTTGCCATCTTGGGTGCCAATGGAGCCGGAAAAACCACCACCATGCAGACCATTAGTGGCTTGCAAAAAGTGACTAAGGGGCAGATTATTTATGATGGCATAGAGTTACATAAATTGCACTCGTATGACATTGTAAAAAAGGCTGTTACGCAATCTCCTGAGGGACGCCGCGTATTTGGCACCATGTCTGTGCTTAGTAACCTTATGCTTGGCGCTTTTACCATTGATGATGAAGATAAAAAAAGTAAAACCTTAGAATGGATTTTTGAACTGTTCCCGCGCCTAGAAGAAAGGCAAAGGCAATTGGCTGGTACTTTGTCCGGTGGGGAGCAGCAAATGCTTGCCATAGGGCGCGCCCTTATGGGGCAGCCGCGTTTGCTCTTGCTTGATGAGCCCTCCTTGGGCCTTGCGCCTTTATTGGTAGGTTCCATTTTTGAGGCAGTGCGTACCATTAATAAGCAAGGGGTTACTGTGGTGCTTGTGGAGCAAAATGCCAGAGCAGCGCTTAAGTTGGCAAGCCGTGGCTATGTGCTGGAAGTAGGTAATGTTATTATGGAAGACAATGCCGATGCCATGTTGCATGACCCCGCAGTTCGCGAGGCCTATTTAGGCGGACATTAATAGAACACTCATGGTAGCGTGCGAGCATAGATAAAGACGCTATTTTAGGTAAACCCCAAGCTTTTAGCTTGGGGTCAGATTGCTGACAAAGTCTACTGGGGAAAAACCTTTTTTGAAAAAAAGGTTCTT
>CAYJNG010000178.1:0-3740 GCA_964371505.1 uncultured Desulfovibrionaceae bacterium
GAGATGCATTGCATCGTTATAAACACGAAGTACTTTGCCTTGCCTTGTGCTTAAGGTCAACCTTAGAAACGTTGCCGGTGTAGGCGGGACGCGGTCAAATAACATGGGCTCCGTAGAGGAGTTTTTTGTAAAGAATAGGCTGCATATAGCAAAGGAAGTTTTTATAATACATCTGTTTATGATAAATATTTGCTGCCCATGGTGTTCAGGCTTCATTTGTCGCTACAAGAGGGGGCATGTTCAGCTAAAGCATGTGTTCCCTTCCTACATAACATTTCAAATGCATTGGTGATGTAGCCTATAATACAACAAAAATAATGTGTTTTTTCAGAAAAATTAGTGCCCTTGAGCCTGCTCTAACATTCCGGAACTTTTTTTCGCAAATTGTAAAAATTTTTCTGCCAGTACCGTGGGGGCCATGGCGTGCTGCACTTGAGGAGAAATTTGTAAATGATGCTCTTCATCCATGGGGTTGCTGGCATCGGCGCGTTGAAGTTCTTCTTCAAAAGCACGGCGTAAAAGCTCAAAGGATGCTTCCACTTCTGGGTAAGCATTGTCTTCACGCCAAGGTAAACGTAGGCTTTGTTCCCACATTTTTCCTTTATGAGAAATAATTTCTAAAGTGTAATAGGCCTTATATGCAGGATTTTTTGCCCGCTCATGCATGTTGGGGTAGCAATGTTCTTGCCATGAATCCACCGGTTCAGCGATGGTGGATGTAATGCGAATGGGGGGTAGAGCAAGGCTTTTCTCATAGCTTTCTATGAGGAAAGAATATTTAAGGATAGGGCGTAAATTTCCGCGTTTTTTTTCAATTTTCCATTGGATTTTCATGTGAACTCCGTAAAATTAAACGTCGTGTAAGTGGAGGGTTTCACCAAAGGGTGGTTCTATGGTTTGCGTGTTACTGCTTATCCAAAGCACAGGGTAGGGTGGTTCTTCGGGGTAAGAGGCGCATTCAAGGTCTGTGAACCATAGAAGGCATAGGGGGTGAATGTCTTCTTGTTCGAGGTAGGATGGAATATGCCGATAATCTGTGCCTCCGCCACCTTGAGGCAAGAGCTGTAAAGGTCTATCTGTACGTGTGTAGATTTTGTGTTCCTTCACTAAGGTGTCGTGATAGAGCACGTATAGGTTGCAATCATAGGCTTCTAAAATACTTTCCAGTTCTGCACAAAAAAGAGCAAGTAAGGCTTTATCAATGGAGCCGGAGGTGTCTACGGCCAGCGCAATGGTGGTTAAGCGTTGCTCTTGACGTGAGGGAAGGTATAAATCTTGCGAAATATAACGCTTATTCGGTACAGACCATGTATAATCGCCTTGATTGCAATTTTCGATGAAGCGTTGCAATAAAACGCGCCAAGGGAGCTTGGGCTGTAGCGTTTCTTGGAAGAGACGTAGTAAGTGTAAAGGTATGTCGCCAAAGTGTTGAGCGCTTTGTAAGGCTTGCGATAGGTTAACTTGTGCTTCGCGCTCAGCTTGTGCTGTTTGTTCGCTGCTCTGCGCTGAAAGGAGCGGATGATCAAGTACTTCGCCAGAAAATTCCGCAGAGCTTTCATCTTTTTTAGTGAAGGCATCATCTTGATTTTGTGTATTGATGCCTTCTTGCTGCTCTTCTTGCCCTTGAGGTGGCTGGGTGTTTTTTTCAGAAGAAGTGAGGCTTTGCTCTTCTTTTTCTTGTTCCTTTTGTTCTGCTGCCGTGGCAGCGCGAGCGCTTTGCGCCTCTTCATCTCGCTCTTCTGTGAAATTCGCCTCTTGGCCCCCGCCGTGAAAGTCTTCGTTCCATGCTGTGATGAGCTCAACATAAATGGCGTCCACACTCATGTCTTGATATTTCTTATCCACGGTGAAGGCTTTAGGGAGGCGAAAGCCTGCTTCTTCAAGGTAACCATTGATGGCCAAATCGCAGGCCTTATTCCAAAGCGCTTGATCGCGCCCTTTGCGGCGAACGTGATGACCACATGCTAAGTGCAGTATTTCGTGCGCTTGTACTGCCACCACTTGTTCTGGGCTTAGCACAGAAATAAAAAGTGGGTTATAGCCAAGGGTTTTGCCATCAGTCCAAAGGTCTTTGCACTTTGTATCCTCTTTTAGAGTAAGTTTTAATGCAAGAGAACCAAAAAAAGGATGGGAGAGCAAAAGCTCAGAGCGAGCCTTTTGCATTATTTTATGGATGCTGCTGTGACGTTCTGCCTGTTGCATAGAGCTTTTCCCTTACACTACATAAGCACATGGGCGTTATTTTGTGCCCATACGGTGAAGGCTGGGCTGTGCACAATGCTTTCATCTTGGCACACGGCTGTGCGCATGAATAAAACACCAAATTCCGTAGGGAGGCGTTGTGCATAGGTGGTTAATTGTGCAATATTTCCCATATGTGCTTTAGACCCTAAGGACTCACACAAAGCATAAAGCGTTGCAGGCTCTGTGGGAACGGTACATTCTTGCGGTTTTTCAGTGATATTTTCTACGGTTGGGAGGTCACGCCAAACTTGTAAAAAACCTGTAAATTCTGTGGCAGCGGCCATGCCCACTGTGCCTTGAAGCAATTCATATTCTATGGATGGGTCTGTGTTGGCGTTAAGAATTTGTGATACAAAAGCCCAAGAGCGTGGAGAGGCAAAAGCTTTGGCAGACTTTTGCGGATCAAAATCATGTAATAGTTGAGGTCTAAAACGTAAAAACGCTCGTATTTCTTGGCGAATCTCAGCGTCTTGCGCCCATATGAGCCAATCGTCAGTGCTGGTTTGCATATCAATATGCACCATACGATTAGCCAAAGCTGTGGGCATTTTATGGGTTACAGCGCGGTCTTTTTCACCATTACCTGCCGCCACCACAGTCCATCCTGCAGGCAGGGTGTACTCGCCAATTTTTCGATCTAATATTAATTGGTAGCAAGCGGCTTGCACCAAGGGCGGCGCTGCATTAAGCTCATCTAAAAATAAGATACCTTTATCGGTGGCATCTTCTTTGGGTAAAAAAGCAGGTGTACACCAAGCAGCTTGTTTATCAGCTGTAATATGGGGCAGGCCGCGTAAATCCACCGGGTCTAACAAAATGGCTCTTATGTCAGTAAGCTTATAGCCTTTGTTTTTTGCAACTTGGGAAACAATTTGGCTTTTCCCAATGCCAGGCGCTCCCCATAAGAAAACAGGTTGTTGAATATCTATAAGAAGTTGTAGGGCTGATATAACTTGTGCAGGCTTCACGGAAGTTCCTTTATTTAAAAATGAATGTGAAAGTCGTTATTGTTTGTATAGCTGTAAACAACTTGTTTTTCTTTGTCAAGCGAGGCAATAATTTGCCCACGCTTGTGAAAAATTATTTTTGTTACATTGATAATGTTAGTAGTTAACGTAATCAGAACAGATTCAGAAAAAGTAACAATAAGATTCTTAGTGTTAAAAGTTCGTATATAGAAAAAAATTATATTGTAATATTTGATAGTTAAAGATTGCGCAAAAAAGGATATTTTACGTGAAAGATATGCACGAAGACTTGTCTTTGTGAAAAAACTATGGTAGACCTCACTCACTTACGCGCTATCCTCCCAAAAGTAAGTCTTGCTTTGAGGATGGGTGTAGTCTTTTTCCAAACACTTTTGTTTAGGGGAAAGGCGCAAAAAAGGACATTTCCGCCGTCATTTGCGGCTGGAAACCATATGCCGGGTAGAACCGGAATTTTTAAAAAAACTCTGTGGAGGTAAGCCAATGGCTAAACATGCAACCCCTAAGTTA
>CAYJNG010000179.1:0-3649 GCA_964371505.1 uncultured Desulfovibrionaceae bacterium
TTACCATAGGTAAAGGTAATACTTTGTAACTAGTGGAGATAGATACGTTTAAGACTGTGTAATTTTTGTTTTACTAGTTGAAAATACTATAAAGTCTCTACAGTGATTTACTAAAAGGATTCATAGAGTAGGCTAAAATCCCTTATACAAGAATTTCTAAAAAAAGGTGAACTTATGAAAAATGTGAAAAAAAAGTATGGCATTACTGCTTTTGGCATCCTGTGTTTTATGGTGATGATTTTTACATATGTAAACCCTAATATTGCCAAAGCCGAAGTAGATAAGCTCAAAGTTGCCACCTATGCACAGGATTTAGAAATTTTAGACATAGACCCTAAAGCTACTGGAAAATCTATTATTGCAGCTAAAGATTTATATTTTAAAACCTTTACAGAACAAGACTCTTTGGATACTCGTGATGCTGCTTTTTTGGTCTTTGAAAAGTTTTACTCAAAAATTGCTAAAAATATTTATGCAGATGAAATTTTTGAGCCACTATACTCCATTCCCTATGTTGATAAGGATCCATACTTTCTTACTGCCAAAAAAGCAGCTGAATCGTATGGTTTTCAACTCGTTCAACTAGAAGGCGATTATCAACCGGTAACAGATTCAAACTATCTTGTTAAAACTTTTGCAAAGTTTGTATCACCAACCATTAGGGCATATCTTACTTTTATGAAAGAAAATGAGAATATAGCAGAAGATGCAGCCTTAAAGGTGAGCCTTGAGGAGCTTAGAGAAATAATTATCTTGGGAGATACTGTTATTAAAAAATTTCCTCAGGGTGATATAGCTTCTCTCATTAAGCCACAGATCAATAACTTATTATATCTTTATATATTTGGAATTGATAATTCACTTGCATATGACAGCTCAAGTAAGAAAATACGTCCTGAGTTAAAAAATTCTTTGAGTGTATTTCTTAAGGAAAATAAAGATTCTACGTATTATCCGTTTATTAAATATGTGTATGACTATTTACAGAAGAATAATTTTACATATACAGATACCGTTAGGAAAGCACTATTTAAAAAACTAAAAGAAATGGAAAATTAAGCCTTTGCACAATGTATTGTGTAAAGACTTTGGAGCATTAACGGTACGTAAATACTATAAGGCCTCTGCAATGAATTGTGCAGAGGCCTTATTTTTAGCGTGCTTCTTTGTCATCAAACTGTCCAGCGTAAAGCCATAAGGGTAATATCGTCAGATTGTTCTGCCTCGCCCACATGCTCTTTCATAGCTTCAAGAACCTTGTTAACAAGGTCAGTGGATGTAGTATCAGCTTCCAATGTCTTATAAAGGCGCGATAAGCCAAATTGTTCCCTTGCGCAAGTCATAGCTTCTGTGACGCCATCGGTAAAGAGAAACAGTATATCGTTAGGTAAAAGCTGTATGCTCTTTGTAGTATACGTCATATCTTGCACAATGCCTAACGCCACAGACTTTGGCACAACTAAGGGAGTTATAGCAGCTGTTTTACGTATCACAAGTGGCGCATCATGCCCAGCATTGGCGTATATAAGCTCACCTGTACGCATATTAAAAATGCCACAAAAAAGAGTCACAAACATGCAGCTATCATTGTCTTCCACCAGTTTATTATTGGCAAATTCTAATATTTTTGCAGGGTCACTCTCACGTTCTGCCATGCTCTTAATTAAGGTTTTTGCCACCGCCATAAAGAGCGCTGCAGGTACGCCCTTACCGGAAACATCCCCCACAGAGAAGAAAAGTGCGTCTTCGTTAATAATAAAAAAGTCATAAAAATCACCTCCCACTTCACGAGCAGGCAGTAAGGAGGCAAAAATATCAATTTCTTTACGCTCAGGAAAGGGGGGAAAGTTCTTCGGCACAAAGCTTGCCTGAATAGAGCGTGCAATTTTTAGCTCACTTTCAATACGTTCTTTGGCAGCGGTGGTGGTGGTTAAGGTATCAATATATGCTTTAAGATCTTCACGCATTTGCTCAAAATCTTGCGTCAATTGTCCAATCTCGTCATAATGCTGTACTTTGGGAAGTGCCGTTTCCAATTGCCCTTTAGCGATTTCTCCCGTACTTTTTGAGAGTTGGCGTAAAGGTTTTGTGGCTCCATAAGAGACTAGTGCTACCAAGAGTACGGTGAGTATAATACCTATGACAGCAAAAACTGCCATAATAATGGTTTGTTTGTTAAGATCTGCGAGTAATTCCTTCATAGGAACAAAAAGCGCAAGGCTCCAGCCACTGGTGGGAAGAGGATGGTAAAGAACTTCCACATGTTGGCCTGTGGTCCTTCTTTCAAAGGAGGCCGTTCCTTTTTGCCCACTGGTCATTTTATTCGCTAACTCCCAAAGGTTGGGTATATTACGACTTTTGGCAGCTTCATAAATGGTATTGCCATGTTGTAAAACAAAGTTGCTGTTTTGATGCGTCATAAAAACACCCTTACGGCTTAAAATAAAAGCCTGTCCCGTATCATAAACCTGTATGGCGTCTACAATTTGTTGAAGCCACGTAAGGCTGATGTCAGCAGTTACTACGGCAAAAAACTGTTCTTTACCTGCAGCATCTTTTTTATACACAGGTACAGAAAAAGTGGTCATCAAGGTATCACCGCCCCCTTTATCAAAATACGGCTCACTCCATTGAGTTTTTCCTGTTTTTTGGGGTAGCGTGTACCAATCTTGCGTCCAATAGGCATAGGTGTCGATTGCGAGGTTAGATTGGCGAAGTTTGCCATTTTCTTTGAAATAGTAGGGGGCGTAGCGCAAAGGCGCGTTGGGCAATGCACCAAAAGCAAAAGAGATGCTTGCGCCGTAAACATTTGGTTGAGACGATACAAATGCTGCCAGTGTTTTTTCCACCTGCTCGAAAGGAAATTCTCCTGAAACTTCTTCTGTGGCAAGACGCTGGGCAATATAAAGGGGTACTTGTTCCACGTTTTGTAAAATACGTTCAACTTTTTCGGTGGCTGCAAGGGTTAAAGTGCTCGCCTGCTCAAGGCTTATTTTTCGTATAGTGTGTTCTGTTTGTAAATAACTGTAAGTAAATATACATAAAAATATGAAGGTTATGGCGCAGGTTAGGTAAAGACTGAGTCTAGCACTAAAGGATGTTTTTTGCATAATATATCCTTAAAAAATATCAATCATTTATAGCTTGTTATATGAGAGGTAGCTGTGAAAAGAATATTGTATAAAACAGGCATCAGCTTAGCAAGCACATTTCAAAGGCTTGTCATTGATAGTATGCTATGCAGTTATGGCCCCCCATGGGCGCGTTTTGAAGGGGGTGGGAAAATTTTGACGCTAGTAAAAGTTTTCCCAAAAAATAGTTAAGCTAAATGTGGTCTGTGTGAGTAAAAGCGATTTATTTTAACCTGTTAGGTGAAGATGTTACGGCACCTCCAGAATCCAAAGCATAATTTTTCTTTAAATTCATTGGAAAAATGCGTATAAAGTACGTACTTCAATGTATGTTTTCTTGTGAAAAATACGCACCAAAAAACTTCTTCCTCAATAGATACAGTGAAAAACAATTAAAACCTGCACGAAGCGAGGCTCTTATATGCGAAACTTCAAGAAAGACTCATCAGAACATGCTCAAGAGACAACAAAAATAGGTGATGGTCAAGAATATACAAGTTATCCCATGACAGCCACGC
>CAYJNG010000180.1:0-3639 GCA_964371505.1 uncultured Desulfovibrionaceae bacterium
CTTTATATACGAAGTCCCCCAAGAACGGAGAAGAAAATTCTTGAGGGACTTGTAGATATTCTATTTTGTTTCGTCAAGTCTTACCTATGACCTGAAAATATAGAAAAAACTAGGTGGTATTACGCCTTTTTTTCAGCGGCGGCTTTTTCTTCTGCCGCTTCATCATCTAAGCGCATTTGGTGATAATCCAAAATTTCTGGGAAGGTTCCACGGCCGGAATGTTTCCAGAAGAATTTAACGAAACCTGCCAGCATGGCAAGCCCCACAATAATAATGGGGAATCCTGCAAAGGTCTTTACCATCTTTAAACCTTCAATGCCGCCAGATAAGGTAAAGATAAGGGAAGCACCACCAATGACTACTCCCCAAATGATTTTTACACCGGCAGGAGCTTCGTCGGATTTATCTCCGTTCTTCATGGAAAGCGAAGCTACTGTGGAAGTCATAGCATTGGCAAGGGTGATGAAAGACACTGCAATAACAAGGAGCGCAAAGGGCTTTAAAATGGAAGCCAGCGGCATAAGGTCAAAGGAAGCTAGCATAAGCACTTCCATGCCTTTTTCTTTGTACATTTTAAAGAAGTCTATGCCTTCAAAGAGCTGAGCGTGCAGCACGGAGCCACCAAAGATGCTGAACCATACAATACCAAAGACAGCAGGTACTACCCAGTGCATGAGTACGGATTCACGAATGGTGCGACCATAGCTTAAACGTGCATAGAAAAGCCCCATGAGCGGCCCGTAAGAAAGGAAGTCCACCCACCAGAACATATTCCACCACTGAGGCCAGTTGCCACCATTGGCAAAGGGCGCTGTGTAGAAGGTATCTTCAATAAAGTTAGCAAAATAGGAGCCCACAGATTGGGTCATAAGGTTACAAATGTAAGCCGTAGGGCCAAAAATAAAGAAGAAAACCATGAGGCCTAAGAATATTTGGGCATTTTTATCACCAAGCCAAGATATGCCTTTGTGTAAACCACTGACTGAGGTGAGTGTATAGGAGGCTACAATGGCTGCGCAGATGATAATAATGGTGGTATTACCGCCCTCAATACCAAATACCGCTTCAAGACCTTGGTTTAATTGTAAGAGCCCCCAACCTAAGGAGCCAGCAACGCCGCCCACTAAAGCAAAGGCTGTTAAGGTGTCCACAATGGCGGCGAATTTTGGATTGCCGGATTTTTTACCTATGAGTAAATAAAAACCAGAGCTTACATTGTAAGGGAGTTTTAAGTTATAAATGGCAAAGGCTAAAATTACCCCAAAGATAACGTACATGGCGTAGGGAGTGAAAGCCCAGTGTAAAAAGGATGTACGCATGGCCCAGATGACAGCCTCGTTACTGCCGGGAGCAATGCCAAGGCTGGGAGCCGGCTCAAAGGTAAAGACCAAGGGCTCTACAGCTGCCCAGAACATAATGCCCGTACCGATACCGGCGCATAGAGAAATGGAAAACCATTGCCAATAGGAAATATTGGGCTTAGCTTCCTCACCGCCTACTCTAATAAGTCCCACAGGGTGAAATAAAATAGTTAAAAGACAGATAATAAAGGCTGTTACCATAAAACAGATAACCCAACCCACGTCCACCATAAGTACTTCAAACCAGCCAGTGAGGGTGCTGATGAAAGTTTTGGAATCCACAAGGCCTGCAATGATAACGCAGACAAAGATGAGTAGAGGGGTGAGCAGTACCGGTAAGCGAATGTTATTCATATAAACTCCCAAACGTAAAGAGAATATGCTCTAAAGCGTGATAAAAAATTATGTGGCAGAACTCGTATTTCGGTTATGAATTTTTTTGAGTTCTGTGATAAGTTGCCAGCTTTTTTCAGCCGAGGTGAGGTTTATGGGGCGCAAAAGCTCCGCGGCCTCCTCTTGGGTGAGCAAATGGGCTTCTACAACTACTTGTGCAATACTTTTATTTTCTTTTTGAGCTTTTTTTACTATGTTTAGCCCCATTTCGTAGCCAAAAACCGTGCTTATGACAGCGCCAAGGGCGGTGCTGTTTTCTGCTTGCTTTTGGCAATGGGCTTCTTGTAATTCAAGCCCTGCAATACATTGGCGGGCAAAGTGCTGCATGCCGCGCTCTAATAATAGGCAAGATTCACTGAGGCATTTTAAAATCACCGCTTCCCAAACATTTAAATTTAAATCACCGCGTTCTACGGCAAGGCCAACGGTATGTTCATGCCCGCTGACTTGAAAATAAATTTGTATGATAAGCTCTGGGATGGTGGGATTTATTTTACCCGGCATAATGGAAGAGCCGGGGAGTATTTCGGGAAGCTTAAGCTCTCCTATACCACCGCGCGGCCCTGAAGAAAGTAAACGTAAGTCTGATGCGATTTTTGATAACCCAGATGCAAGACTTTTTAGGGTAGAGGCTATGTCTGCATAAAAATCTGCATGAGAAAAGGCATCAAAAAGATTGGCATGCTGCTGCACTGGCAGTTGTAAAGCCTGCTGTAAGTGTTGATAAAAGGCGGGGACAAAATGCGGCATGGTTCCAAGACCTGTACCCACGGCAGTGCCCCCTAAGGGGAGATGTAGGCACCATTGCATTCTTTGTTCAAGCTTATGCAATTGTCTTTGTAAAAAGGCCACATGTCCTGAGAGTTCTTGTCCAAAGGTTATGGGCAAAGCATCTTGAAGACAGGTTCTTGCCAGCTTTACGCTATTTTCATACTCATTTGCCTTTTTTTCAAAGCAATTTTTGAGCTCTATACACGCTTGTCTTACATTTTGGAGCATGGTATGCAAGGCAAGATGCATGGCAGCAGGAACCACATCATTGGTGGATTGACCCATATTTACATGTGTATTGGGGTGGATATGGTCATAACCTTTGTGTCCTGTACATATTTCATTGGCTCTGTTGGCGAGGACTTCATTCATGTTCATATTCATGCCAACACCGCCGCCGCCGGTGAAAATATCCACAGGGAATTGGTCTAAATAATGACCGGTTATGACTTCATGGCAAGCCACGGCTATGGCTTTTGCCTTGTCGTCTTCCAAATGCCCGGCATCAAGATTAGCGTAGGCGGCCGCTTTTTTAATGTGGGCTAAGGCAATGAGAAAATCCTGAGCACCTACACCTAAGCTTATGCCCGTCACCGTAGAGGCGCTTACATTACGTTGGGTTTGAATCCCGTAGTAGTAAGCGTTGTTCAAGGTCATGGAGCCTAAGCAATCGTGTTCTGTTCTCATGGCGTTCTCGTTTTAGTGTACATTGGTCAGCGAGGCATAAGCCTCAAAATCCCGATACAGCCACCCACACAGACGGCCATCTGTGAGGGTGGTTTTTTTATTTCTTGCTATTCTGGGAAGGTAATAACGTAGCGGCCTGTGTTCTTGGCTTTGGGGTCATGGAAGGCATCAAAAGCTTCGTTAATATCTTCCAATTTGATTTCCTTAATAACAAGGCTGTCGAGGTCGTACTTGCCATCAAGATAGAGCTGGGCAATACGTGGGAAGTCGTTGAAGGGGTTCACTTCACCGTAGAAAGCGCCCTTCATAACTTTGCCAAAGCGATGCATACCGCCGGCAGGAAGATTCAGCTCAGCATCGGCTGGATAAGCACCAATAACAATAATATTAGCTCCCTTACGTCCTGATTTCCATGCCATGGCTCCTA
>CAYJNG010000181.1:0-3600 GCA_964371505.1 uncultured Desulfovibrionaceae bacterium
CAACCTTGGCAAGGTTGCACTCTACCGCTGAGTTACTCCCGCTCAACGAAGAGTGGTTTTACGTGAGAGTGCCTAACTTGTCAACAGTGAATTTGTGTTTTTTATAAAAAAATTTCTGTGCGAAAATATGGCGCTTAAAACTTGACATCCGAAAGGCGCCCCTGTATAAGCATGCTTCCTTGTTGGGCCTATAGCTCAGTTTGGTAGAGCCCCCGGCTCATAACCGGTTTGTCCCAGGTTCAAGTCCTGGTGGGCCCACCATGGAAAAAACAGCCGCTTGCGTTATTACGTAGGCGGCTGTCTTTTTGTAGTGCACTTTCTGTACTGCGTTTTCTTCTTTTATATACAAGGGCATTTTTGTTTCCACGTTGTGCCTATGGCTTGTAGTGATGTTGGCATCTTCTTTTTCGCTATCTTCTCTTTAGTATTTTTTCTCGTTTTTAAGCGCTCCAGGCATGAGCAAAATGTATAGTGTAAAGTGTTGACTTTGCACTATCATGGGCATATATATGCCTTCGCCTTCTACGTATGGGTAAAAAAACTTATGAAATACTTTGTATTTAGTACGTATAGGTCGAAATATATTTTGGAGTTTTTTGTGAAAAAGTACATTTTTAGTATTATTATGGCTCTTGTTTTAGCTACCCCTGGCTTAGTGGCCCTTGCCATTGCCGACGATGATAAAGCTAATCGCTTTGAACAGCGCGACAGCAATAAAGATGGTAAGGTAGATATGACGGAATATCTTGCCCCGCAAAAAGCTAAGCAAGAAGCTGCTTTTAAAGCTGCAGACACCAATGGTGACGGCGCTTTAAGCAAGGAAGAATGGAAAGCCAGAAACGCAGCTAGAAAGGCTGCTAAGGGCAATAAGTAAAATTTTTAGATATTGACTAAAAGGCTCGCGTTGGTTTGTCCAATGCGAGCCTTTTGCTTTTGTAGGGTGTTGTTATTGTCCTTACCTTATGTGGTAAATTTTACTCGATACAAGGTATTTCAGCGGCATACGATGTTAAGCAAGTGCAGGAATCTTGCTCCACAGTAAAGAGCGCCTTAATGCCCACCACGCCCTTATTGGGCAGCGCCACCATGGGGGCCACCACCAGCACATTGCCTTGCTGGCAGGGGAGAGTCTGTTGGTTTAAAGCCGGCCATTCATCCATGCTTAAGCCTATGTTGTAGCAAAATCTCGCGGCACATGGATCTTCTGTATTTTTTACGGTGGTGTTGTGCCTAGAGCTTTCACTGCCATTGTTCATAGTCATGAACTGTTGCGCAAAGCCTGCTTCTTGAGCCATGGTACAAGCTTGTGCCCAAAGCGTTTGAAGAGACATGCCGGCGCAAATTTGCTTCTGTGCTTGTTTAAGTATAGCTACGCATAAAGCATAGGCCTTATGTACTTCTTGCGGTAGGTGTTCTTTTTTACCGCAAAAATACGTGGCAGCGGCATTGCTGTGATAGCCTTCATGCATAAAACCGGTATCCACCATAAGAGTCTGCCCCTTATTCCACGCATTACCTGCATAGCCCATATAGGGCATGGAGGCGTGCTCTCCCACGCAGCCCACGCTGCAGCGAAAGGTTGAAGGGGCGAGGCTGTGTATGCCTGTGGTTATGCTGCCCAAAAAAATATCTTCATTATATCTGTCTTGGCGCAGCATGCCTCCATGGCCTAGAGCGTAGTATATTTTCCAAAGGGCGTGGGCTATATGGCGCTCGGTCATGCCGGCCTGTAAGTGTTTGGGCAGCTCTTGTAAAAGAGCCGTGCTTTGCTGCGCGGCGCTGTGTTCCATCAGCGTAAGCTCATAGGCGGTTTTTACACTGCGCGCCGTATCTAAAGCAGCGCTGGTATCTATAAAAGTATACTCAGCCAATCTTTCCACCAGCATTTCCGCCAGTGACCAAGGCAGGGCTCGCATTTCTGTGCCCACAATATGTTTATCTTCAAAAGTGAGGGGGGCGCCGCAATCTTGGCATAATTGCGGAATATGCGTGTAAGATTTAAAGGGAATTATGTGCTTCAGCGGGCTTTCAAGGCGGCAGCGTTCTACGCCTTTACGTACCATGAGCACGGGTTCACCTTGGCGCGGTAGCCATAATATGCCATTGGCGCGTGTGCCGGTGAGGTAATAGACGTTGGTACGTGAAAAAATGAGCATTCCGCTGGCAAGAGGCGCTTGTTGTAAGAGTTCATGGCGGCATTTTTCAAGCCGTCTTTGAATTTCCTCTAAGGGTAATTGCTGTGCAGTAAACATGTTATACCTCAATAATATCAAATTCGGTGCCGGAAAGGGAAATGCCGCCGGCGCAGGTCACTTCAAAGGTGTTTTCTACGCCTACCATGCCAAGGCCAGCTATACCTACCTTAGGCTCGAGCGCAATGGTCATCCCCTCTACGAGAGGCTCGTCAAAACGCGCTGCAATGACGGGAAACTCATCGATAACAAGACCAATGCCATGACCTAGAAAAGGCACTTTGTTACCGCCCCCTTGGCCTGTTAAACCCATGAAGCCTTCTTCAATATCAAATTTTTTAGCAAGGGCTTTAGCTTCTTCCCAAATTTCAGAGGGAATGGCGCCAGGGCGTAAGCGTTCTGCAGCTCTTTGCTGTATTTCTATACAAGCGTCATGGGCTTTGCGCGCATGGTCTGGCATTGTGTTTAATTTTCCGGAGTAATACACTTGTGTTTTGTCTGTATGGTAGCCTTCAAGCACAAAACCAATGTCCATGGCGAGGATTTGATTTTTTTGCCATAGGGTTTTGCTATCTCCCATATAGGGTACAGCGGGGTGTTCTCCTTTAAGACCTAAGGGGCCGTTGAAATGGCTTGGGTAATTTCCATTATCTCCCACGGCAATATGGCCTAAAAAACACTCTTCGCCAAAATGTCCCATGCGGTTCATGCCGCTGTGTCCAAGGCTGAAAAAAGCTTCCCAAGAAAGGCAAGCTAAATCTCTTTCGCTCATGCCTGTGTGTATTTTTTTGGGTAAGATATGATAGACTGCTTCGTGATGTCTAGCACCGGCAAGGCGCATTTTTTGTAATTCCCAAGGGGATTTACGCGAGCGCGCTTGAAGTAATATATTATCGGCAGATGTGAATGTATGTTCTGGCAAAGCGTTTTGCACCTGCATGGCCATATTCCACGGCAATGCGCCTTTTTCTGCCGCCATGGTACGGCTTAAGGGGGAGCCAAGGTCGCGGCAGAGCGAGTTTAAGGCGTCCCATGTGGGCAATGTGTGTATGGCAGTAAGGGGGCTTTCTTCGCAGGCTCTTTCTTGTCCACGGCGGACAAAAAGTAAGGGCGTTCCTTCTAAGGGAAGCCAAAGCACGCCGTCTGCATAGGTGCCAGTGAGGTAATAGATGTTTAGGCGCGAAAATATAAGTAAACCGCCGGCTGAGGGCTGCAATTGGTGGCAAAGGTCACGGCATAGGCCATGACGTCTTTGCATTTCTTCCAAGGGAAGTTTTTCTGAATATATTGTGGTCATGATGTGTCCTTCAAGAGATGGCAAGAGATGGCAAGATATGTCAAAATATGTCAAAATCTGTACAAAAATATTTTGTCGTACATATTACGGGAAGGCTATATTTTTTATGCG
>CAYJNG010000182.1:0-3579 GCA_964371505.1 uncultured Desulfovibrionaceae bacterium
GGGGAATCTTTTTTTCCCTAAAAAAAGATTCCCCCCAAAGATTAAACCTTTTTCCTCAAAAAAAATTATGAATATACATACTATACCTACCCCAAGCTATGTGCTTGACGAAAAAAAACTGCGTGAGAACCTTGAGATTTTGCAAGGGGTGCAAGAGCGCACGGGCTGCAAAATTTTGCTGGCGCAAAAAGCCTTTTCCATGTTTTCCTGCTATAAGACCATTGGGCATTACTTAGCCGGCACCACGGCGAGCGGCCTATACGAGGCTCGCCTTGGGCATGAGGAAATGGGCGGGGAAACGCATATTTTTTCCCCTGCGTATAAGGATGAGGATTTCGCGCACATTGTGAAAATATGTAACCATATTGTGTTTAATTCGGTGCGCCAGTTAGAAAAATACCGCCATCAATGCGGTAATGCCAGTATTGGTTTACGCATTAACCCGCAATGCTCCACTCAAGGCGAGCACGCCATTTACGACCCCTGCTCCCCCGGCAGCCGCCTTGGCGTTACGCGAGAAAATTTTGACGAAACATGCCTTGCAGGTAACGGCGGTGCTGTGCTGGAAGGGCTGCATTTTCACACATTATGCGAACAAAATGCTGATGATTTAGCCACCACCATACAAGCGGTGGAAGAGCAATTTGGCGATATTTTACATAAAGTGCAGTGGCTTAACATGGGCGGCGGTCATCATATTACACGACCAGATTATGACATTGCCCTTTTAGAAAGCATAGTAACCCGCATACAAAAGACCTATAATGTACAAGTATACCTTGAGCCTGGCGAAGCCATAGCTTTGCGTGCCGGCTATCTTGTGTGCGAGGTTTTAGACATAGTGGAAAACAGTGGCATAACCACACTTATTCTTGACGCTTCCGCAGCTTGTCATATGCCTGATGTGCTGGAAATGCCCTACAGACCACCACTGAAAGACTCCGGCCTTGCGGGAGAAAAAGCCCATACCTATAGGCTTTCATCCCATACTTGCCTTGCAGGGGATATCATAGGCGACTATAGCTTCGATACTTCTAAAAATATAGGTGATAAACTTATCTTTGAAGATATGGCCATCTACTCCATGGTAAAAAATAACACCTTCAACGGCATACCCCTGCCGCATATCGTCAGCATGAATGAAGAAGGCCAATGCCGTATTATCAAATCCTTTGGCTATGAAGATTTTAAACAGAGATTGTCGTAAAAACTTCCCCCCACAAAATAAAAAATATAACAACATAAAATACCATGACAAAACTAACCACACCACAGCAAGACGGCTTTTACATGCCGGCGGAATTTGCCCCCCATGAGGGCTGCCTTATGATATGGCCTATGCGCCTTGGCTCTTGGCCCCATGAAGCAAAAGCAGGACAAGAAGCCTTTACACAAGTAGCCAAGGGCATTGCCCGTTCCGAAAAGGTATTTATGCTGGTGGGCAAAGACGGCCTTGCATCTGCCACAGCAGCCCTTGCGCAAGAGCCCAATATAGAGCTTATTCCCATGGAAAGTGACGATGCTTGGGCGCGCGATGTGGGCCCCACCTTTGTGGTCAATGCTAAAGGTGAACGGCGCGGCGTGGACTGGGTATTCAACGCATGGGGCGGAGATTTTGACGGCCTCTATGCGCAATGGGATAAAGACGACAAAGTGGCCGTAAGCTTTTGCACGCACTTGGGCGATGCCTACTATAGCGCACGCCCCTTTGTGCTTGAAGGCGGCGCCATACATAGCGATGGCGAAGGCACCATTTTAGTGACCGAAAGTTGCTTGCTTTCGCAAGGGCGTAACCCTCAGTTAAGCCGCGAAGCCATTGAAGAAAAACTTTGCACCTATTTGGGCGCAGAAAAAATCATCTGGCTACCGCGCGGCATACATAATGACGAAACCAATGAGCATGTGGATAATGTCTGCGCCTTTGTGCGTCCTGCTGAAGTTGTATTGGCTTGGACAGATGATACTGAAGACCCGCAATACCCTCTTTCCAAAGCCTGCCTTGAGGTTTTGGAGCAAGCAAAGGATGCCAAGGGGCGTAGTTTTACGGTGCATAAACTGCCCATTCCTGCCAAGCCTGTGTGCGTTACAGCAGAAGATCTCACCGGCTATGTGTTTGCTGAAGGGGAAGATTTTCGTGAAGAGGGCGAACGACTTGCCGCCAGCTATGTAAATTTTTATATTTCCAATGGGCATATACTGTTACCACAATTTGGTGATGTGCATGACGCTGTGGCAATAGATATTTTGGCAAAGCTTTTCCCTGAGCGCGAAGTGCTGCCCATAGCCGCACGCGATATCTTGGTGGGTGGCGGTAATATTCATTGCATTACCCAGCAAATACCTCTTAAAAAGAAATAGGATACCCCCATGCGTAACGTAACCTTAAGCGCCATACAGATGCGCTGCACCCCTCATGTATCAGAAAATATAGCTACGGCGGAAAATAAAGTGCGCCAAGCTGCCGCTCAAGGCGCGCAGATTATATTACTTCCTGAGCTGTTTGAACGTCCGTATTTTTGCCAAGAAAGGCGCTATGATTATTACGAATATGCCTTGCCTGTGCAAGAAAACCCCGCGGTGCAACGTATGCAAGCTCTTGCCAAAGAACTTAGCGTCGTTTTACCTGTGAGTATTTATGAACGCGACGGCAATCGCTTATTTAACACCGTGGCCATGGTAGATGCCGATGGTAGTATGCTTGGTATTTACCGTAAAACGCATATTCCTGACGATCACTACTACCAAGAAAAATTTTATTTTACCCCCGGTGATACAGGCTTTAAAGTATGGGATACAAAGTATGCTAAGGTGGGCGTGGGCATTTGCTGGGATCAATGGTTCCCCGAAACCGCACGTTGCCTCGCCTTACAAGGGGCGGAGGTACTGCTCTACCCCACAGCCATTGGCTCTGAGCCCATTTTAGAGTGCGACTCCATGCCCCACTGGCAACGCGTCATGCAAGGGCATGCGGCGGCAAATATCACACCTGTAGTAGCTGCCAATCGCATTGGCCTTGAATGTGTGGAACCTAGCGAGGCCAATGGCGGGCAAGCATCCTCCTTAAACTTTTATGGTTCTTCTTTTATTAGCGATGCCACGGGCGCAAAGGTTGCTGAAGCAAGCCGCGATCAAGAAGAGGTGCTGTGTGCCAGCTTTGACTTAGATCAATTGGCGCAAAATCGTTTGCATTGGGGCCTTTTTAGAGATAGGCGCCCCCATTGCTACACAAACATAACAGAATAATAGTTTACAAAGTAATTAATGTAGAAAGCTGTGTTGAAAAACGCAGCTCAAATTGCTGACAAAGTCTACTGGGGAAAAACCTTTTTTGAAAAAAAGCCCCAATCTAAGCTGGCCCCCAGACCCCTTTTCCAAAAAACTTTAATTGCGGCTACACCTTGTCGTTGTAATCAAGTTTTTTGCGCAATTGAAATTTACGAAAAAATGGCTTTTTTTCTATATTTTAAAGCTGTAAAATATATTTTTTGAGGTTTTCATCGAAAAAAATAAGTAGACTTTTAAACTATAGGGTTTGTCATTAGTCTGAGCTGTGTTGAAAAACGCAGCTTTTTCTTTTTG
>CAYJNG010000183.1:0-3454 GCA_964371505.1 uncultured Desulfovibrionaceae bacterium
CTCCTTAAATTCTAAACAAGAAGCAATAAGCAAAACTTATGCCATGGCATAATGACGAATCTACTTTTTGCCTGTATTACTTACACTGTACTTACTTTAGTGTTACGCCATCTACCATATGCAAATCAACTCTTTGTATGCAATCACTATCGTGCTCGTCATAGTATTGTCTCATTTTATAGCGTGCGTTAACCGTTTTTCCTTTAAGGCTTTGAAAGAAACTCACATCATGGGTAGAGATGATGGCGTACTTCTCTATTCTGTCTTGTGTCATATATTTAATGGTACGAGGTACCGTTTCTGCCGGATCATAAACACCCTTAATGGTGATGGACATCTGTTTCATGTCTGATTCCACGCTGGGGCAAAGATTGGCATAGGTGCCTAAAATTTGTCTTCCGCAAGCTAGTTCTTCGTTAGGTGAGTTCCAAATGCTTTTTTTAATGATCAAGGCAGGGCTGAGCTCACTTAAGGTAAAGCTATACCCGCCGCCGAAAGCCACACTGCCATCGATGTTTTCAAATTGAGGTTCAATGTCGCATATTTCTTCGTAATTTTTATCTCTTATTGTGATACTTAAGCCGGCGTCTCTATTACCATATTTATCAACGCGAAGTTTATAGTACATGCTCATGGAGAGCCCACTGGTATAGCTATAATAGTATCCTTCGATATCATCACGGGCTAAAGCTGTGTGCTGCGGGAGAAGCATAGTTGTAAAAAGTAAGAGAGGTAAGAGAAGTTTTTTCATGTGGACTCCTTTAAAGGGGCATGTGTTGTGGTAAGCAAAGTTTAGTGTGTAGCTATGGTGAGCAAAGCAAATAATGTTCCAAAGCTGTGTGTTTTTGTGATGAAGGTTTTAGAGCATAAAAAAGGAGAGCCCATGGGCCCTCCTTCAGATGAATAACAAATTCCACATTGTGGATTTTGCGTAAGTCGTGTCGGTTATTTTTTACGTTTTAAAAATCATAGCCACGCATGAGATCTTCTATGGTATCGCGTCGGCGGATGAGGCGGTGGTTGCCTTCCTTATCAATGAGCACTTCTGCAGGGCGTAAACGCTGATTGTAGGTGGAGGACATAACATAGCCATAAGCACCAGCATCTAAAATGCCAAGGGTGTCGCCTTCTTCAATGCGAGGAAGCATGCGTTTTTTAGCTAAAATATCGCCGCTTTCGCAAATATTGCCCACCACAGATTGTTCAATGAGGTTTTCATCGGGGCTGCCACCGTCACGGTATACTTCCACATCGTGGTGCGAATCGTACATCATGGGGCGAGCCAATACGTTAAAGCCAAGGTCTGTACCGGCGTAAATGTTTTCGCCATTGGTTTTGGTAACATACACTGAGCCTAAGAGCACGGAGCATTCTGCCACCACATAGCGACCGGGTTCCACAAAAAATTTACCTTTATAGCCGGTTTTTTGAGCCCATTCAGAAATAAGCGTGTGTAATTTTGTGCTTAGCTCCTGCATGTCAAGGCGTGGTTGGTTTTCGTATTTACGGTAAGGGATGCCAAAGCCGCCGCCAAAGTCGATGACTTCTAGTTTTTCTAGCGCGCCTTGGGGTAAGGTTTCAGCCAAGGAGAGCAAGAAGGCTGCAGCGTCAAGGTAGCCATCAGCTTCCATGAACAAAGAGCCAATATGCTGGTTGATACCTGCAAGGGTAAGATCGTACTTTTTAAGCACAGCAAAAACATCGTTAACCATATCGGGGGTGACGCCAAACTTTGTTTCCTTACCTGCAGTGATAACTTTTTGGTGGTGCCCTGCGCCAATGCCTGGGTTAAAGCGCACCATAACCTTACCACCTTTATTAATGGAGCCCAGCAACTCTAATTGTGATAAAGAATCCACACTGATAAGTAAGTCATTGTTGACGGCGTTTTGTAATTCTTCGGCGGAAACGTTGTTACATACATAAAGGATTTTCTCATTGGCGAAGCCGGCTTTTTGATTCATAAACAATTCACCGGGGCTCATGGCATCTACAACGCAATGTTCTTCTTGAATAATTTTTAAAATTTCAAGGTTGGTATTAGCTTTGGCAGAATAGTTTACGCGAAAGCCTTCATGGCTAGAAAGGGCGTTGAGTTCTTGGCAGCGGCTGCGCAAGATGTTTTCATTATATACATAAAGGGGGGTGCCGTAGGTGGCAGCCAGCTCTTGAGGGGTGCTTTTTCCAAAAAAATTGCAAGAGTCTGTATAAGTGGAACGTACGTTAGCCATGATAAACCTCATATTTATAGAATGTGAAGGCGAATTTTTACCTAGGAGCGGTGCTTTGTCAAGGGTGGTGGGGGAGGGGGGATTTTTGTAATGATTTTTCTACCAAAGGGTAGAATTAGGGGCGAGGGGGCGTGATTCTGAGGAATTGCATGAAGTATGGTCATCGTCTTGTGTGTTTTTTAACACGTAATGTTGCTGTTTGTCCGCAGGGGCAAGGGGCTTATGGGGGAGTGTTCTCCTCAAGTATCGTGAACTTTATTTACTTTTAGTATGGAACGAGAAAGTAGTGGGTTATAGATTTATAATTTGATATTTTTTAGGTTCTGCTAGCGTGGGGGTTGTTCACTGTTTTACATATGCATGAGCTCTATAATCTGTTGTTTGCTCCGCAGGGGCAAGGGCCTTATGGGGGAGTGTTCTCCCCCTTAGCCGGCCCTTCCCAATCCCGCTTACCCCCTCCTTAATGCGTTTGCCCATGGCCTTTCCTTTCGTGACTCTGTGCTTCGCTTCGCTCAGCACAGGATTCACTACAGGGCTGCGGTGTACAAGGTACACCTACGCGGCATGGCCAAACGGTCACCTACCGTGAACAAATATTTTGTGGCGGTCAAAATGTGTGGGATTTCTTGTAAGCGTAGCATTGTGGGCGTGCTAGATTTGCATCTAAAAGTATTTAAAATGCTATGTTATCTTAATGGTAAGACTCTGTTCATAGTCTAAATTTTGCCTTTAGAGGTGTGAAAAACGTAATAAATTTTCTTGTAATCTGAGCGCTATTTGTTGCATAGTTTTAGTATTTAGAGGTATTATTCCAACATAGGAGAAGTTTTTATAGTGACGAGGGTATTGAGGTTAAGGTGTCCGCCGCTGCTGTGCCGCGAAGGCTTACCGTGTAGGCCAAAGCCCTGTAGTGAATCCTTTTTTGAGCAGAGCGAGAAAAAGAGTCACGAAAGGAGAGGCCACAGCAAGGCGCAGAGGGGGGAGGCAGGATTGTAAAGGATTGCCAGGGGGGCGAAGCCACCCATAAATCCTTTACCCCCGCTGGAGGCGACAAAGAAATAAATAGATAGATTGAATTTTATGACGGTGAAAGGATTTTGAGATAAGCCTAGCTAAAGCATGGCTAACACCTCATACTCTCCCGCTGGAGGCGACAAAGAAATAAATAGATAGATTGAATTTTATGACGATGAAAGGATTTTGAGATAAACTTACTCAAAAAA
>CAYJNG010000184.1:0-3384 GCA_964371505.1 uncultured Desulfovibrionaceae bacterium
TTGAGAGAGTTTTTATCTTTCATGATATTATCAAAGTTTTCTTTGATAACATGTGCGGTCAAAGGGGTACCGTCAGTAAACTTTACGCCTTGACGGATTTTAAATGTATACACTTTACCATCTGGAGAAATGGTCCAACTTTCAGCAAGAGCAGGTTTAATACCTTCATTTTCAATGGCAACTAAGCCTTCAAAAACCATTTCTTGAAACCACATCTCCCCTGCTGTCGTGTGAGGGCTTAGTGATTCTACATCACGAAAGAAAGCAAAGGTTAAATCCTTTCTTGCATCTTGTGCCCATGCCGATGAAACACCGGTAAAAGCTGAAAAAACCATGGCGCCGGCAAGAAATAAAGCCGCAATCTTTTTCATAACTAAAAATTCCTCATTTTAGTAATTTGCAGTAAAACATACTATAACCATGAAAGGGAGGCTCTCTATTTAGCCCCTTCCTGCTTAAAAAAACTCTTCCTGCGCAAGATAAAGACATTGAATTTTAATGTCAACAAAAGAATTAATCAGCATGTATACATATAGTTAACAAAAAAGAGATTATGAGAATTACAATAGATATTACGGCGTATTATATATCATAACAAAAAGCTTCCCCCACATAAAAACATACATGGAGGAAGCGAAAAGAAAACGCAAGACGCGTCAAAAAAGAGTTTCTGTTAAAGCTACATACGAAAGTGGATTCGCATTTACCTACAGTGGCATTTGACCTTCTACCTTCTTAATAAGCTTTCTAAAGTATACTATAAACACGCAAGAAGCCAAAAGCGCACTCACAGGATAACAAAAAGCCAATAGCTCTAAAGAAGGCTGAATGGGCATAACAATGTATACCCACACAAAGCGCATACCTACTATGCAAACTAAAGTGAAAACCATGGGCATGAATGAATGCCCAAGGCCGCGTGAAGCTTGCGAAAGCATTTGCTGCGGAATGGTGAGTAAATACATGGGAAGAATAATAAACATAATATCACCGGCAATGCGAATAACCTCGGCGTCAGTGGTAAAGAGCGCAAAAAGTGGCTCACGTGCCAAAATAAACACCGCAATGAGTGCAGTTACCAACACATAGCTTATGCCTATGACAGACCAAATGGATTCTTTTACTCTGGCCATTTTTCCTGCACCATAGTTTTGGCCCACAAAAGTAATAACCGTGCCACTTACGGCAGAAAGGAACATATCCACAATGCCGTCGATGCGTAAATACGCCACCCACGCCGCCACAGTAAGAGCATTAAAAGTATTTACCGAAGCTTGCACGGCAATATTGGAAAAGCTGAACATAATACTTTGAATACCAGCGGGGATACCCAAAAGAGCAATGTCCTTCATGGCTGTAATATCTAGCCTTGGCGTATAGCTACCGGTATTTTTTAAGGTCTTAATGATGATAACAAAAAGAATAACGGCGCTTAAAGCTTGAGAAAACACCGTAGCTGCAGCGATACCAAAGACGCCAAAATCTAAGACCAAAGCTAAGAGGATATCTAAAACAATATTTAAGATAGAGCAAAAAATAAGCACATAGAGGGGGCGCTTGGCATCACCTAGTGCACGTAAAACACCAGCTAATGTATTGTAAATCACACAAAATATGATGCCCACAAGATAGGTCTGTAAATACACCATGGAAAAATCCATGGTATCTTGTGGGGTGTTCATGATAAGTAAAATTTCTTCACAAAAAACGATACCTAAAGCAGAAAGCACCACACCAAACACAGAAAAGAACAGTACACCATTGTAAATGGTAGATTTCACAGCCGTATAATCTTGCTTCCCGTAGTAGCGTGAGGCATAGGCCGTAATACCGCTAGAAACACCAATAAAAAAGTTGGTGATAAGAATGACTACTTTAGAAGCTGATCCTCCCACAGCTGCCAGCTCTAGCGTGCCAAGGCCACGCCCTACCACTATGGTATCGGCAATGCTGTACATATGCTGAAAAAAGGAGCCTATAAGAATAGGGACAAAAAAGAGAAGAATCTCTTTCCACAAGACACCTTCGGTAATGCGATTGCTTTGAGTCATGATAAGATATGCCTTTTCCTAAAAATTAATTTTGAAAACTACATAAGGTCAGGAATAAGAATACGCAAACCGATAGCAATGAGGACAATACCACCTATCATATTGGCATATTTTACAATCAATGAATTCTTTTGTAGTAAACATCGGCTTAAAATCATGCCTATAGCTGTCATAATAAAACACACCACACCAATAAGGATGGCAGAACTCCAGACATCCACATGTAAAGCAGCAAAAGTTCCCCCCACAGCCAAGGCGTCTATGCTGGTGGCTATGGCCAAAACAATGACGGTAAATCCTTTAGTAGGGTCGCCATTCTTAGGTTCGTCTGCGTCTTCATCGCTATGGCTATACCCTTCCCAAAGCATTTTTCCGCCCACCACAGCCAGCAAAATAAAGGCAATCCAATGATCATAAGCTTCTATAAAACTATGTACTTGACTATAAAGGAAAAAACCCACGAGGGGCATGAAAAACTGGAAAAAACCAAAAGTAGAAGCCATGCGTAGAATTTGCTTAGCCGAACAGCAACCTTTGATGCTTACCACTAAGGCCACAGAAAAAGCATCCGCTGCTAAAGCTACAGCAATGATGAAAATTTCAAAAAAAGACATGCCATTTATCCCGTAATATGTTGTAATGAAGAAAAAAAGTCGTAACACCCTGAAAATAAGCTCGAAAAATCTAATTTTTTAGAAAAATTTCCGACACAGAACCTACAGCGAATATACATTTGCAAAATCCTTGTCAATATAATTCATTTTACTGAGTCGGGATAAAATAATATTTTCTTAACAACTGCATAATTCATTGACATCAAACTTAACATAAAAGTTAACACTTCCTATCAAATGAAAGCTACTGCCATGTCTTTAGGGTGTGGAGCTCCGTTTTCAGGGGCAACTAAAATAGTAAGGCTTTAGCAGCGCCGCTCATGGATAAGACTTGCCACATCTTACAGGTGCCTATTATGCGGCACAAACCACGCCCAAAATACTAAAGCCTCAAATATCAGCGTACACTTTTCAGTAGCGGGTTTTACCTTTCCCAAAATACGTACGCTGGGAAATGTAACTGAGACAGCATCTCTCTAGCTTATGAAAACCGCTCTGCTACCTTAAAACTTAGCTATATCATTAGCGGCGTTAATGGGGACATGATGCACCTTTGAACAATACCTGCTTAAGTCATGACAAAGCACTGTATTTTCAGACTATTACAGCAAGAAAAACTTTTTATACTTTTTCTATTGACAGTAATGGCTAATTAGCCTAAAACCTTCTTCGTCGGGATGTAGCGCAGCTTGGGAGCGCACTTGAATGGGGTTCAAGGG
>CAYJNG010000185.1:0-3380 GCA_964371505.1 uncultured Desulfovibrionaceae bacterium
AAAAAAGGACTTAAGTTTTTCAACTTAAGTCCCTGAATTTACATGGTGGAGCTGGAGGGAATCGAACCCACGACCTCTTGAATGCCATTCAAGCGCTCTCCCAACTGAGCTACAACCCCATGCGTTGTGAAAGGCACTTTGCCTTAAACTGCAACTCTTGTCAATAAAAAAATGGGAAAAAAGCAAAAAAATATGACGTCCATACGATACGTAAAAACTTGATTGTTAATAAATGTTTTCAAGGTATTATGTGTTTTTTTAAGTAAATGTGTCAATTGTGTGACAAGTGCTTTGTGTCTGGACAAAAAGCGGCCTGCCTTGTAGGGTCTTTTGTTAAGCGCGTATGCGCCTTTGTTTTTGAGGTGAGAAGATGTTGCTAATTCTTTTTAATCCCTTAGCAACGTATTTTCTGTTTGTGAAAATAAAATATCAAATTGGAGTATGAAGTGAAAAAGGTATTTACTATATTATTGGCCATGGTTTTAGCCATGCCCGCATGGGCCCAAGCAGAACTTACCGATAAACCCATAACCATTGTGGTGCCTTCTAAAGCTGGCGGTTCCACCGATACTACAGCTCGCATTTTTGTTAATGCCGCACAAAAATACTGGCCCAATGCCAATTTTGTGGTGAAAACCGTACCTGGTTCTGGCGGGCAAAAGGGCTTTGAAGAAATAGCCAGAGCCAAAGCCGATGGCTATACCATTGGCATGGTATTTACCACGCAGCTCGTGGCCCATGTGGTGTCAAAGCGGGCTCGCTATACTTTAGACAGTTTTCACTTCATGGGAAACACCGTAGATGACCCCGTACTTGTGGTGGTGCCGGCCGAGAGCTCCATCAAAAATTTGAAGGAATTTGTAGAAGCAGCCAAGGCCAAGCAATTAACTGTGGCAGTAAACGGCATTGGTTCCGATGACTTTATTGCTGCTAAGGCTTTTGAAAAAGAGGCAGGCCTGAGCTTTAATCTTTTACCTACTAAGGGATCTACAGAGCAAAAAGCCCTTATTTTAGGTAATCATAGTCATGCTGCCTTTATGAATCTTTCGCAAATGTACGCTTCTCACAGCTCTGGTAAGGCTCGCGTTATTGCTTTGCTCACCAAAGAGCGCGCCGCTTTATTAAAAGATGTACCCACCGCCATGGAGCAGGGCTATAATGTGGAAATGACAGCCACTCGCGGTTTTGCCCTACCTGTTAAAGTGGATGCCAGCATAAAAGCTCAATTTGACGATTTGCTTGCCAAAGTAAATGCCGATGAACAATATATTGCTGATTGCAATAAAAATAATTTCAGCCGTTTGCCCATGTCTGGTCCGGATTATTTAACCTATTTGCAAGGCTTACAAAAGCAAACGCAAGTATTTTATGATGCCAATCCTTGGTAGGGCGCATGTCTAAAAAATTTGTGGAACTTTTTTTATTGGTTGGATTCTTAGTACTCGCGGTGCTGCTTTACGGCAGCACCGCCGCGTATCCGCAGGCTGTGCAAGGCTCCACGGCGGCATATGTGCGCTTTTTAGCCATAAGCCTTGGCATATTATGTCTTTTTGAAACTATTTTTTGCTTTCGCCGCAAAAGAACAGCAGCAAAGCAGGACGCCTCGCAAGGGCAAGAAGCAAAGGGTGAAGATGACAAACCTTCTTCGGATGAAGAAACATTCCGTATAGGAGCTCATCCTAAAGCTTTTTGGTTATTATTTTTACTGCTTATGCTTTATGCTGGTGCCTTTTCCTATCTTGGCTTTTATGTGGCTTCAGCCTTCTTTTTGCCTCTAACCATGTTTGCCTTGGGCGCGCGCAAGCTCATCTCCATTTGCCTCACCACCCTTGGTGTATTGGGCTTTGTATATGTGGTTTTTGAGCAAATACTCGAAGTATATATGCCTGCGGGCACTTTTTTTGGTTAGGACTTTTTCCCTATTCTAAAAATCCTTTCAAAGGGGCTTACGTGATTTTAGAATCTTTAATGTTAGTGCTTTCTTGGCCCACCTTGCTTGCTGTAACCTTAGGCACTGTGGCGGGCGTTATCATAGGCGGCATGCCGGGGCTTACAGCCACCATGGCTGTGGCGCTACTCATTCCCGTGACTTTTACCTTAGACCCACTCATCGGCCTTGTGCTCATGGGCGGGGTATATTCTGGCGCCATGTATGGAGGCTCTATTCCTGCCATTTTGCTGCGCACACCCGGCACACCTGCCGCCGTGGCTACGGCTTTAGAGGGCTACCCCTTAACGCAGCAGGGGCGCGCTGGTTTAGCGCTTAAAGTGTCCGTTATATCAAGCTTTTGTGGAGGGATTTTTTCCACTTTTGTTTTACTCATTTTAGCACCTATCTTAGCTATTTTTGCTTTATCCTTCGGCCCGCCGGAGTATTTTTTGCTGGCTTTGCTTGGTCTTGCCGGCATTGTGTCCATGGCGGATGAAGAAACTAATCTTATGAAGGCGCTTATTTCCGGCTTTTTAGGCTTGATCATAGCTGTAGTGGGTACCGATCCTATTTCCGGCATGCTGCGTTACACTGGTGGTTTAACAGATCTTTATGACGGTGTGGCTTTTATGCCTGTACTCATTGGTATGTTTTCCATATCGCAAATGTTATCCTTAACCCAAAGTAAGGCGGTGGTGGATGATGCTACCTTAGTAACCAAGGTGAAGCGTGAGCCCATGCCCAAGGGGCTTGGAAAGTATATTGGTCTGGGCTCCGGCGTAGGAACTTTGGTGGGTATTTTACCTGGTGAAGGGGCTACCATTGCGGCCTTTTTATCTTACAATATTGCCAAGCGTCGTTCGAAGTTTAAGGAGCTTTTTGGCAAGGGTAACCCTGAAGGTATTGCTGCCGCTGAGGCCGGAAACAATGGCTGCGTAGGGGGATCTCTTGTGCCTACGTTAACCCTTGGTATTCCTGGTAATAGTGTGGCGGCAGCGCTTATGGGTGGCTTGCTTGTGCATGGGCTTATTCCTGGGCCGGATTTGTTTACGCAATATGGCACCATGACCTATGCTTTTATTTTGTCCCTTTTTGTGGCCAATGTTATTTTCTTAGTGTTGGGTTTGTATATGGCGCCGTATTTTGCACGTATATCCTTAACGCCCATTGCCTTGCTCATACCTACGGTGTGTTTGTTTTCGGTGTTAGGTTCGTATGCCATCAATAACAGTGTGTTGGATGTGTTTTTGTGCCTTGGTTTTGGGCTTGCTGCTGTTATTTTGCAAAAGGCCGGTTTTTCGCTTGGGGCGCTTATTTTAGGTTTGATACTGGGGCCCATTGCTGAGACGGGTTTTGCGCAGGCGCTTATTATTTCTAAAGGGAGTGCGGCTATTTTCTTTGAAAGTGCGCATGCCATGGTATTGTGGGCGCTTATTTTGCTGCTTATGTT
>CAYJNG010000186.1:0-3309 GCA_964371505.1 uncultured Desulfovibrionaceae bacterium
ATATCAGTCAGAGCGAAGTAAAATTTCAGATTTTGGTTATGCTGATGCAGAAAGTGCAAAGAGTAAAAGTCCTAAAAAAATCATGGATATTGCCCGCAATGAAGCTCTAGAAAGGGTGAAAAATGAAACCATGTGGGGTACTACCCACGACAATGCAATAACGACCAAAAGTGATACTAAAACAAGGGAAACTGTTCCACAACCAGCGACTCAGCAGTCACAAAATCTAACCACAGCAGTCCCCTGGAGTAACCAAGCCTCATCTACTACACCGAACAAGAGTTATGCGCACAATCCACGTAAAACAGCATCACAAAGACAAATAGACCTCCTTATCTCCTTAGCAGGTAAAAAAGCAATACATCTCGGGAGCGTGGTGCAAGAAAGGTACGGTAAAAGCATCGAAGAGCTTAATAGCCCTGAAGCCAATGCACTCATCCAAGAACTTAAATAAAATTTCAACTAAAAGGATAAATTTATGCAAGTCGATACAAGTTATATCACGAAAGAAATTGAATTACAGTTGCGTAAAGACGAATTACCCCTTGGTAATTCCCCCCGCAAATACGAAGATCTATCTATAAATGAAGAGGAACTCCTTAAAGACGCTATTGCTGAATATATTGAAGGAAAACGCATGTATCACGCCCTTTGTGATGACTTGAAAAAGCAAAAAGAGGATCTCATAGAGCTATGCCAAAACATAAGGGAAGAATACAATTTAAATTAATCGTATCTATTTTGTATATATCAGGAGAACTAACATGTACCATTATACTAGCCATATTCCGCAACAAAAGAATAATTTCCAACAAAATAATCATACACAGAACGATGATAAACCTTATATGCCAGAAAATCCCTTACTTACCAACCCAGTAGGCTCAGGGGACTTCTTCATCGCCATAGAACAAGCTCTACCACCGGTTTTCAGCAGAAAAAAAGCTGCAGAAGTACTTGGTGGGCTTATATCTGCCAAAACCCTGTCTAATCTTGACGCCTTAAGAGTTGGCCCACCACGCATACGCAACGGTTCAAAGGTAGGTTATGACAGGGCAAGTTTTATGCTCTGGCTCAGAGGTAGAATCACGAGTCATAGGTAATATTTCAACCGTAAATTCAATATATAAGGAAAATATCATGCAAGCAAAAATAGATTATGAAGCCAAATTACAGGAGTTACAATTGCGCGAAGAAGAACTTAACATTCGTGAGGCTGCGCTTGATGAAGAACGATTAGCCTTAAAGGAAGAACAAAACTCCATGGAAGCTGCGCGTGGTGAGTATATGGAAGAAAAGCTCATGTATAAATCCCTAAATGAAGATTTAATGACGCAGAAGGCCACTCTCATAGACCTCTGCCAGCAAATACGGTTTGAGCATGATTTAGATTAATTTGTATTAGAACAGCATTTTTTTGCAGCGTATAGTGCAATTTTCGCTCATAAAAAGGTATATTTTCCAAGGGGGAGGTATATCCCCCTTGGAGCTTTTTTACGCGTCGTATATAAAATATATCTTACGCTTTACAAGGTAATGTTGCTGCCCGAACAGCAAGGGTATCCATCTTTTCCACAAGGCTTTCCATATAAGCTATTTCTTTATCTGTAACTTCGTTCCAGAATTTCATATGCCTATCCCACATTGACCATTTTAAGGCATGGAAAGAGTTCCATAATAACCCCATCCAGCTAGCATAATTAGCATTCAAAATATTTTGAGTTACATAAACCTTCCCTGCATTAACAGCGGAGCTTGTACCATAGGCCAGAGCTAGCATGATGCGAAAACGAGGATTCAACCGCATGGGCATGGTATCCAACATGCTTTCACCAAAAGGAGCGTCATGCACCTTCATTTGTTTCACCACATAGAAAGCCCGCATCATCACTTCCATAATGGCCATAGGTATACTTGTCACCATAAACTGTCTGAAATCATAGCCATTAATATACATCCATTCAATCTGTTTACCAAGTGTGGAGGTCTCCCCTGACCCAAAGCTTTTTGGTACCTCTATGCCTTCAAACATACGTAAAATACCCATAAATGGAGCAGGCAATCCCATTCCTCTATTTCCATTGGCGGAAGGGGCATTTACATCCGAGAGCAAGTGTCCCATCATACGCCCAAGTAGTTGAAATACCGAACCGCCGGTGGGTGCTGTAGTTGTAGGCACAGAGACAATTTTTCCATCATTGATAATAGTACACGTTCCACGCAGCATATCAACCACACCAAAAATAAAGCCTAAAATAGGATCATGCGATAAAGAGCGTAATCGATGATTCATGGGAGACAAAGGCTTCGTCAAATCTGTAATAAGCCCACTCGATGTGGAAGTATCCGCAGAGCCAATTTTGTGAGCTTCACTCAAAGCTTCTGATAGTTCGGGTGGAATAAGCTTATTAAAGGCACTTTGCACCCATTGATTAAAGACACCATCAACTTGTTCTGTATATTTCACCGTAGGTTTAGGAGGTGCAGACACAAAAAGTAAATCCAACATGGCTGCAAATAGTCCGCAACCTCCCGCAATGGCATAATCCCAAGCATCAAGAGAATATCGCTTATTAAAGTCTTGCAAATACAAATTATATTTTTCAGTGCAGTCTTTAAGCTCCTGCGAAGTAAGTATATCCTGCAAGCCCAACACATGAGGAAAAGCCAATTCAGCCTCATTATAAATATGGCCTATAGATGTTTTTTGCAGTGGCATATGAGCACACATTTGTGCCATATTATGCGCTTTTTTTTGTGCTATACTAGCCTCATCCTCTGCAGTCAAAGTGTCTGCTCCACAAGAACTTAGCATTGCGCGTACTTTTTCTAAATCAGAAGAAATTTCTTGATGGGCACTATCAACACTCTGCGCTTTATCTTGCAAAAGCTTGATGGCTTTTATCTCTTGCTTATAAGGCATAACTTAAACCTTTTGCTTTTCGCGTAATGTATCAATAATTGCTTTGATAGATGTAATCTCGTCACGATAGTATTCTGCATTTGTTTGTAAGCGCCCTAATATATCGTAAAGATTACCTATAGCTGAGCTTAAAGCTACAGCTAATTTAGCAGTTTTATGTTTCTTAGCTAGCGCATATCCTGCGACACCCAAGATAGCTACGGGAGCAGCAAGAACCCCAATACCCGCAACCATGCCTCCACCCACGATGCTTCCTGCAGCTGCAAGGCCTGACGTAATACCTGCTGCCGAAAGTCCTGTAGTACCAGCAAACACCAAAGCTGTGAATGATCCTGCAGCGCCAGCACTAGCTCCAAGCGCAGTAGCAACACCTTCCGTCACACCTG
>CAYJNG010000187.1:0-3143 GCA_964371505.1 uncultured Desulfovibrionaceae bacterium
AATAGCCTTTACGTAAAATTATATGTAAGTAAAAGGGTGAGCCACGGCTCACCCTTTTCTTTTACTGCAGAACAAATCCAAAAAAAGTCTAAAAATTTTCTTGAAAAAAAGCACAAAGCATTGCATGGTGCTGATATCCATATGCTACATTGCCAAAATAGTCCTTACCACAAGAAAAGTTACACATGAACAACATAAAAGTCATGTAATCAGTATTTTTCAGTTTGGCTTAAGTTTTGCCGTGTACATATGAATTACTTGTTAGGCCCTTGCCTGCACACCCTAGGGGAGAACCATGGAATTTAGTTTTTTTTCAATGATTGAAGAGGCAAGCCTCATTGCCAAAGCCGTACTTGCCTTACTTGTTCTTATGTCCATAGTTAGTTGGGCTCTTATGATACAAAAATGGTTTATGCTAGGTGCAGCCACTAAAAAAGCCTCTCAAGGTATGGTGCGCTTTGAAAAAGCCAAAGATTTACGCGAAGCGGTACAGTCCTTAGGTTCAGACCCTGCCTCACCGCTGTATTTTGTGGCGCATCAAGGGGTGCTAGAATACAATAAATCTAGGGAGCTTGGAAACTCTTCTGAAATTGTGGTGGACAATGTAAGCCGTTCCTTACAGCTGGGCGTGGGTACAGAGGTAACACGCATGCACCGCAAGCTTGCCCTTTTGGCAACCACCGCCAATACGGCCCCCTTTATTGGTCTTTTTGGTACCGTTTGGGGCATTATGCATTCCTTCCACTCCATAGGCATGCTTAAATCTGCCTCCCTTGCCACAGTGGCCCCTGGCATATCTGAAGCCCTAGTGGCCACAGCCATAGGCCTTGCCGTGGCAGTGCCTGCCACCGTGGGTTATAACATTTTTTTGGGTAAACTTGGACAAATAGAAAATATGCTAACCACATTTGCTGGCGTTTTCCTTAACCGAGTACAACGCGAAATTAACGCACAAAGACCAAATACAAGAGCATAATATATGGGTGCAAACTTAGGAAATAAAGGCGGCTTTGTGGCCGACATTAACGTAACGCCCTTTGTGGACGTTATGCTGGTGGTGCTTATTATCTTCATGGTGGCTACGCCCATGATGAGCGAAGGCCTTGAGGTGGACTTACCACAAACCAAACATGTGGATGTGCTGCCCACAGAGAAAAGCAATCTCATTCTTACCGTGCGTAAAGATGGTAGCCTCTTTTTGGATGAATACAAAGTCACCTTAGATGATTTAGAAAGTAAATTAACGGAGCTTGTAAAAGCGCAAGATAAGGGGCTTTTCCTTCAAGCCGATAAGGAAGTGCCCTATGGTATTGTGGTGGATGTCATGGGTCAAATTAAGGCCGCTGGCATAGATAAGCTTGGCGTTGTAGCCACACGTACTGAGTCTGCCACGCCAGAGCCAGCACCAGCAGTTAAAAAATAGGTAATGCATGCAATTTCTTGCTTTAGTACTTTCCATAACCCTGCACGTAGGGCTTGTGGCGGGCATGTTTTTATGGCCTGCCTCCTCTAACCTTAAGGTGGAGGATGCCCCTGTATTCATTTCCCTCGTGGAAGGTGACTTAGGCGGTAACAATGCCCCTTCAGCCATTTTGGGTGCTGCGGGTAAACCGGCAGAAAAAATTGCTCCTTCCTTGCCCTCCAAAGAAATAGCGCCTCCGGCTGCAGAGAAAGCGCAAGAAATACCCAAAACGCCGGACGCGGCCAAAAGCGTTGACGCTCCGGAAGAAACAAAGCAAGCTTTACCTGAGCCTAAGCCTCTTCCTACCCCCCCTAAGGAAGCGGAAGACGCCATAGAACTAGCCAAAAAAAAGGACACGCCTAAGCCCGAACCAAAACCGGAGCCAAAGCCTGAGCCTAAACCTAAGCCCAAAGCAGAGCCTAAAAAAGAGCAGCCCAAAGAGGAAAAGCCTAAACCTGCTCCGCCCAAAAAACCTGCGCAAAAAACACCGGCCAAGCAACCGGCTAAAACAAAGCCCAAGGAAGATCCCATTGCAAGAGCTTTGGCAGAAGCGCGTAAAAATGCAGGCGGATTTGACGGCGGCGGCGGCGGACAAGGCAGCGGCGTGGGCGGCGGCGCACTTACCGATGTTTACATCGGTCAAGTTATGATGGCTGTGCGCCCCAATTGGGATTTTGAATCGGCCACAAGGGTGAACTTTGTTTCGCACGTACGCGTAAAACTGAACTCACGCGGTGAAGTGCTTTCTGCCACTTTGGCCCAAAGCTCCGGCAATGCGCAATACGATGCCAGCACGGTAAATGCTGTTTTACGCACGGCCGATGCCAATATGTTCCCCTCTCCTCCCACCAAGGCCTATCACGAATTGCTCTTGGTCTTTACGCGAGATATGATGTAAACAACATAAGGAAAGCCTATGTATATAAAAAAATTATTTTTCTGCGGCTTACTTGCAGCATTGCCCTTAAGCGAAAGTATAACGCCTTTATCCAAAGCCCATGCGGCCAATCATAAAGGCGCCTATGCCGCTGTGGTTATGAACGCTGTATTAAAAGACGGTTTAAGCATAAATAAGCCCACAGCTGACCCCTTACATATTTTGCTTGCCATTGACGCAAAAGGCGGCCTTGAACAATGTACCGTGGTACAATCTTCACGCTTTGCCGATATGGACCTAGCCGCTTGCGCCATGGCACAAGAAGCAGCGCCCTTTCCTCAGCCTCCGCAAGGCAAAGCGGCAGAGGTGTACATTGCCCTTTGGACACAACAAGAAAAGCCACAAGCGGCGGCAACCTTTGCGCAAGTAGCCCCCACACCAGCACCCGCTCCTGAGGCGGAAACTACAACACCAGAAGAGACTAAAGAAAGCCCCGCTGCCACTCAAAAGGAAGAAGCAAGCAAGCCCTTGCAAGCAAAAGTGGTAGAGGAAACATCTGCACCGCAACCCAGCGCTCAAGAAAGTGCCTCTGTAGCCGCAGCACCAGTTGCTAAAGAGCCTACTTCCCAAAAAACTGGGGAAAAAAACTCTTCTTCCTCAGAAACACTACAGCCCCTACCCACGGCCAACTCAGCGCAAAGCTATGAGGGCGTAGACTATTCTCAGCCCAAACTTTCGCCGGCCATGCAACGTGCGCAAAGAGAAGCAGCCAAGGCGCAGCCAAAAGTTCAAGCTAGTACACAA
>CAYJNG010000188.1:0-3129 GCA_964371505.1 uncultured Desulfovibrionaceae bacterium
GCCATGCGCGCCATTTCAAAAGATATTGAAACCACACGCTTACTGGGTGTAAAGGTAAATACCATCATTGCTTTAACCTTTTGCATAGGCTCTGCCCTTGCGGCGGCTTCGGGCATTATGTGGGCCTTACGCTACCCCAAAATTGACCCTTACATGGGCATTATTCCGGGCTTTAAAGCCTTTATCGCTGCAGTATTTGGCGGTATCGGTTCCATACAAGGGGCCGTTATCGGCGGGCTTGTTTTAGGCTTCATCGAAATTATGACTGTGGCCTTTTTACCGCATTTATCTGGCTATAGAGATGCCTTTGCCTTTATTCTCTTGGTGGTGGTATTGCTCTTTAAGCCTACAGGGCTCTTTGGTGAGCGCATGCAGGAGAAGATTTAATGAGCACACAATCCTCACGCAAAAACACTCTCCTTACTTTAGTTGCCATGGCACTTGGTGGTCTCTTTGTCTACCAAGCAGAACACTTCATGGGCAGCTATGAACTGTATATTTTAAAACTCTTTTTCATCAATGCCATCTTAGCCCTCTCTTTAAACCTTATTTACGGTTTTACAGGGCTTTTCTCCTTGGGGCATGCGGGCTTTATTGCCATTGGGGCCTATGTTTCGGCGCTCTTTATCTTAAGCCCTGCGCAAAAAGAAATGATGTGGCTGCTAGAGCCTATTATCTGGCCCTTTTCTATTATTCAATCCCCCTTTTGGGTATCGGCCATAGCCGGTGGCCTTGTGGCAGCCTTTTTTGCCCTGCTCATAGGCTTGCCCGTGCTGCGCCTTGGCGATGACTATCTTGGCATAGCCACCCTAGGCTTTGCAGAAATTATTCGCGTACTTATTGTAAACTTTACCTCCATAACCAATGGATCTCTTGGCATTAAGGGCATACCCGATTATGCCGACGTCTTTACCTGCTATGTGTGGTTGCTCATTACTGTTGTTTTCCTTGTACGCTTGCTTAACAGCAATTATGGCAATGTGCTCAAATGTATCCGTGACAATGAAATTGCCGCACAGGTTATGGGAATTAACGTTTTTTATTACAAAGTGCTCTCCTTTTGCGTTGGGGCTTTCTTTGCCGGCATTGGCGGCGCTTTGCTTGGCAGTCACCTTTCCACCATTGACCCCAAAATGTTCAACTTCTTGCTGACATTTAACGTGCTTATGTTTGTGGTGGCTGGCGGCCTTGGCTCCATTACCGGATCCATTGTGGGCGCTGCCATTATCACTGTATCCTTAGAGTGGATGCGCGTTTTAGAAGAGCCTATGAATCTTGGCTTTATAGAAATTCCCGGTATTCCCGGCATGCGTATGGTGGTTTTTTCCCTTTTCTTGCTTTGCATTATCCTTTTCCGCCGTGAAGGGATTATGGGCATGCGTGAAATCACATGGAACAGCCTCTTTTCTTTTGGGAGAAAAAAATGAGCACAGCATTTGTAAAACCAAAACCGCATGAAGCCATGCTCTTGGTGGACGGTATCACCATGCGCTTTGGCGGTGTTATCGCTGTCAATGAACTTTCCATGGCCATACCCAAAGGAAGCATTGTGGGCCTTATTGGCCCCAACGGTGCCGGTAAAACCACAGCTTTTAACGTCATAAGCGGCTTTTATACGCCGCAAGAAGGGCGTGTAGTTTTTGACGGCAAAGAAATTACAGGTCATGCGCCGCACTTAGTTTGTAAAGCCGGCATGGCACGCACTTTCCAAAACATCCGCCTCTCGCAGCACCTCAGCGCTTTAGAAAACGTCATGGTGGGTTGCCATGTGCGCCGCAAGCAGCCTTGGTGGATGGCTCCTTTGGGCTTACCCATGTTTGCCAAGGAAGAAAAAAGCATGCGCGAAAAAGCCGCCATGCTCATTGAAAAGCTAGATCTTACCGCCTATGCCCACGAAAAAGCCCACAGCTTGCCTTACGGCGCCCAAAGACGCCTTGAAATTGCAAGAGCCCTTGCCACCGAGCCACGCTTTTTGCTCCTCGACGAGCCGGCAGCCGGCATGAACCCCCAAGAAAGCATAGAGCTTATGCACTTTATTGGGCGTATTCGTGATGAGTTTGATTTAACCATCCTCCTTATTGAGCACGATATGAAAGTGGTTATGGGCGTATGCCAATACATTTGGGTTATGGAATACGGACGTCTTATTGCTGAAGGCGGGCCTGTGGAAATTCGTAATAACCCTGACGTTATTAAAGCCTATCTTGGCGATGATATTATAAGCCTAAAATAACACAAAGAGTACACTATGTTACAAATAGAAAATTTGAAAGTGCGCTATGGCGGCATTGAAGCTGTACAAGGGGTGGATTTACAAATTCCGCGTGGAAGCATTGTAACACTCATTGGCGCTAACGGCGCCGGGAAAAGTAGTATCATTCGCTCCATTGCAGGCCTTAACAAAAATATTAGCGGCGAGATACGCTTTGCGCGCCATGAAGAAAGCACGCCCACTTCGCTTATAGGCTTACCCCCCGAAGATATGGTGCGTCACGGTATTTCTCTTTCCCCGGAAGGGCGACGCATACTGCCGCACCTCACTGTGGAAGAAAACCTGCATCTTGGCGCTTATAGTCGCAATGACAAAGAAGGCATTTTAGAAGATATTGAATGGGTGTACAGCCTATTTCCGCGCCTTAAAGAACGCTCTTGGCAAAAGGGTGGCACCCTTTCCGGCGGTGAACAGCAAATGCTGGCCGTGGGCCGCGCTCTCATGAGCCGCCCAGATTTACTCATGTTGGACGAGCCTTCTTTGGGCCTTGCTCCGCTACTTGTTAAAGAAATATTTAATATTATCTTACGTATCAATGCCGATGGAAAAACCGTTTTATTGGTAGAGCAAAACGCCTTTGCGGCCCTTTCCATTGCACACCATGCCTATATTTTAGAAGTGGGCCGCATTGTATTGCAAGGCACTGGGCAGGAATTATTGGCCAACCCCAAGGTAAAAGAAGCCTATCTTGGTGGTTAGTCAGCCCCATAGCACGCTCACAGCATAGCCATTATAGAAAGCCAAGGGATTTAAACTTTCCCTTGGCTTTTTTTATGCGCAACCTTTGCCTTATCCCAGCTTCCCGCTTCTGCATGTTTCCTCGCAAAATATGCATTCATACCTCTAAAGAAAGTATC
>CAYJNG010000189.1:0-3104 GCA_964371505.1 uncultured Desulfovibrionaceae bacterium
TAGCCCGCTTCCATGGGCACAAAGCAAGGCCATGATCATGCGAGAGACCAAGCCCTGCCCCCCCACAAAAACCTAAATAGTTGCCCCCTTCAGCCACATAGTCACGAATGGCAGCAACGCCTTTATCTCCAAGTGCTTGATATTTAAGGCTTGCCGTGCCGCCGGGAACTAACAATAAAGCTGGCTTGCCAGAAAGCACGCCGTGGGTTATCTCATTGCAAGTAATAACACGATGCGCCACCCCCATGCCTTGGAGGGTATGAAGGGCCATAAGCCCCCAAATGTGTGACGCGTCCCAGAGAATATAAATTGAGCGGTGCATGGTAGGCCTCCTGTGAGGCCTAGTATGTCACCTTTTTCGGAGAAATCAAGATGTCAGAAAACGCCTTACCTAAGGGCTATGAGCCCCATAATGTGGAAGCTCGTTGGTGCGAACATTGGGAACAAAATAATACCTTTACCCCAGATATGGACAGCCAAGGCGAGCCTTATTCCATTGTTATTCCTCCGCCCAACGTTACGGGCGTTTTACATATTGGTCATGCCTTAAACCTCACACTTATTGACGTTTTATGCCGTCATGCCCGTCAAAAAGGCAAAAAAGTGCTGTGGGTTCCCGGCACAGACCATGCCGGCATTGCAACACAAAATGTGGTGGAGCGTGCCCTTGCTAAAGAAGGTAAAAAGCGCCAAGACCTTGGCCGCGAAGCCTTTGTGGAAAAAGTATGGGAATGGCGCGAAGAATATGGCAACACCATTTTAAATCAAATTCGCAAAATGGGCGCTTCTGTGGATTGGAGCCGCTTACGCTTTACCATGGACGAAGGCCTTTCTGATGCTGTGCGCAAAGTTTTTGTAGATTTGTACAACCAAGGCTATATTTACAAAGGCGATTACATCATCAACTGGTGCAGCCGCTGTCATACGGCCCTTGCCGATGATGAAGTGGAACACGAACAACGTGGCGGTCATCTCTGGCATATCCGTTACCATGTGGTGGGTAGTGATGAAACCATCACCATTGCCACCACCCGCCCCGAAACTATCGTGGCCGATACCGCCGTATGCGTTCACCCTGAAGACGAACGCTACACCCACCTTGTGGGCAAAAAAGTATACGTGCCCATCTTAAAGCGCGAAATACCCATCATTGCCGATAGCTATGTGGATAGAGAATTTGGCACCGGCGCCCTAAAAGTAACACCTTCACACGACCATAACGACTGGGCCCTTGGACAAAAGCACAAGCTAGAGTTCCTCCAAGGTATTGACGACATGGGCATTATGAAGGACATTGCCGGCCCTTACACAGGCATGACCAAGGGCGATTGCCGTACAAAAATTGTGGCAGATATTGAAGCCGCTGGTGACCTCCTGCTTGTGGAAGAAATTTCGCACGCCGTAGGTGAATGCTACCGCTGCCACACCGTAGTGGAGCCGCACGTATCTACACAGTGGTTTGTGGCTGCCACCAAATTAGCACCACGCGCACGTGCCGCTGCCCCTGAGCTTACTAAAATCCTGCCCGAAAGTTGGCTTAAAACCTACTATAACTGGCTAGACAATATCCGCGACTGGTGCATTAGCCGTCAAATTTGGTGGGGCCATCGCATACCCGCGTGGACATGCCAAGACTGCGGCGAGCTCATGGTAAGCCTTGATACACCCACCGCATGCTCCAAGTGCTCTTGCACCAACCTTGTGCAAGATGAGGACGTGCTAGACACATGGTTCTCCTCTGCGTTGTGGCCTTTCTCCACCATGGGCTGGCCAGAAAAAACTCCAGAGCTTGAGCAATTCTACCCCACATCTGTTTTAGTCACCGGCTTTGATATTCTTTTCTTCTGGGTGGCACGCATGATGATGATGGGCTTACACTTTATGGATAAAGTGCCCTTCCATCATGTGTACTTACACGCCCTCGTGCGTGATTCTCAAGGGCGTAAAATGTCAAAATCCCTTGGCAATTCCATCAACCCTCTGGAGATGATTGAAAAGTACGGCTGCGATGCCTTGCGCTTTACCCTCACCTCCTTTGCTGCCATGGGGCGCGACATTCGCCTTGCTGAAGACCGCATTGAAGGCTATCGCCACTTTGTTAATAAATTATGGAATGCTGCACGCTTTGCCCTCATGAACCTACCTGAAGGCGCCCCTGCCCCTGTGGATTTAGACAAAGTACAAGGTCTGCATCATCAATGGATGCTACATCGCCTTGAAAAAGCTAAAGACGACATGGACAAAGCGCTGGAAGAATACCGCTTTAACGATGCAGCGCAAGGCGGCTATAAATTCCTATGGAACGAATTCTGCGACTGGTACCTTGAGCTCATTAAAGCCGATATGCAGGACGAAGCCCGCAAACCTGAGGCTCAATACGTCTTATGGACAGTGCTCAAAGAAACCCTACTTCTCTTGCACCCCATGATGCCCTTTGTAACAGCGGAAATTTGGCAAGCCATTCACGCTCACGAAAGCGGCGTGCAAGATATAGCCACCGTACGCTACCCTGCCCCGCGCCCTGCCTGCCACAAGCCCGCAGAAGCTGCTCGCATGGAATTCATTCAAGGTGTCATTGTGGCTGTACGTACCATTCGTTCAGAACTAAACATTTCCCCCTCTCTACGTCTTAACGTATTGGTACATGCGGAAAATGCCGAGCAAGAAAGCATACTCGAAAGCGCTCGCGAAATGATTTGTAACCTCGCCCGCCTTGAAAGCCTTACCTTGGACGCCAAGGCCGAAGCCCCCAAAGCCTCCGCTTCGCAAGTGGTGCAAGGTTGCCAAATTATCATCCCTCTTTCCGGTTCTGTGGACTTGCAAGGAGAGTTGGCACGTCTAGATAAAGAAATTGGCAAAATTGACAAGGAAATGGAAAATATTGCCAAGAAACTTTCCAACGAAAGCTTTGTCTCCCGCGCCCCTGCCGACGTAGTGCAAAAAGAACGCGACCGCTCCGCCCAAATGGACGACGCCCGCACCAAGCTTGAAGCTCTACGTGCCCGCTTTGCTGAAGCGTTAGCTGAGTAAGCGAAAGCTTTAATAGGTTTTGTTTTCTTCTGTGGGGGAGGGAGGGCCCTTTTGCTAGCGCCAAAAAGGGCCCT
>CAYJNG010000190.1:0-1224 GCA_964371505.1 uncultured Desulfovibrionaceae bacterium
GGAGCGGCGGATACTTGCTCCACTGTATCCGCCGCTCATAAGGCCAGACGTATTGTCTTTATAAATATTTTTCTAGTGCTGTTTATTTATTCCAATTTTTGACAAATTCTTCAGCTTGTGCTTTTTGCTCTGCTGTCAATTCTTCTTCTAAAAGCTTTTTTATATCAATGATGCTTTTGTCACTTCTAGCTCTTTCGTCGTGTTCCTGTGTCAAAAGAATATAGGCGTAGGATTGGGCAAGGTCTTTTTTTACTCCTTTGCCTTCAAAGTAGATAATAGCCAGCGTTCGAAGGGCTGTGGGCTGTTGGTTCTTGGCGGCTAGCTCGTAATATTCGCGGGCTTTAGTATAATCTTGCTTTACAATTTTACCTTGATCATAGGTGAGGCCTAGGGCAAGCCATGCCTTTGCATGGCCTAGTTTTGCAGCCTGCTCTAAATATTCTATATTGTGTGTAAACTCGACAGGTAGATCCATATCTATTAAATGCGACGCGCCAATGGTATAAAGCGCCTCTACATGCCCTTGCTTTGCGGCTTTTTGTATGTATTCCATGCTTTTAGCTAGGTCTTTTTCACTCAAATACAAAGAACCAATAGCGAACTGTGCTTCCGCTAAGCCTAAATCCGCGGCCTGCTTTATGTACATTTTAGCTTTAGCAGTATCTTGATTCACGCCTACACCTTCATAGTATAAAGCACCAAGAACATGCAGTGCGGTACTGTGGCCGGTGTTGGCAACTTGCTCAAGAAGCTGCACGCCTTTTGCCAAATCTTGAGTAACGCCTTCACCTTGTATATATGCTAGGGCGAGCTTAAATGTCTCGTCGGGATTAGCTGTGCTTGTTGCTGGCTCTTTATCTTGTGAGGGAGCTGCACTATTGCTTGCATCCTGCTGTGCCGCCATGCTTGGGCTAGAGGCCATGGTGGAGAAGAGTAAAGCCGTAAAAATGAGATAAAGGCCCGTATAGTAATACATTGTTTTTATTCTAAGCACAGTAAGTCTCCCTTTATGATAAAATATGCTTATGCTTTTTGGAAGAAGGAAAAATGTTTTTTACAGGTATATATACCATTACACGTATACATCTACAGAAGGCGGTGCTTTGGGCGTTGCAGGGGATGCGCCCGTATTTTCAGAATTGGTTGCTGAAGTATCTGCTGTGGCTTTTGGGGAAGCCTTTGCATCTGCTTCGGCGGGGGAAGTTTCACTTGCAGTGCCTGCTG
>CAYJNG010000190.1:1324-3065 GCA_964371505.1 uncultured Desulfovibrionaceae bacterium
GCCAATTGTGCCTCAATGCTTTCTTCCAAGGTGGCTTGCTCTTGGCTATTTTGCTCAAGATGCTCTTCCACTTGCTCTTCAAGATCTGTGCGCAAACCGTCAAGTAATGAAGAGATATTATTTTCAAGGTGGTCTTTTTCCATGCCTTGCAGCATGTTGGCAGCCGTTTGCTTGCCAAAGGCAGTGCGCTCGCTGCTGCTTTCAGCAGTGCTGGTAGAAGCTGCAGCCATGACGGATTCGAGCAAGGAGTTTTGAGGCGTACCGCTTTGCATAAGCGTATTGCGCGCCATATTGGTGGACTGTAAAGAAAAAGACACTTGCGTCATGTCTTTTTGTGCCTCTTCTTCTTGCTGCGCTTGGATAATATTTTCATTGCTTATACCCTTGGTCTTAAGCAAGGTATCCAAAGAAGAAAGGCCTGTACTAGGGCTTTGTTGTCCTTGAATAATATCCATAAAAGAGCCTCCTACGGTTACTTTGTATTATCGGCGTAAGAGTATAAAAAGTTTAGAGTTGCCACTAAGAAATTCTTTTTATGCAAAGAATTTTTGTGCTCAATCATGTGTTTGGAAAGGGCGAAACTAACTATCAATAATTTCTTGTAAGTGCTTGGTGTTAAATATATCCATATGCTTGCGGCTTACTTTGCCAATGATGCCTTGTTCACGAAAATCGTGCAACACTTTACACACGGTGCTACGATGCAAACCAAGGGAGAGGGCCAGCTCCCCTTGAGAGATGCCCTTTTGTGCGCGTTGGTGTAAGGGGGTTTTAGCATAATGTAATAGGTATTGCGCCACCATAACTTCAGGGCTGGGTTTTAAGGTTTCAGCAATAATGCTTAATGCTGCACCAAGCTTAGCCCCCATGGAGGCAATGGCATTGGTGATAAGCTCAGGGTGCTGGGCTATGAAGGAGGCATCTTGTAAAAGCGTAGCAGGGAAATTATACACCACGCAAGGCTCCATGGCCACTTGGCGCATGCTGTACCTTTGGCCTTCGTATAAGATGCCCACTTCGCGAAATAGGCACCCACTACCGATTTCCAAAATCAAGCGCTCTTTGGAGCTGAATGTATGGCAATACAGGCGCACTGTACCACTGTGTAAAAGGGAAAAGGTGGTATGCTCACCGCTATTATGCCACACATGGCCTTGGGGAAGTTCTTGTTTTTCTGCCAAGGCAAGCATGGAAAGCCAAGGCTTATTGGCATTTTGTAAAGTAAAAATATTATTGGTTTTATGTATGCTACTGGTGTGGCCAAGCATGCTATGTCCTTATGTGTTCTCTTTATATATGTGCACTTTATACATGTTCAGGGGCAAGTTATGCGCATTATGTTGGGGGCTCATGCTGTTACATAAGCCTAACCGCCAAAGCGCCCTGAGCCGTGCCCCATGCGGTTTACATCGGCATTTTCAAAAGAATCCAAGGTGTATAGGCGGATTTTATTACTACGAGGGAATTCCCGTTTAAGCAAGGTCTTTAAAAGCCTTTTAATTTTTTCCGCTGAGAGATCTTCCCAAGATTCTTCATGGAAGCCGCGCTCCATGACAGTAAAGTTATCCTCACCTGTGCAGATGATGGCCACAGAGCGGTTGCGCTTAAATGTGCGCATATCAAGGCATTGGCCTACCTTAAGCTTGTCTAGGCGCTCCATGACCGTGGGAATGATAGTTGTTTTATCGTTCATGCCTATTGCTAATCTGTAAAGGTTGTTTTTGTCAAATTGCTAAAAAAA
>CAYJNG010000191.1:0-2952 GCA_964371505.1 uncultured Desulfovibrionaceae bacterium
AAAAAATAAGTAGACTTTTAAATTATAGGGTTTGTCATTAGTCTGAAACGTGTTTCCACACGTTTTTAGGAAAGGCACGCTCATTCCAAATACCCCTTTTGGGGACGCCGTAAGCAAGTGACGGTTTATTTTACGTGGCAGCACATCAACGCACCACGTCATCATGCCTTAGTAAGTTACTGTGAAAACTTTCCGCCTTTTTCTCACTTTATTGTTTCACGTAAGTTTTATGAAGTGCGTCTACAAAATATACTTAATGCGTTTAAACTTTAGTCTTAAAAGTACGCTTGTCTTTAATAAAAGTATGTATCTTCGGAAAATTGCTTGTGAAAAATAAAACTTTTCCTTGCCAGAAATCTAAATTTAAGATACTTTTTAGACTAGAAGTAAGGTGCGTAAGCGTCAAAAATGTAGATGTAGACCCTACGACATACTTTACGTATTTATTATTCATTTTATAGGGATAAATAGTATAAAATAGGAATATTTTTCCACCAAAAACTCAAAAGCAAATTTTGCTTTTTTTGCCTTAGTGTAAAACTAGTTAGTAACTAGACAATATAGACAAATAGCAATTGTTAAAGGGGGTTTTTAGATGTCGATTCGTAAAATTGTCCTATTGTGTGGAATCCTTCTCCTCAGTTTTTGTAGTGTTGCTTTTGCTGCAGATGCCAGCACCAGCCAAGAATTACAAGCTGCCACACAGGCAGCAGCTGGCAGTGACATTCAGTGGTGGATTTGGCCTCTAGCCTTACTTATTTTCTGTTTTGTGCTTGGTATTATTGCCGTACTTGCAGGGGTAGGTGGCGGAGTGCTTTTTGTGCCACTTGTCAGTGGTTTCTTCCCATTCCACTTAGACTTTGTGCGCGGTGCGGGCCTTATGGTAGCATTGGCAGGCGCATTGGCCGCAGGGCCTGGTCTTTTGAAGCGTAACTTTGCAAGTTTGCGCTTAGCCCTTCCCGTAGCCCTTGTGGCTTCTATTTTCTCCATCATCGGTGCCATGATTGGCTTGGCCTTACCTGCACACATAACCCAGCTCTGTCTTGGGGCTACCATTATGGGTATTGCCATCCTACTCACCTTAGCTAAAAACTCTGTGGTGCCTGTGGTAACCAAGCAAGACGCTTTAAGCGTAGCCTTTGGTATGCAGGGTATGTTCTTAGAGCCTAGCACTGGTGAAGTTATTAAATGGAAAACCCACCGCACTTTACAAGGCATGCTCCTTTTCATCGCCATTGGTCTTATGGCTGGTATGTTTGGCCTTGGTGCCGGTTGGGCCAACGTGCCTGTGCTTAACTTGCTTATGGGTGTACCGCTTAAGATTTCCGTAGGAACATCTAAATTCTTACTCTCCATTGCAGATACTTCTGCCGCTTGGGTATACTTAAACCAAGGTGCTGTTATCCCCATGATTGCCGTACCTTCTATTGTAGGCCTTATGGCTGGTTCCATTGTTGGTGTTCGCTTACTTGCCTTAGCCAATCCAAAGTTCATCCGCCTCTTGGTTATCGGCGTACTTCTCTTTGCCGGTGCACAAGCATTATGGAAAGGCTACACCAGTGCTCAAGCACACGTGGCGTCCCCAGCAGTGCAAACATCAAGTACTGTGCTGAGCACTACTCCGGCCATGGTCAATCCCATTACAAGCTAAGCTGACATAAAAAGGAGCCTATTATGGATAACAAAGATGTTGCTGCCTCTCCGGCGCAAGTTCGTTACGCAAACTTATTGGCCTTAATATCTAATATTGGTCTTGGCTTGCTTATCATCACCTTTATTATGTATGTTTTTGGTTTTTCCCTTACAGCACCGCATGTACCGGTGGATGAGCTGGTAAAGACCTGGGGCCTAAGCTCAGGTGAGTTTAATAAACTTCACAATGTTCCCATGGGATGGGGTTGGATTTCCCTTTTAACAACAGGTGACTTTGCCAACTTCATAGGCATTGCCATTTTAGCAGGGGTAACAATCCTTTGCTATATACAGCTCAGTGTGGATTTATTCCGCCAAAATGATAAGCTCATGGCAATCATTGCTGTTATAGAAGTTGTCGTTCTTGTAGTAGCTGCTTCTGGTATAGTTGGCGGCGCTCACTAGCACTATCTCTTTAATATAATATTAAAAATCCAGATAATTACGGTTATCTGGATTTTTTTATGTCCGAACACGTAGAAAAAAAGACACATCATAGCTTACAAAGCACACTAAAGGCTCTTTTCCTTTTATAAGCCACACAACCCTACCCCAAAATAGATATAACTATGCAAAATAAATATCTTTTATATATTAAATTTTTCTGATATTTTTAAAGAAGTTTACGTAATGCCTAAGGCAATGACATGATGAAAAACTTCACCCACATTTAGTAAAACGTAAGGAGAAAGCCATGGACACTGTAAAAATTTTATTAGTAGATGCTGATACAAAAACCAGTACAGCTTTGGAACAACAGCTTACCAAAGCCCAATATGATGCATGCACCGTGGCTACTGCCGAAGAAGCTTTGCATAAACTGCAAGCGGAGGAGTCGCCAGATCTTTTGCTCATTTGCTTGGACATAGCCGCCGCGCGCGACTACGCTCTTTTACAAGAAATCAAAACACAGTACCCGCAAAAACAAATTGTCTTGGCAAGCAATCACCAAGACCATGAACACACGGCAGACACAACCTATACAGGCACTTATACTATTTTACCTAAACCAGTAGACGTAGAGCTACTCATACAAAGTTTACAGCTCAACCTAGCCGATAAAATGGACGGCGCCATGGTGGCAGCAACCTTAGCGCAAGCAGGGGCCTTTGAAGAAGCAGAAGCTACTTTGGAAGAAATGGAAGTTACAGAAAACCTTGTGCCACCGGAAAAAGAAATGGTATAATTTTTAGTAAAAGTACTAGCCTAAATAATCCATGAGGTGAGTTACGGTTACATACATCCACTCACCTCATGTAA
>CAYJNG010000192.1:0-2918 GCA_964371505.1 uncultured Desulfovibrionaceae bacterium
AAAGGGGGCCAAGGTCGGCATAGGCTTTTTGGAAGTACTCTTTGCCGCCTTCCAAATTGTTGAATGATTTTTTTAATTTCTTCCATAAGCATTTTGCGTAAAGGGGTAAGCGTGCTGTTGGTTCGCTCTACACAATAGAAGTTTTGTATAAATTGTATGCCAATGATGGGGACCACATAGAGAGCGTGGTGGCGCAGCTCTAGCTCAATGGTATGCGGAGATAAGCAAGCAAGGGTATCGGGGTTTTGCAAAATGCGCCGTATGGCATTGGTATGGGGCATTTCTAGATATTGTTCTGGGTGCAAACCCAAGGGGGCAATATTACGTAAGAAAATTTCTCGTGTGCTGGTGCTGGTGCCGCGTTCATGCAAAATCCACAGTCTTTGCATAAGATTTTCCATATGCTGTGCTTTACCGGCAAGATTTTTATCGGCGCTGACGACAACAAGTTTTTCGCTGCCCATATAGGACACTTTAAGGTCTGCTGTGTTCACTTCCCCTTCCACAAAACCCATATCCCAATGTCCACTTTCTACTTTACGCATAATTTCTGCAGTACTTTGTGCGTGGCAGTCCAGCTCCACATGGGGGAAGTTTTTCTTCATGGTATAAACTACTTGCGGCACAGCCCAGTTGGAGAGGGTAAAGGAAGAGCCAAAAGAAAGCTTACCCATGAGGCCTTCGGTAGAAAGGGAGGAAAAGGCATTGTTGAGCTGTTGGTAGAGAGGTTCTAGTCTTTTTTTGAGTATGCGCCCATTTTCATTAAGGTGAATGCTACGCCCCACACGGTCAAAAAGGTGCACGCCAATTTCTTCTTCAAAGTCACGTAATGTGCTGGATATGGCAGCTTGAGATACAAAAAGTGCGTGCGCTACATCACGCATATTGGGGGTTTGCGCTAAAGCTAAAAAGACTTCGATGTAGCGTAATTTCATGTATGGCATCTCGCAGGCTTATAAGTTTATAAAGGTATGCTGCTTTGAAATCTAAGCAGCAACGCTATGGAATGTCGGGTCGTTAATAAAAACATTTCTGTGGGCAGGAGGATGAATTCTGCCCACAGAAAAAGGGGAATGGCACGCAAAGTGGTACGTTGTTACTTGTCTTTCTCAAAAAGAAGAAAAGCTACAATGGCAAGGGTGAGGCCAGACAAAAGAGCTGCTGTGCTCATAAGTAATGTATCCATGGTTAACTCCTTAAAGTGTGAGTGATTATAAAATGTAATAATTGTTGCTATATGTTTATGGTGAAAACCCAAGAGCTTATAAAATATCCACCCACAAGTAACCATAGAGAAAGAATGCCGGCTAAAATAAAGGGCTTGGGGCCCACGGCGCGTACTTTGGCAAAGGATGTTTCCATGCCCAGTGCGCACATGGCCATGGTGAGCATAAAGGTGTCCAGCTCGTTAATGTCTTGCACCACATTTTGGGGAATAATACCTAAGGAATTGATGCCTATGCACACTAAGAAAAGCACAGCAAACCAAGGGAAGGAGCGCATGTCATAGGAAGATCCGCTGCTGCCTTGTGCTTGTTCACCTTTAGAACTGCGAGAGAGCCACCAGCCAAGACAAATAAGTAAGGGAGCTATCATCATAACACGCATCATTTTAACAATAATGGCGGTGTTTCCGGCTTCAGAGTCTACGGCTTGGCCCGCAGCTACAGCGTGCGCCACTTCATGCAGGGTGCCTCCGGCAAACATGCCGTATTCTTTCAACGTCATATCAAGGAAGCCGTTAGTGTACAGACTGGGATAAAGAAACATGGCCAAGGTACCAAAAAGAACTACGGTGCCAACGGCCACGCTGCTTTCGTGGGTTTTGGCATTAACCACAGGTTCTGTGGCCAATACTGCAGCCGCGCCGCAGACGGAACTGCCGGCAGCGGTGAGTATGGCAAGCTCTTTAGAAAGGCCAAAAGCTCTTATACCCAGCCACGAGCCCCCTATAAAGGTGGTGGAAAGCATAAGAGCGGCAATGAGCAAACCTTCTATGCCCACCACGAAAACATCTTGATAGGTAAGGCGAAAACCGTACAGCACAATGGCTATGCGCAGTAAGCCCTTAGATGAAAAAACAATACCTAAAATCCAATACACAGGTAAATGTAAGCGTAAGGTATTGCCATAAAGCATGCCCATAATAATCCCCACAATAAGAGGGCTGATGCCTAGCATGGCAATATAATGCCACTGGGAAAATTGATACGCTGCCCCTGCAAAAAGCCCCACGAAAAAGATGCCATTGATAAGTTGAATGTGGCGGTCGGTGATAATAGTGCGCGCACTGCTGATAAAATTCATGTCCTTTCCTTTTTTTAGGGCTATGCGTTCTTGATAGAGTATTTTGTATACGTAAACGCAAAAGGAATACAAACGGATAAAAACAGTTATAACGATAAAAAAATCTTGTTATTTCAACTATTTGTTATTTGGTTCACATGCTAGTATCAGCTTGGGAGATAATTAAAAATTATTAGCATTATAAAGAACTCTTATTAAAGGAGTAAGGAAAAAAGTGGTAAAGAGTGCTATTGTAAATAGATAGTGAAAAGAGCCGTGGGAAAAATAAAAATGCTTAATAAGACTCCTTATTAATAAGTAAGGAGTGTCAGCTTTGTTTGTTACTTTATGAACAAAGTTTTGCATACAAGCAAAACAGAGGAAGTTGTATGCGTTTTGGGATGTATTTGGAAAGTGAATGGTTGCAAAGAATTACAGAAAGCCCCCAGAAAAGCGTTATTTTATGCTTCTCTAGGGGCTTATTTTTGATTTTATGTTCAATAATTTGTTAAAGAACTTACTATTTCACGAAAGTTAAAAAAACTCTCTCCTTCAAATTGCAACAGGCTGGTTAAAGCGTATAACAAGCACGTTTAAAACTCATACCTAAAGGTGGCATTAAGCATATGCCC
>CAYJNG010000193.1:0-2916 GCA_964371505.1 uncultured Desulfovibrionaceae bacterium
GTGATGGGAAGAAAAAAATGTATGAATTCTTAGCGCAAAAGGTAGAGTTAAAACTTTTACAGCTCCCACAAGTGCAAGACGCTCCTGCTCTTGCCGCCTGGCGTGAACAGCTGCAGCAGCTTGTTATGCATATGCAAGAGTATTTTCAATGTACAATTAATGAAGAAAAGCTTCATGATGCCATTGTGCTTATGAATAGAGAACGTCGTGCCTTGAAAAAAGTGATGGATTTAGCCATGCGTAAGCCTTCACCCATTACCGGAATGGAGCTGGTGGAGATTGGTTTTAAAACGTCGTACTTTCCTAATAAAGAAGACTCTATAGCTATGCTTGAAGCGGTTGCGCATGAAATGGGTTCTCTCGCTGATGCGGGACAAGCCTGCTATGATGAAGATGCCGTGCGTATTTTACTCACAGGTGTACCTGTAGGGATGGGATCACATAAAGTTGTGCGTCTTATAGAAGAGTGTGGCGGCAATGTGGTGTGTTTAGATAATTGTTCCGGATACAAAAAAACACGTGTTATGGTCAGTGAAGAAGGGGACGCACTCAGCGCCATTGCACAAGCGTATCTAGAAATTCCTTGCGCTGTTATGTCTCCAAATCCTCATCGTTATACGGCCTTGCGTACTATGAGTGAAGAGTTTTCTGTGGATGCCATTGTGGATTTAACGTGGCATGGCTGTCAAACCTATGCCGTAGAGGCAGGGCGTATGAAACCCTTTGTACATGAACAATTACAAAAACCCTTTTTACACTTAGAAACAGATTATTCTGAAACAGACACAGAGCAGCTAAAGGTGCGTATAGAAGCCTTTATAGAAATGATTCGACATGGCAAGTAGTTGTATTTAGTTTTGTTTTGTGACGTGGTGCCCGCAGGGTATACGTTGGGTTAAGATGGATGGTTAGTATAGTGAGATAAGAGAATGTTTCCAAGGGGGATATACCTCCCCCTTGGAAAATATACCCTTTCATGCGTAAAATTTGCACTATACGTTGCAAAAAAATACAAATCGTATTTGCTAATAAAGGTCTATGAGAATGGTCCATAGCCGGCATGTGCATGGAAATTTTTTTCTACATGGTTGAAAAAAATAAACTTTATGCATATTTTTGCATAAAGTTTATTTCGTAAGTATGTTATTTTATGGATGTGTCAAAGTGTTCCCAGCGTTTCCATGATAAAAGCTTGCAAGATACGTTCAATTAAAAGAATATGTTCCTTTCTCTAAAAACTAAAACGAATCAAGAGATTGCCACCATGTGTGCTTTGCTTTATGCCGTAGTTGCCCTCATAATTAAGGCTAATACTTACATTATTATTGGTGTAGGTTAAGCCGGCATTGGCAAGCCATGTGCTGCTATCTTCGGTTGAGGTGACGGTGTAGTGATTGCCAATGGTACGGAAGTTTGTTTCCATCTTATTTGCGTTCAAATTTTGACGCATGCCCAGCCCCAGCTCAAGCCCAAGATTGGCATCTTCTGATAAAGCCCAAAGGCTGTTCCACGTAAGATTTAAGGTGCCATACCATGCATTATAATAGCTTTGGTCATACTGCATATTATACAAAGGTTCGAAAGAGTTTTCCCATAAAACATCAAACTCTCCCATGGACATGCCCAAGTAGCTTATGCCAACTTCTGGAGTAAGCGTATGTTCGTCAGAGAATTTTATGACATAGCCACTGGTAAGAGAGGCATACAAGGCATTGCCATAAATGGTATTGTGCGCGGTAAGGCCCACGCCTTCGTGAATATAATAGTTGTTGTCTGTTTGATTAAAAGCAGCACTCACTTGCCCTGTTATATACCAATGGGGTAAAAGAGTATATGTGCCGTGCAGGCCAAAGGCAATGGATGAACTTTTGCTATGCATGTCCATGATATCTGCTTCAAGGGTAGCTGCAGCAAAATCCACATGCATTCCTAAGGATAAATCCGCATTAGCTTGGTAGCTTGCCCCTGCGGTCATGCCCACAGTCTCGCCAGAAAAAGCGTAGGAAGTATTATTGCTGAACTTTGCATAGGGAGTAAGAAATACTTGCCATGGGTTTTGCTCGCTGTGAGAGCCAGCAGCTAGCCCGCTTTTGCTCTGTTTTATATTGTTATAGCTTATATGGCGTAGCGCCTTTGCCACATTGTTTACTTGGCTTTGGGTGATTTGTAGCCCTTGTGCCAAGGAGGTATTGCCGGGGGTGGTGCTTTTACTCACATCCTCCACGATGCGTACCGTTGCTATTTTAGGGTCAGGGCTGCTGAGCATTACCTTAAGAAAAGGAACTTCAGTCACGGCGGCACTAATGTTACCGCTTATATAATTGGTGTCAGCATGTACGCCGCCAACAGTAACCATATCACGCACAGCATAATCTGTATTCAGTAGCAGGCCTTGGCCTGCATGTGCCGCACGCAAAATCAATTTGGTGTTGGCAAAATTCACTGTTTGGCCTGCAGCTGCCCCAAACACAGATTTATTGCCCTGCCATGAGTTCAAAAAAGTGGCCCAAGTATCCACGCTATAGCTACGCTCACCGTAAGCTTCATAGGCATTATCCGTTGCAGAAGTGGCAGAAATATTGCCAACATTGTAAAGCCTATGCTCTTGTCCTGCTTTGGGGCTTCCTGTTACATACATACCATAAGCATGGCTCAAGCTTCCGTTAGCTGATGCAAAAATCTTCCCATAATTTTGCAGGGTATGATTTCCTGTTATTGCATAGGCACGCATGGCATGGGCGTGAGAGCTGTTATTATTGCTTTTAACGTTAATGGTACCTCGATTTATGAGGGTATGATTCCCCACGCTGTTGGCGTCAAGGTTGTCGGCCACTAGGCCGTGTGCAGGGCTATTTGTTGCGCCTAACAAAAAAGTATTGGTGGCAGAAATATAGCCGGTATTGATGAGGGTTTGAT
>CAYJNG010000194.1:0-2912 GCA_964371505.1 uncultured Desulfovibrionaceae bacterium
CCTCGACTAAACCACTCTAATGTGCAAAGGTTATATTAAGAAGCTACTACACCACCAAAACATTAAGAAATTCCCTAAAAGAAGTATTTTCAATAACGCGCCAAAAGCAAAAAAACTGCCACGGAGGTTGTATGCACAAGTACAAAGGAACATTTGTTGGGGTTCTTTTTTTTATCCTTGTAGGAATAAGTGCCGTTTGGGCACAAAATGCGCAGTATAAAGAAGTTACATTGCCTCCCATGCCAGAAGGTGGGTCTGCCTGTACCACTGCCATAGTAACCCCAGGTGCCAGTGCTGATGGTAGTATGATGGTAGCTCATTCTGACGATAACCATTTGTCAGATCAAAGCATTGTATATATAGCCGCGCGGGACTGGCCCAAAGGGAGTAAGCGTGCGGTATACGCTTCTGCCGTAGCTGTGGGCCCTTTACCCAAGTTTAATGCTGTATTAGTGCCTCGACTGGTGGGGAGTGACCGTAGCCCCGCCTATATGCAAACAGAAAAAGCTCAAAAACATATACCCATAGGTTATATTCCACAAGTGGCACACACTTATGCATACATTGATGGCAACTATGGCATTATAAATGAACATGGGCTCATGTTTGGCGAATGCACCAACGGTTCTTTTGTAAGTAATGGGCCAGAAGTGGGCAAACGTATGTTTTATACGTCAGAGCTATCCCGCGTTGCGCTTGAGCGGTGCAAAACTGCGCGCGAGGCCGTTATCCTCATGGGCAAACTTGTGGAAGAATATGGCTACTATGGCACAGGCGAAACCATGCCCGTGGCTGATGCTAATGAGGCTTGGGTGTTTGAAGTAACCCCTTCTCCTACAGGTACTGGTGGGCTATGGGTAGCTCAACGTGTGCCTGACGGTGATTTTTGGGTGGCAGCCAACAAGTTCAGCATAAGAGATCTTATCCCTAATAACCCAAACCAAATGTGGAATAAGGACCTTGAATCCATTCTTGACGCGGCTGGCTGGCGCTCACCAAAAGATACATCCAAACCCATTGACTGGCTATCTTCAGTAAGTGTTGGCGAGTATAGCCACCCTTACTATGCCTTGCGCAGAGTGTGGCGCGCCTTTGACCTTGTGGCGCCTTCGTTAAAACTATCTCCTTGGGTTGAAAATGGCCTTACGCGCGCGTATCCCTTTTCTGTAAAACCCGATAAAAAAGTAAGCTTAATGCAGTTACAAAAAATCTATGGCGACCATTATGAAGGAACAGAATTTGACTTAACCAAAGGGGTTGCGGCTGGGCCTTTTAATTCTCCAGAACGCTATTTGGGCCCTTATGATCCTCATGGTGATGTGGGCAACCCCAATGCCAATCCATTCGGTGCGTGGGAGCGCCCCATTGGCATGAGCTACACAGGGTACGCTTTTATCAATCAAGTAAAACCCCATTTACCACCGGCCCTTGGGGCCACATTGTGGATATCCTTAGACCGTCCGGCAGACTCTACCTTTGTGCCTTTTGCTGTGGGCCCGCTACCCAAAAGTTATGAATATAGTGATACAAGAAAATTTTCGTGGAATGAAGCGTGGTGGATATACAACCTTGTTGGTAACTATGCGCAATTAAAATACTCTTACATGATTAAAGACATTGAGGCAAGAGCTCAAAAGTTGGAAACAAAGGCTTTGGCATTGCAAACAAACCTTGAAAAAGAGCTTTTAGAAATGTCCAAAACAGACCCTGCAAAAGTAGTAAAAATTCGTAGTGAAAAATTCTATAACAATGCCATTGCAACCATGGAGGATTGGCGTAAATTATTTGAAGAGCTTGTGGCAAAATATGCTCAAGGAAGAGTGAGCACGCCAGAAAAAATGGCCCAAGCCGTTGGCTATCCGCAAGAGTGGTTGGATGTTACTAATTATAAACATGGGCCCGCAAAAAGCTATGCAAAACCGCAGGGCAATTAACATGCAGCTTCACCCTTATTTTTACATACGCGAAATTAAATACGACGTTCTGTAAAACTTAAAGAAGCATTCCCTTGGCAAGATGTTAAAGCTATGCTGGCCTTTTCATCTTGCCAAGAAGAAACTTCTGCTCCTTGGCTAAGCGCCACCCTATGCTGACCGCATGTATAATATAATGAATTTATTCATATTACTTATTCCAAGGCAGTTTAGAAAGTAAAATTGCAAGACCGCAAAAACCGGTTATGCCAGAAAATACAAGCCCTGCCCCCACAAAGCCAGAAAGAAAAAGAGCGGGAGGCCATACAAAACTTCCCAAAACACCTAGCAACACCAAGCTTCCTGCACCTATAAAAACTTGTCGTTCCATCGGCATCGTCGCCTTTTTCCCTTCACGAACGGGCAAGCCTGCTTTTTGCCATGCCTCAATGCCACCATCTAATATAGAAGCATTTGGATAAAGCGCCTGTAAGGTAGTGCTGGCGTTTTCTGTGCGATTTCCCGACCTACAAAGAAAAATAACATCTTTTTCCTCAGGGTTTTCTTCTGATAGTTTTTGCAAGCCTACCACCGGTAAGGGAGCAAGTAAGGAACCTTCAATAGATATTTGCGCAAACTCTGCAGGCATTCGAATATCAATGAGGCGGGCGCCCCCTTGTGCAACTTTTCTATGAGCTTCTTGTGGAGAGATTTTTGTTAGCATAACAGCTCCTTGTATAATTCTACTTACATTATATAATTTATTTTTCCTGCACTTCACGCCATGAATACTAGATGCCCATGACATACGCTAGTGTTAATAGGAATGATAACTATTTTTAAAGAAGACGTCTACACATTATCTAAGCAGCAGCCCCTAAAAACTCAAAATTTGTACTTTTTCAACAAAGAGTTAAAGTATACCTTTACTATTTTCCTGCTTATTAAGAATAAGCTTTAAAGAGCGTACACAAGAACTAAAAAGCAGCATTAATCACG
>CAYJNG010000195.1:0-2891 GCA_964371505.1 uncultured Desulfovibrionaceae bacterium
AACGGAAGGGAAACCTTCCGTTTTTTTGTAAGCCAAGTCCTTTTTTAAAAATATGTAAACACGGGGCAAAGCTTTACTTTACGTAGAGCACTATACTTTTCATTAACGTGCATTATATATAGTGTACCAGAAAAGTATTCACCGTACATAGCATTCTTTGCAACAAGCCACCCCGCAGACTCAAGTTTTATGAGGTTACTATTATGTCTAAAAGCACTGCTCCCAAACTACTCACCGTTGAAAACCCTGAGGATATTAAAAATATTAGGGATACAGTGCGAAATTCCAGTGCGGGTTATTGGCGCATTATTTTTGATATGGAAAGCGGCAATGCGGAACTCTACCTTGATGAAAATATGGCACGCAACTTAGGCCTAGACATAACGCTGGCTCCTGCTGAAAGGTATGCGCATTGGATGAACCGCATCCCTCCCGAAGAGCAAGTCTATATGGAAAAAGCCATTACTGATCTCTTAACAAATCCCAAAATGAATTATGAAATGGAGTATTTGTGGGACCATCCTGAATACGGTATTATACCTGTTCGTGCCATGGGCCATTCTTTTACACCAACGCGGCCCAACTATAGCGGCATAGAAGGCCATCTTATCCTCCTCCATAATGTAGAGCGAATAGAAAGCTCCTTGCGCAATTCCAATTTTAATATGGAAGCTATGTATTCGGCCACCCCCATAGGCATAGGTATTTGCACCCTCGATATGGAGCTCATCGATTGCAACCCCACACTCTTAAAACTCTTTGACATGAAGTCCAAAGAAGAACTCAGCGAAAATTTTGTTAACTGCATACCCAAAACACAACCCTGTGGTGTAGAATCCGTAAAAAAGCTCAAAGAAATGTTGGATCATGCATACAAGCATGGTACGCATAATTTTGAATGGACCTACCAAAACGTCATAGGCGCATTGATTCCTTGCGAGGTGAGCTTGCTACGAACATACTCGCGTGGCAAAGATGTTTTCATGTGTTTTATCCGTGACATCAGCAATGAGAAAAAAATCATAAAAAAATTGGCAGAGCGCCAAGCAGAGCTGCAAGAGGCCCTTATAAAGGCTGAAGAAGCACGCCAGAGTAAAAATCTTTTTTTTGCCAATATAAGTCACGAAATCCGCACACCCATGAATGCCATTATGGGTATGAGTCACTTATGCCGTCAAGAAACTCAGGATGAAAATATCCTACATTACCTTGATAATATTCACAAAGCAGGGGAAAGCCTGTTACATATCATTAATGATGTGCTGGATATTTCCAAAATTGAAGCGGGTAAGCTGGAGCTGGAAAGTAATCCTTTTAGCCTATCAGAATTATTAGAAAATATATCCTCCACCGCATGCGCCCTTACAAGCAATAAACCCATTGAAATTCTGTTCAATGTGGACCCTACCCTCCCCACACATTTTGTAGGGGATGGCATGCGTCTTGGGCAAGTGCTCACCAATCTTTTTAGCAATGCCATAAAATTTACTCAAAAAGGCCATATTCTCCTTAAAATATACAAAAAAGCTCAACGGGCCAACCTCTACACTTTGGGCATTGAGGTTACAGATACTGGCATTGGTATGGATAAAACACGCCTTGAAGCCATATTTCGCCCCTTTGAACAGGCCGAACATACCACCACAAGTCGCTTTGGGGGTACAGGGCTTGGCTTGACCATCAGCAAAAATATTGTGGAAAAAATGGGAGGCCATGTACACGTAAGTAGTACAGAGGGCATAGGCACAACCTTTACCTTAGAAGTATGCCTCCTTGCCCATAAACACAACGCATGGATAGATACTAACCTCAGTGAGAAAGAAAAAATTTTAATTTTGGACGACAGCCCTGTGGCATGCCTTGTCATGGCAGAAATGCTAAAGCACTGTGGCTTTCAAGTGGATACCACTACGGATCTAGAGAAAGCATGCTCTCTATTATACAGAGCAGATACAACAAAATGCCCTTATACCTTGGCCATTATAGATTGGAAAATGCCCTACATTACAGGTTATGAAGCAGGCGTTTACATACATAGATTTGGTTTACAAAGTCCACCAAAGCTCCTTCTCACTTCTGCGTTCAACTCTGAAATCATTCTCGAAGAATGGAAAGACTTTTTTGCAGACTTTATCCCCAAGCCCATACTCCCCATACAACTGTGGGCTAAAGTTATGAAGGCCTTGCAGATTCCTATATCGCTGCACGCGGAAGATACAGAAGAGGTTAAAGAGCTGCACAATTATGAGGAATTGGTGGGTCGTACGATCCTCCTAGTGGAAGACAACGAAATTAATCAAGAAATTGCCATTGCCCTTTTAGCAAACTTAGGGCTTCGCATTACATTGGCAGACAATGGCCAACAGGCCTTTGAGCTTTGCCAGCATACACGCTTTGATGCCGTTCTTATGGACATTCAAATGCCTGTTATGGATGGACTTACCGCCACAAAACACATACGCGCGCTCGACCACTATGCCAATCAAAACGCGCCTATTATTGCCATGACGGCACATGCCATGCAAATGCATAAAGAACAAAGCTTTGACGCAGGCATGAATGATCACATTACCAAACCCATTGACCCAAGAATTTTACGCGAAATACTCTTTAAATGGATTATAGCAGGAGCCAAAGAGTGAGACTAAACACCATGAGAAAGAATGCGCTTCATAAACAAGGCCTTATAGCACCTAAAATGAGTGTGCATTTTTACCTAAAAAACTCTGTAAAAAAACTTGACAGACTTTTTTTACAGTAGTAGATTGCCCCTTGCTTTACGAGGAAGTGGCTTCACCATCGCATCTCATTCGTTTTCTGTCGCTTTCTCCATCCTGATGCAGAACAATTGTTCACAACGGGGTGGCCTTAACAGGCCCCCTTTTTTTTAT
>CAYJNG010000196.1:0-2871 GCA_964371505.1 uncultured Desulfovibrionaceae bacterium
CTGCGAGCTATGACGGTGTCGGTCAATTGAGCACCACCTTTGTTAAGGAGTTATTGATGAGCTTGGTGTGCTTTGCGCCGTCAAGCTTGGTCTCCAAAACTTTTTCAGCCGCATCAACGATCTCATCGGCAATGGCAGCGCGAACATCGGCCAAAATGGCGCGACCTTCGTTTTCTGCCGTACGTCTGGCTGCAATGATAATTTGCTCTGCCTGACGCTGTGCTTCTTCGATGATGGCCTGTTTCCCTGCTTCGGCTTGCGTCTTACTTTCGGCAAGAATAGCTTCACGCTCCTCGGCAAGATTGGCAATGGATGCTTCAATCTTAGCAAGGTTTTGCTTAGCTTCTTCACGACGAATATCTAGATCGTCAAGCTCTTGGCGAATACCTTCGCGCCGCCCAGTGAAAAAGGTGCAGGCCTTTTTGCCCACAGCCTTCCAAAGAATGGCCACAAAGATAACTATGTTTAGCATACGCCAAGCAAAGTTGTCCCAGGGTAATGGCCCATCAGCAGCAAAGGCAGAACTTGCACTAAGCAATACCAAGGCCAAAGCCATACCCACAAATCTACTTTTGCTCAAAGTCAACCCCCTTACATACGGATGTGACGTCCAAACAAACCAGCGTGTTTTTAAAAAAGGTTGCCCTTCCCCTATCAAGCAATAAGGGTGTAAAAACTCGCCCCACGCTATGCGTGTTAGCCCATGACGCGCGTGGCAAGCTTTGTTGCTAAACCACTAACTTGTTGTTTTAATTCCGCCAGAGTAGCGTCTGCCTCAGCACGAAAAGCCTCTTGCGCTTTAGCAAGTTCCGCTTGTGCTGCACGGCCAGCTTCGCTGACAATTTCCTGCTGCTTTTTTGCGCCCTCTTGGCGTGCAGCATCGCGCAGAGCAGAACCTTCTTGCCTTGCACGGGAAAGATCGGCCTGATACGCATCAAGACGCTCCTGCGCTTCACGCTCAAAAGCCTCGGCATCACCCACAAGACCGTCGATTTTATTACGACGCTCCTGCAAAATGGCGCGAATAGGCCTTATGAGAAGTACGTTGAGCACATAGAGAGCAATGAAGAAATTCACCATTTGAATAAGCATGGTGATGTTAAGATCAAGCATTACACCCTCCTGAATGAATGAATGTGAATAATCCTACAATCGCTTTTTAAATGTATAATAAAAAGCTAGTGCTGTCAAAGGGTATAGCCGCATATTACGCCACCTTTTCACCTTTTTGCCTTTTCCACGACACCAAAAAAAGATGTAATGTGAATATTTTCACATTACATCCGATGTTTTATGTGCTTTTTTCATACAATTTTTACAACCAAAAAAAATGTAAAACAGAAGCTGTGTTTATTTTTTAGCTTTGTCTGCGTCGCCTTGCATGTTCACATGACCTTGAATGCGACCACCCTCTTCAGTAATGAGGCTCGGGGTATTTACTGTACCTTCCATTTGACCGCCTTTATAAATGGTCACGGCGCGACTAGCAAATACATCACCTACAAGCTTGCCGGTAAGCATAAGCTCACCCACACGCACCTCGCCGGAAATGTTCGCATCCTTGCCAACTATAAGAGAGCCTTCGCTGGTAATCTGCCCAGAAAAAGTTCCATCTATGCGTACAGAACCTTTAAAAGAAAGTTTGCCTTCATACACAGTGCCTGCGCCCAAAAAAGCGTTAATTTCGTCCTTACTCACCACAACCATCCTTTTTAACAATTTCGTGTAAAATCATCAACTTTTAAACATAAATCTGCGCATGGATACATTGAGAACAATACCAATGAGCAAACAGTTCACAAGCATGGATGACCCCCCATACGACATAAAGGGTAAAGGGATGCCCACCACAGGCATGAGGCCTATAACCATGCCCATATTAATAACTATTTGCCAAAAAAAGTAAAAGAACACGCCCACACACAAAAGGCTTCCAAAGCGGTCTTTTGCTTTAACTACTGTGGCATATATAGACAATAAAAAGAGACAGTACAAGAAAATAAGCGCCACACAGCCCACAAATCCCCATTCTTCACCAAATACGGCAATAACAAAGTCTGAATGTCGCTCAGGCACAAAGCGCAATTGGCTTTGCGTGCCCTCAAAAAAGCCCTTACCCCAAATTTGGCCAGAGCCAATGGCGATTTGCGATTGCATAATGTGATAACCGGCACCGCGTGGATCGTCTCCTGGGCTTAAAAAAGTTAAAACACGCTGTCTTTGATAGTCCTTCATGCCCACAAACCACATGAAGGCCACAATGAAGGGGAAAATAAACATACATGTTTTAAACACGCGCCCCTTAATGCCGTGAAAAAGTATCATACCGCCCAGCACTAAAAGCACGTTAATGCTGGTGCCTAGGTCTGGCTGTGTAATAATCAAAGCACAAGGTATAACGGCCACAAGCAATGCCTGAAAAAACTTAATCCAGCCAAGGCTTTCCGTATTGCGACTCAGCACATGGGCCCCTAAAATGAGCACGGCTAGCTTTGCTAATTCACTGGGTTGTAAATTCATAAAGCCCAAGGAAAGCCACCGCTGTGCGCCGTACACTTTCACCCCTACTAAAGGCACCAAGGCTAGCAATAAAAGCACCAAGGCAAAGAGTGGCCATGCAAGGTTATGCAATTTTCGATAATCAAAGGCCATGGCACAAAGCATGACCACAAAGCCCATACTGCCCCATATAAGCTGGCGCTGGTAAAAGGAAGAAAAGGCCACCCCTTCTTCTAAGCGCATGCCAGAGGCAGAATATAAATTCCCCACGCCCACCACGAAAAGCGAAAAAAAACAAGCCAAAAGTTCCCAATTAATATAGGTGAAAAGGCGACGGTCAAATAAAGCCATTACTCTTCTCCGCCATGGGCA
>CAYJNG010000197.1:0-2853 GCA_964371505.1 uncultured Desulfovibrionaceae bacterium
ACCTTGGCTGAAGCCATGGTGCTCGTGTTCATCGTGGTATATCTGTTCTTGCAAAGCTGGCGTGCCACGCTTATTCCTTGCCTCGCCGTGCCTGTGTCCATCATTGGTACCTTTGCCGGCATGTACGCCCTTGGTTACACCATCAACACCTTGACCCTTTTCGGTATGGTGCTCTCCATCGGTATTGTGGTGGACGATGCCATTGTGGTACTGGAAAACGTGGAGCGCATCATGCGCACCGAGCATAAAAATGCCAAGGACGCCACCAACAAAGCCATGCAAGAAGTTACCGGCCCCGTTATCGCCATTGTACTTGTACTGTGTGCGGTGTTTGTGCCTGTATCTTTCATGGGCGGCCTTGCCGGTGAAATGTATAAGCAATTCGCCATTACCATTTCTATTTCTGTAATTTTATCGGGCATTGTGGCTTTGACCTTAACGCCTGCTTTATGCGGTCTTTTACTCAAGCCCCATGCGCCCGGCCACAAAGAACCTTTTGTATTTAAGTGGTTCAACAATTGGTTTGCCAATGTGACCCACCGCTATGTACGCATTGTGCGTTTGATTAAAAACATGGGCCTCATGTCCATGTTACTCTTTGTACTTATGCTTGTTGGCATGGGCTGGCTCTTTAAAACTGTGCCTACATCCTTGGTGCCCAATGAAGACCAAGGCTACATTCTTGGCATGGCCATTTCTGTGGACGGTTTGGCTCTTTCCAAAAGCCATGAAACCATGAATAAAATTGAAAAGCAATTCATGGCTAATCCCGCCGTGGAAGATGTTATCTCCATCGTAGGCATGGACTTAACTTCCTTTAGCGCCAAGTCCAACTACGCCACCTTCTTCACCGTGTTAAAAAATTGGAAAGACAGACAAGACCCCAGCATGAGCGCCGAAGCTTTAACCAAGCAAGCCTTCATGATGGGCATGAGCATGCCGCAGTCCCTCGTTATTGCCTTTGAGCCTCCGCCAATTTCCGGCATGAGTACCACCGGTGGTTTTGACGGTTATATCCAAAGCCGTGGAACCGGCACTTTGGAAGACTTGCAAATGTGGACCACGAAATTGGCCACTGCTGTACAAGCTCGTCCAGAAGTGGGTTCCATCCAAAACCTCTTCTCCACAGCCTCACCGCAATACTATGCTAACCTTGATAGAGAGCGTGCGCTGGCTCAAGGCGTGAGCATTTCTTCTGTATACTCTGTATTGCAAGGCACCTTTGGTACCACCTATGTGAACGACTTTAACTACATAGGCCGCACCTTCCAAGTGCTTATGCAAGCCGAGCAAGATTACCGCATGCTGCCGGAAACCTTGGCAGACATGAGCGTGCGTAATAATAAAGGCGAAATGATTCCCTTAAATACGCTCATCACCATGGAGCGCCGCGTGGCCCCGCAGGTGGTGGAACGCTATAACGGCTTCCCCGCTGCTCATATCATCGGCTCCCCTGCCCCCGGTTACTCCACAGGGCAAGTGCTTGCCGCCGTGGAAGAAGAAGCGGCTAAAATATTGCCTCCGGATTATGCTCTTGGTTGGGCAGGCTCTGCCTTACAAGAAAAGATGGCTTCTTCTGACACGGTCACCATCTTTATCTTGGCCCTCATCATGGTATTCCTTATCTTGGCGGCGCAATACGAAAGCTGGTCTTTACCCATAGCCGTACTCACCGCCGTACCTTTTGGGGTATTTGGTGCCATTACCGCCACGTGGATGCGTGATTTATCCAATGACGTATACTTTCAGGTGGCCTTGGTTACTCTGGTGGGACTTGCAGCTAAAAACGCCATTCTCATTGTGGAATTTGCCGCAGAAGCTTGGCGCGCAGGTAAAAGTCTTGACGTGGCAGCCATGCACGCATCACGTTTACGCTTTAGACCCATCATTATGACTTCCTTAGCCTTTATCATGGGTTGCGTACCACTGGCCATCAGCACCGGCGCCGGCGCCAACAGCCGTCACGCCATTGGTACTGCCGTTATTGGTGGTATGCTTGCAGCAACATTCATCGCCACCCTTTTTGTACCTTTCTTTTTCAAAACAATTATGCGATTCTCCTTATGGACTCAGGGCAAGAAAGACCCCCACGCCATGAACGGTGAACAATTTAAACTCCCCTTAAAGGAACATGAGGACAAAATCTAATGCCTGTACTACGACGCATAACTCTTGGTGCATTCTTGCTGCTTTGTAGCAGTGTGCTCGCGGCATGCTCCTTTGCCCCCGACTACGAGCAACCGGAAATGGCCATGCCCGACGCTTGGCTAAAAGTACAAGTAAGTGCCACCCCCTTACAACAAGACTGGTGGACGCGCTTTGAAGATCCGGCCCTCACCAAACTCATTGAAGAGGCTTTAAAAAACAATCAAGACCTTGACCAATCACTGGCTAAGGTAGATAGTGCCGCCGCCCAAATTGGTGAAGCTCGCGCTGCGTTATTCCCTGCCATTAATGCCACAGGCAGCACTGCACGCACGTCGTCATCCATTGTGGGCCCCAACATGAGCCGCAATTCCTTTGAAGAAGGATTACTTAAGCGTATTACCACCACCTCGCAAATAGGCTTTGGCGCCTCGTGGGAGCTAGACCTTTGGGGCAAATATCGCAATGCGTACACAGGCCTTAGCGATGTGCTCTTAAGCACCAAGGTGGGCTATGAGGCTTTGCGCCTTTCTGTGGCAGGGCAAGTGGCCCAAGGCTACTTCACCTTACTGGCTTTAGATATGCAATTGGCCACAGCCAAACGCACCTTTGAATCGCGCAAAAAATCTCTTAAAATTTATGCAGAGCGCTTCAAACAAGGGGAAACCACCGAACTTGACTGGCTGCGCGCCGAAAGTGAAATGGAGC
>CAYJNG010000198.1:0-2803 GCA_964371505.1 uncultured Desulfovibrionaceae bacterium
CGGCCGGGGCGTAAAAGCGCAGGGTCTAGCACGTCGGGGCGGTTGGTGGCAGCAATAAGGATAACACCTTCATTGGATTCAAAGCCGTCCATTTCTACCAATAATTGGTTTAAGGTTTGCTCGCGTTCATCGTGTCCGCCGCCAAGGCCTGCACCGCGTTGACGCCCAACAGCGTCAATTTCATCGATGAAGATGAGGCAAGGGGCATTCTTTTTCCCTTGGGTAAAGAGGTCACGCACGCGTGAAGCACCTACGCCCACAAACATTTCCACAAAGTCTGAACCGGAAATGGAGAAGAAAGGTACGCCTGCTTCGCCGGCTACGGCACGAGCCAGTAAGGTTTTACCTGTTCCGGGAGGGCCCACCAAGAGAACACCCTTAGGTATGCGCCCGCCAAGACGTGTAAATTTTTTCGGGTTGGATAAAAACTCCACCACTTCGGCCAATTCTTCTTTGGCTTCATCTACACCGGCCACATCTTCAAAGGTTATACGGCCTTGCTCTTCTGTGAGCATGCGCGCACGAGAGCGTCCAAAATTCATGGCTTTGCCGCCGCCACCTTGCATTTGACGCATAAAGAAAATCCATACGCCAATGAGTAAAAGCATGGGGAACCAAGAAATAAGTAAGGTCATATACCAAGGTTGATCATCCAAAGGCTCAGCTTTAATGATAACCTTTTTTTCCATAAGGCGATTAACAAGGTCGCCATCGGCAGGGGCGTATGTTTGCACGTTTTTACCATGAATACTGTGCCCAATGAGGGTTTTACCTTGAATGGTAACTTGCGTAATGTCGCCCTTGTCCACCTGCTGCAAAAACTCTGTGTACGACACTTGTTGATTGGCGCTTTGCGGCTGTTGGAACATGTTAAAAAGCATAACCATGGCTAGGGCAATGATGGCCCATAGCGTTAGGTTGCGAGTGAATTGGTTCACGTTTCCTCCGTGATTTTAGTATGCTACGTTGCTATTGTATGTATTTTGTGTGGTATGCGCAGTAAAACTCACGGCGCATAATTCATTAACAATAAGACCGCTCTCGATTTTGGCAATATTTTTTTTAAACTTTTTATTGCCGTGGGGAGGTCTTTAAAACTTCTGAATTTTTTCAGTATGTAAGGAACTATGTACAGATACACTTGCACCTGTACAGCGCATAAGAGATGGACAAAAAAGCCATTTTTCAAACAGTTGCGCAGAGGTCTTATATAATGATTAGAAAAAATATGCAAACCTTCCCTTGCTTCAATTTAAAGTGATGCGTGCATTTGCAAAAAGGAATGCCCCCTTTGCTTAAACTAAAAAGGTAAGGCCAAATATGTGAAGAAAATTTTCACTATACTTTTTTGCCGGTAACAGATAAGGCTACCAAAACAAGGCGAGCATGTACTTTGCTGTCATGCCAATACAATAGGAAGAAGTTTATGTTAGAGAAGCTTTTTGCGCTTTCAGAGCGCGGTACTACGGTGCGTACCGAGATTTTGGCGGGTATAACTACCTTTATGACCATGGCTTATATTTTAGCCGTTAATCCCAGTATTTTAAGCCAAGCAGGCATGGATGGCCCCGCTGTTTTTGTGGCTACTGCTTTAAGTGCAGCAGTGGGTACTTGTATTATGGGCTTTTGGGCTAACTTACCTGTGGCCTTGGCCCCCGGCATGGGCTTAAATGCTTTTTTTGCCTTCACGGTGGTGCTTGGCATGGGGTATTCTTGGCAATTTGCGCTCACTGCGGTCTTTTTAGAAGGTCTCATTTTTATTTTTCTTACCATTACTAATTTGCGTGAAGCCATTATTCGCTGTATTCCCGCATCCATGAAGAAAGCTATTTCTGTCGGTATTGGGCTTTTTATCGCCTTTATTGGCTTGAAATCTGCCGGTATTGTGGTGAATAATGAAGCCACTCTTGTGGGCATGGGTTCCATGTCTAACCCCGGTGTTATAGTAGCGGTGGTAAGTATTATACTGTCGGGCATTTTACTCTGTTTTCGCGTACGCGGCGCTTTGCTTTTTGGTATTTTAGCCGGTGCTCTTGTGGGTATTCCACTTGGTGTGACCAATCTTGATGCCTTTGATGCCAACATGCTTTTTACCATTCCTAGTGTGGCTCCCACATTTTTCCAATTTCAATGGGAGCATATTTTCACTTTTGATATGGCTCTTGTGCTCTTTACCTTCTTATTTGTGGACCTGTTTGACACCTTGGGTTGCTTGCTTGGTCTTGCCGGTAAGGCAGGAATACTTGATGCTGAGGGTAACATCCCCAAAGCAAAAAGTGCGCTTATGGCAGATGCTTTAGGCACCACCGTGGGGGCTGTTTTAGGCACTTCAACGGTAACAACCTATGTGGAAAGTGCCAGTGGTGTAGCTGCAGGTGGCAAAACAGGGCTTACAGCCATAACGGTGGCAGGGCTTTTTCTTGTGTCATTATTACTTGCGCCGGTGTTCTTGCTTATTCCTGGTCAAGCCACAGCAGCGGCCTTGGTGCTCGTGGGTCTGTTTATGATGGGGCCTGTCACTGGTATTAATTTTGACGACTTCCAAAAGGCCATTCCGGCATTTTTAACGCTTATTATGATGCCGCTTACCTTTAGCGTAGCTACGGGTATTATGTGGGGTATTATTGCACACGTAACCATAAGCCTTTGCACAGGTAAGGCCAAGGAATTGAGCATTATTTCCTATGTTTTGGCCATTATATTTATTATCAAAATGTCCATGTCTTAAGCCATATGGTAGATGTGTCTATTAAGATGTGTTTATTAAGATGTGTCTGGGCATGGATAAAGTACGAAAAATCGT
>CAYJNG010000199.1:0-2666 GCA_964371505.1 uncultured Desulfovibrionaceae bacterium
TTTCCACCACGGTGGGTACAGATACGCGGCGCACTTCAGAAAGTGGCGTGGTGCGACCATCACTAAGAGAAAGATATGCAATGCCACCATCGTTAATAACGCCGGATACCACACCATCCACCACGGTATCGTAGTCAATAATGGTATCGCCATCGGCATTGTAAAAGGTGGGAACAAGTCTGTACACGCCGTCGGCAGCTTCTTCACCATTAAAGGACTTACCATCCCATGGGAATTCGTGCGTACCGGCAGATTGTGCAGGGAGGGCATAGCTGGCTACCAAGTTACTGCTAGAGTCAAATACGTTCATTTGACCCTTTACTGTATTTTCACCAATGGCGTAACGCATGGTGGATACCGTGGTTTCGCCTGTGCTTGCATCGGTTTCTTTAGCAATGGTGGAGCCAGATACATCCACCGTCTTACCAATGTAAGAAGTGGCGTTAACCAATTCTTGACTCTTGGTGGCTTCGGTGAGACTTGTCATGCTCTCGTTCATGTTCATCATTTGTTCAAGGCTGGAGAATTGAGCTAATTGCGCAATAAATTCCTTATCTTCCATGGGATTTAATGGGTCTTGATATTGGAATTGCGTTACAAGCAAAAGCATGAAAGCTTCTCTATCAAGTGTGCTACTTCCTGTTTGAGAAGTAATGGCACTATTTACGGCTGCACTTGTTGATGATACGGCTGACATGATGTTCTCCCTTTTTTATGCAGCTCTTAGGCTACAATATACAATGATTGTGCGGCATTTCCTGCCGAACTACCATTATTATGCATATTGCGTTCCAAAGTTGCTTCTTGGGGATTTATTCCGCTATTTCGCAGTTTTGCAAGGTTGCGTAAACGCTCCATCATTTCCTTTTGGGCATTTTCTTCCTGCCTTGCATTGTGTTCTTGCATATTGTTCCAAGAGTCGTAGGAGGCAGAATTTTCTTGTGAGCCTTGACGTACTTCTAATTTATCAATCTTAATGCCTTGCTCTTCAAGCTGGGCACGTATTTGGTCCATTTGCTTATTGAGTAGTTCTGCAGTTTCTGTACGCTCAGAACGTAAAATAGCACTCACTTCACCATTACGTGCTGTTAAAGTAATGTTTAAAGTGCCAAGTTCTGCTGGGTGCAATTGCAAATCTATGCTCTTACTGCCATCTCTGGCTGCTGTGAGCATGGCTTTTTCCACTTGAGCTGCCGCTTGAGAAGCCATGTGGGCGCGTTGAGCTTGTTGGTTATTGGCTAAATTTTGCGCTAGCTGTGCATTGGTTGCGGCCATGCCGCCAATGCCAATAACCGGTGTGGTGAAATTTTTGGCGGTAGTATTCAAAGCGGCGCTGTCTGCTGTGCGCACGGAGGTTTTGTCTAGGAGTTGGCCCCATGCGTCATTTTTTGCATCACTGTTTGCGTCGTTTTTAGAGTCATTTTGCCCAAAAGTGTCTTTTGCGCTGTCTTTATCGCGTAAAAGATTGGCGTCTAAACTGTCTTTAAGGTTAGCAGCGTGTTCTTCATTTTGCTTAGACAGTTGCGCATCACTTTGTGAGGTGCGTGTCCCTTCAAGAGTGCTGTTCACATTTTCAAGCACGGTTTTTTCGATGACAACCTTGCTTTGCTCGCTTTTGCGAGAGGACAGTTCCGTGGCAGCTTTTTCTGCGGCCATACGTTCTTTTGCTTCCTGCAATAAAGGATCAAGCACTTTTTCTAAAGCAGGAGTCAACTTGTTCATATTGCTTGCTTCTGTGGCAAAGTCATTGATGGCAGGGGCGAGCACTGTGGCAAGTTCTGCCTGATTGAGCTTTAAGGACGAGGCAGAACCAAAGGTGCCAAGCATTTGCGCTGTGGAGCTGTCAGAAAGTCCCATGGACTTGGCAAGTACGCTCAGCTCTTCTTTGCTAATATCTATACGAGCGCCATTAAGGTTGTTCATGCCTTGTACTAAGGCATCTAGAGCGCTTTTACCATCTCTGCTTTGCAAATGGCTTTTAATGCTATTGAAAAGATTACCTGTGGGGTCTATTTTTTGGGCAAGATTTGTAAGTGTTTTGGTTTCTTCTTCACTTAAAAGAGGGTATTCGCGTTGGTTTTGCAAAGCGATCATAACTTCTGCCAATGTAGAGCCGCCAGGTTGTTCGGCAAGTTTACTTAACTCTTCAAGGCTTTCTTTAGGTGCGCCTTCACGGCGTAAATCACGCTCAAGGTCTTCAATTTCCTTTTGCGTAAAGATAACTTCTTCTGTGGTGTAGGTAACACCGTTGGTGGTGGTTAAATTGTAAGGAGCTTGAGCTAAAGGGTTTACTTGTGGATCTTCATCTAGCGCTACCTGCACAGAGTGCGTTTCACCTGCAACTACGGCATCGCGTGCTGTTTGTTGACGATATAATTCTTCAGCAAAGCTGTCGCCAGCTGTGCCTTGAAAATCAGCACCGATAAAATAACTGTCGGTGAGAGAAAGAATTGTACTAGGTGTAGTGGGCAGAATTTGCATAGTAAACACTCCTTGTGCTCTATGCTATTCAAAGAGTGTTCCAAAATAAGAATATCTGTTATTTAAGGGTATTAAAAAAAGGAATTTCTGCACATGGGCAGAAAGTGCCTCTTTTATAGGAGCTTTAGTAAAAAATACCTCAGACTAATGACAAACCCTATAATTTAAAAGTCTACTTATTTTTT
>CAYJNG010000200.1:0-2639 GCA_964371505.1 uncultured Desulfovibrionaceae bacterium
TAGAGGCGGTCGGATGTGTCATAGTCTGTGGAAACGGTTTCAGGGTTGGAGTTGATCATAATGGCCATGACGCCGGCATCCTTTAATGCAAAGGAGGCGTGACAGCAACAGTAGTCAAATTCAATACCTTGGCCGATACGGTTGGGACCACCACCGAGGATGATAACTTTTTTGCGCTCATCGGTGCTGGCTTCTTGTCCGCCTTCATAGGTGGAGTAGAAATAAGGGGTGTAAGCTTCAAATTCGGCTGCACAAGTATCTACAAGGTAGTAAGTGGGCAAAATGTCAAGCTCTTTACGTACACGACGAATATCTTCTTCGGGGCGCTTCCACATTTCTGCCAATTGGCGGTCAGAGAAGCCGTATTCCTTAGCTTCGCGCAATACTTCGGCAAGCTCAGGGTTTTTGGGGGTCATGTCATTGGCAAGGCCAAAGTTTAAGAGGCGGTCTTCCATGCGTACAATATCACGGATTTGACGTACCCACCAAGGGTCAAAGTAAGATACTTCAAAAATTTCGTCATCGCTCATGCCAAGACGTACAGCTTCACGCAAGGCTAAAATGCGGCGTGAGTTGGGGTTACGCAAAGAAGCGATAACCATTTCTTTGTCTTGCAATGCATTGCGGAAGCCAAAACCAAGACCGGTATAGCCAAGCTCCATGGAGCGCATACCTTTTTGTAAGGATTCCTTAAAGGTACGACCAATGCTCATGGCCTCGCCCACGCTTTTCATGGCTGTGGTGAGTTCATCTTTGGCGCCGGGGAATTTTTCAAAGGTAAAGCGGGGTATTTTGGTAACCACGTAGTCAATGGAAGGCTCAAAGCTTGCGGCTGTTTCGCGCGTAATGTCGTTGCGAAGCTCATCTAAGGTGTACCCTATGGCAAGCTTAGCGGCAATTTTAGCAATGGGGAAGCCTGTGGCCTTAGAGGCCAATGCTGAAGAGCGAGATACACGAGGGTTCATCTCAATAACAACAAGCTCACCGTTGGCAGGGTTTTGCGCAAATTGCACATTGGAGCCGCCAGTTTCTACGCCGATTTCGCGCATGATGTCGATGGAAACCTGACGCATGGTTTGGTATTCCACATCAGACAGGGTTTGAATGGGAGCCACGGTGATGGAGTCGCCGGTGTGCACGCCCATGGGGTCAATGTTTTCAATGCCGCACACAATAACGCAGTTGTCGTTTTTGTCGCGCATAACTTCCATTTCCAGCTCTTTCCAGCCAATGACGGATTGCTCAATCATAACCTCAGAAACAGGGCTAGCTGCAAGACCGCCGCCGGCAATAGTTTCAAGGTCTTCCATGTTATAAGCAATGCCGCCGCCTGTACCACCAAGGGTGAAGGCTGGGCGAATAATAAGCGGGAAGGGCAATGTGGCGCCAAGTTTGCGCACATCATCCATATTGTAGGCAATGCCGGAAGCTGGCATTTTTACGCCAATATTATCCATAGCTTGGCGGAAGAGGTCGCGGCTTTCGGCTTTTTCGATAACGTCAGCCTTGGCACCAATGAGCTCAACGCCGCATTCTTCTAGCACACCGCTTTTGGCAAGGCCAAGGGCTGCATTAAGGCCCGTTTGTCCACCAAGGGTGGGTAAAATGGCGCAGGGGCGCTCCTTGCGCACAATGGCGGCAAGGGTATCGTGCTCAATGGGCTCCACATAGGTTTTATCGGCAAGGCCGGGGTCTGTCATAATGGTGGCAGGGTTTGAGTTCACAAGGATAACTTCAAAGCCCTCTTCTTTTAAAGCCTTTACAGCTTGCGAGCCGGAATAGTCAAATTCACAAGCTTGACCAATGACAATGGGGCCGGCCCCAATGACCATAATCTTTTTTAAATCAGTGCGTTTTGGCATGGTTGATTTATCTCATTTGCTATTTAGTGGTGACAACATGGCGTAGTTGCTCTACGTGTAAATTTGTTTGTAGTACAAAAACAACTTATCTTAAAGAAGGTTGCTTTATGCGTCAAGAAGAATATGGAGCGTTTTGTAAGATGCCCAAAAGGCACAGGGCGTATAGCGTGATATAAGGCGGAAAAAGTAGTAGAAGGGCTTTTTTGCCTAAAGTGGTGGGCATAACATAGAATATAAACCGAGCAATGCACAGTGCATCGTAGCAATACGAAGTAAAAACTGCTCACGATACACTGTACATGCTAACCTAGGCCAACACGACCAAGGTCAAGGTTCTTTAGCAGAAAGTATGCCAAAGCTCTAAGTTTGTTTTTGTGCTATGCGGTATGACGAAGAGTTTTTTTTGGCAAAAAAGTATGTACTCACGCCATGTTAGCTTGAGGTGGGTGTATGTTTAAGGCTATGTGATAGGATACGTGACGTGAGATTTTTTTTGATTATAATTAAGCTTATTAAAGCCAAAAATGTATAAAAATGCTTTAAACTCGTCTAAAAGCACAATTTTGTATTTACAGAGCTTATTGGTTTGTATGAAATGCGCTCTGGATAATAAATATGCACAAAAAATAGCATCAAAAAAATGGGCACTGCACAAAATATGTGCACTTGCTTAGGTTAAGAGTAGGCGAATTTTTGCCGTAAAATTAAAAGCCCTTCTTAATAAAGAAGGGCTTTTGTGAAGTAAGGGTATTTTGTTTAGCCTTTAGGTATTTCGAT
>CAYJNG010000201.1:0-2617 GCA_964371505.1 uncultured Desulfovibrionaceae bacterium
GTATGGTTGCCGGTATTGTTAGTAGCTGCGTCCATGCCATTGGCATTACTGTTTGTGCCAAAAACTTTAGCCGTGATGTTTCCACTATTACGTAAGGTGTGATTACCAGCATTGGCAGAATAAGCATTCATGCCGTAGGTATGACTATTTGTGCCTTGAGAAATAGCCTCAATGTCGCCACTATTTGTAATAGTATGGCTCCCATTATGTCCTGCGTAGGCTTCAATGGCATAAGCCGGGCTGTTTATTCCGCTGGTGCCCACATAAATATCACCGCTATTTACGATATAATGATTTCCAGTGTTGCTGGCACGCGCTTGCATGCCATAGGCACGACCATCATTGGCTCCACGGGAGGCACTGTAAATACTTCCTGTATTTTCTAGTATATGTGAGCCATTGTCGGTGTAGGTTAGCATACCATAAGAAGAGTTGGAGCCTTGAATGAGGTTAATGCTTCCGGAGTTAAAAAAATTAAAGTTTACGCCATTTTCAACACCGTACATGCCCACTGTGCCATGCGTTCCGCCCGAGGCGCTGGGGTTAAGGTATGTATCACCCGGCGTGATATTGCCTACGTTTTTTAAAATTGTATTAAGCGCTGTGGCCTGCATAGAGGATGCTGTGCTTTGTGCTTCGGCCGTATGGGAGAGGGAGAAAAAAGAGAGAAAACACATAGTAAAAAAAACACATGTCATAGGGAAACAACTGTGCTTATAAGTACCTTTAGAACTTTTGGACATAGAGTTCTCCTTAGCTATATTTTTTGTACTGCAGCGTGCCTTTTATACTGCAGGGAAGGCAAAAAATGGTGCCACGTCGGTACAGATAGGTCGCATGGCCATGTTATCTAGCGGTAAGTAAAATTTTTATGAAATTTTCTGGAGAGGGAATGGGGAGCTGCAGGAATCTTCCTACGCTGTTTAGTCACTGCTTGCCCCATCTGTTTATACAGTAAGTATGGCTTTAAACAAGCCTAGAATAACTGTCTTTTAATGTAGCAAATGCTCAAAAATTCAATGATATTTTTTCACTCGATAGGGGATAATATATGAGTATCGCTGTATGACTCATTTACGAATTCCAAATGTACGTCTAGGTCTCCCATTTCGGGGGAGCAGGGGGATGGCATCTACTTGTTTGCCAATGGAGGCATATGCTTTTACGCTTACCGCTGTATCTTTCTCAACACGATATGAAATTTCATCATGAAGGTCAATGCGCGCAGAGACTGTCCACACAAATTAAAAGGAGTTTTTCTAACCTACTTATAGCTGAAAGATTTTTTTGTGATGGAGTTTTTTGCTATGTAAAAAATGTTAGGGGGATAATTGTTTTTAATTTATAATGTAAAAATAATATGATAGGTAACTAGGCAAAAGCCAAATCTTGTAATAATTTTCGATGAAAATTTTAGAAAAAAAGCTTGACATGGTATTCTGTGTTTTGTATTGGGTAATTACGGCACCTTCCACTAGGGTGCGCGTGTGGAGACCTTTCTAAGTTTCCCAGTTTTAAATAAGCGTGTTTTTCTTCATCTCCTCATCGCGCTTGTGGGCTTTTGCCTGAGGTACATCCTCGTCACCTTTGCCTCTTTAGGTGCCTTTTCTCACTTATCGTTCTGTTAAGAATTTTCTTGTGCTTTGACATGTCTTTTAAGGCATGCGTTGCGTCTATTTTAATTATCTAGTATTATAAGGATTGTACTATGGCTGACATTTTATTGCAAAAGCCTGAATCGGGACAAGCTGTATCCATAAACTCCCAAGCTGATGATCGTATAGTTTTTTCTTTTGACTCTTTAGAGACTGCCTTATCGCGTGTAGGCGATGATCTAGTCATGACTTTTGTGAATGGATCTAGCATCTCTTTAAGCGATTTTTATACAGCCTTTACAGCAGAGAATATGCCTGAGTTTGTTATTGGTGGTGAAATTATCACCGGTGAAGCTTTTTTTGCAGCACTCGATGAAGAGCTTATGCCAGCTGCCGGTACTACCAGCAGCACTACTCTTGGCGGCGGCTCCAATGTGGACACCATTGAAGGTACACTCTTAGGCGGTATTGGCAGACTAGGAAGCTTAGACCAAGCGTACGACGATACAGAGGTTGAGCAAGAAGAAGTCATGTTTGCTCCTGTTGCTGTGGCAGAGGGGCAAGACGAAGGGGCTCAGCCAGTGCCTTCAACGCCAAAGGTCAGCTATAGCGCCAAAAACACCATTACTTTGGAAGCCACTGGTAGCGTGGAAGAAGGCGGTGAAATTACCTATACTGTAACAAGCACCCTTCCCCCCATCACGGATTTGACCATAGAAGTGGAAGATTCGTTGGGTAATATTTATGAAGTGACCATCCCTGCCGGTAGCAATTCCGGATCCATCACTGTGCCTGCACCATCGGATGATGCCTATGTGGATACGGATTCTTTTACCGCTAATCTTGGTGATATTACCGGTGGTGGCGATGAGTTTGAAGATTTAGATGTGGACCAAAGCGATCAAGATGTGGATGTGGAAGACACCATTGATACCACCACGCTCACCCTTGAGGCTACAGGCAATGTAAATGAAGGTGGCGACATAACATATACGGTGCATATTACCAATCCTCCCACCTCA
>CAYJNG010000202.1:0-2587 GCA_964371505.1 uncultured Desulfovibrionaceae bacterium
TTCCTAAAAAAGTTTCCCCTCCCAGAAAAATAGTTCCATAGATCTTTCTTAACCTAGGGGAAATTATGCTGTTTTTAAAAGATATAGATGTGCAAGGTAAGCGAGTAGTATTGCGTGAAGATTTAAACGTGCCTTTAAAGGATGGCGTTATCACCAATGACAAGCGTATTCGTGCGGCATTGCCTACCATTCAAATGGCATTGGATAAGGGCGCTGCGGTTATTGTGCTTTCGCACCTTGGTCGTCCCACGGAAGGGGAGTATGAGGAAAAGTTCTCCCTACGTCCTGTGGCGGCTCGTTTACAAGAGCTTTTGGGCGTGCCTGTGGGCTTTGCTGCCGATATTGAAACTGTACAGGTGGAAGTTGGCAGCGTGGTGCTGTGTGACAACGTACGCTTTTTAAAGGGCGAAAAGAAAAACGACGCTGACTTGGCGAAAAAACTGGCAGCGCTGGGCGATGTGTATGTTATGGATGCCTTTGGCGCATCGCACCGTGCCCATGCTAGCACAGAGGGCGCTGTGCGCGCGGCAAAGGTAGCTTGTGCTGGGCCGCTTATGGCGGCAGAGCTTGACGCTTTTGCCAAGGTTTTGGACGCGCCTAAATCTCCTTTAGTGGCTATTATTGGCGGCTCAAAAGTATCTACAAAGCTGGCCTTGCTGGAAAATTTGCTTTCCAAGGTGGATAGGCTCATTGTGGGCGGCGGCATTGCCAATACTTTTCTTGCGGCAGCCGGTTATGGCGTGGGGGCTTCTTTGTATGAAGCGGACCTTGTGGAAGATGCCAAACGTATTTTAGAAGCTGCCAAAGCGCAGGGTAAGGTGCTACCTTTGCCTAGTGATGTTGTGGTGGCAGCAGCTTTGGCCCCTGATCAAGCTGTACAGACGGTGGCTGTAGATGCAGTGCCTGAGAATCAGATGATATTGGATGTGGGCCCTGCCACGGTGGAGGCCTATAAAGCCCTGTGCGCTGATGCAGCCACCATAGTATGGAACGGTCCTGTGGGCGCCTTTGAAACCGAGCCTTTTGGTGCAGGAACCAAAGCCATGGCTGATGCTTTAGCCGCATGTGAGGCCTTTGTGGTGGTAGGCGGCGGAGATTCTGTTGCTGCTGTGGAGCAATATGGCGTGGCTGATAAAATGAGTTATATTTCCACCGGCGGCGGTGCTTCCTTAGAGCTTTTGGAAGGTAAAGTGCTTCCATCTGTGGCAGCGCTTAACGCTGTTGGATAAAGATACTTGTGCTGGCTTTGGTGTTATTTTTCGTGAAAAGTTTCACCAAAGCCTTTTAAAAAATAATGCGTATTGCCATGACGCATTATTGATAGTATAAGGGCACAATGTTACACAGGTATATTGTTTTAAGGAGGCTCTATGCGTAGATTTTACCAAGAAAGTTGGCAAGGAATCCCCTTTTCTGCATTTACGCATGTGTCTTTTTTTCATCTTGCCAGCAGTAAATTTTATGCTTCATTTTATGAAGAACTTTTTCGTCGTTGCTTTGCATGGGAGTGTTTACCTGCGGCATGGCGTGAAGGTAAGGATAAAGATGCAAAATGGTTAGCTGAGCAAATTTTGCTACAGCGTGAAAAGATGCTTATGGCTGCTAAGCAAGATTTGGCGCATAGTGATGTGGTTAGTCCTCTTGCGCCTATGGAAGCTGAGGCACCTAATACAACGGACAGTGCGGACATCCCCAATGCCGCCGACACTACAGACACAGCTGCGCCTATTGCATCTACCCCATCAGGGGCTCTAGCGGCTCCTGTGCCCTCTGCAGCATCTGCAGCCCCAGTAGCATCGGAAGCACTTGAGGATTCTCTTGTTCATGCTACTCAAGAGGTTGAAGCAGGTGAAAGCCTCACAAAGAGACATGCGGAATGCGAAGAGCACGCTCTTGAAAAATCTAGTGTTCTTTGTGATGAAGATTTTCAAAGCAAAGCTGAGATTGTGTATACCGCCAGTGGTCAAAACCCAATACGTGTGCTTTCCATTGGACGCGGCGTGGGATATTTAGAAAAATCTCTGCTTGATGTGTTGCCGCACATAGAATTGCATGTAAATGAACCTACCACAGCTGGCTTGCGCTTGTTGCGTGAATGCGTACCTGTGGAACGTATTTATATAGGCTCCCCCTCTACGTGCTTGCCGCCCGATGTGCAGTATGATGTTATTTATTTGTCCGCTGTGGACTATAGCATAGGCAATGATGAGTTGGCCTTTGCCATGCGAGAGCTGCGCGGGCAATTGCTACCGGGTGGACGCATTATATGTATTTCCGCTTCCTTGCTGGAAGAAGATTCTGCCATAGGCCGCCTTGTTAACGCCTTTAAAATTGGGGTACGCGCCGCATTACACTTTTTTGATTTACGCCGCCAGCAGTTTTGGGGTTGGCGTCGTACTCGTGAAGAGTATCATACTTTTTTTAAAAACTGCGGCCTTAGCAACATTAAAGACGGTTGGCTTGATGATGGTTTTAATTCTTACTGGATAAGCGGTGAGGAAGAATAATTTTTTCATGGTGAAATTTTTGGGCGGGGATACTACCCCGCCTTTTTTTGTGCAAAAGAAAACCTCCCACTTAGCAGGAG
>CAYJNG010000203.1:0-2564 GCA_964371505.1 uncultured Desulfovibrionaceae bacterium
TAACCACATAGGTTTTCCTACACCAAAAATACTTTGCCATATATAGCCGCGCTAAAACAACATTGAAATATTGGTAAATAGTAAAGTTTTCATTTCAGAAACTTAATAAGCTTAGCCAGAAATAAGCATTCGCAATGCGTTTTCTGGCTAAGTTTAAAATATTAGTACCGCTTTCCCGTGATACCTATAGCTTAGTAAAAAATGATTTAACGCCACAGGAAAGAGCGTTTGAGCAATTACTAGGATGAGAGAAAACGGCCCCTACTTTTCACCTCCATGCCTGCCTCTCATAATAGGGAAAGTGCGCTACGCAATTAGCGCTTGCACGAGCACAATGCGCATGCTACATGGAAAACATTACTTACAGCACAATGCACATACGTGCGTGCTTACATCATTTAATCACACTTTTTCGGTAACGCTTTCTTAATTTCGAGCAACTCTGTAGTTATCTGTAGTAGAAGGAAATATATATGCGTTTATCCACAAAGCTTTTTTTCATAACCACCATTCTTTTAGTGGCCTTTGCTGGGCTTGGCGCATTTAGCATCATACAGCTTAACAAAACCAACCAAAAAGCCCTTGAAATTTCATCCAATTGGCTCCCTTCCACTGTAAGCGTGCAGCGCCTCAACACCCTACTTTCCGACTACAGAATATACGAATTAAGCCATATTTATAGTGTAGATAATGAGGCCATGGAAAAATTTGAACAATCTGCCCAAAAAATAGTCCTAGAATTTGAGCTAGTTCGAAAACATTATGAAGTACTCATATCGTCGGAAAAAGAGCAAAAAATATACGCTCAGTTTTCAAAACTTTGGGAAGAATACCTTGCCTTGAGCAATAAAATATTTTCCATATCTCGTAAGAATCATATTACGCAGGCTATTCGCCTCTTGCACACCGATTCACAAAAACTTTTTGTAGCCGCTTCAAATGAGCTCCTTAAAGCTGTTAACCTCAACCGTAGCGAAGGCATAGCAGCTTCGTTACAAAGTAATGCCGTTTATGAACGCTCCTTACGCCTCATCTATATGGCATTAGCTTTTGTTATTTTCTTGGCTGTTTTCATCAGTATTTGGACCATATGGAGCCTACGCAGGCAGCTTGGTAAAGACCCTGCTGATCTTATACAAATAACAGAACGCGTTATACACGGCGACTACGATATCGATGACAATACCAAACATCATGGCGTCTATAAGCACTTGGTAACCATGGTTGCCTCACTTAAACATCACATTGATCGCGCAGAAAAAAATGCCCAAGTAAAAAGCGAATTTCTTGCGAATATGAGCCATGAGGTACGCACACCCATGAATGGCATTTTAGGGCTTATACGCCTATTATCCCGCACTGAACTTTCACCCAAGCAAGACGATTATGCACAAAAGGCCTTATTTTCTGCTAATAATCTTTTGCGCATCATAGACGATATTTTAGATTTTTCAAAAATGGAAGCTGGAAAGCTAGAGCTAGAAAAAATACCTTTCACATTGGAAAGTATCGGACAAGAAATTACGGCTTTGTATGGCCCTAAGGCTCAAGATAAAAACTTACGCCTTGAAGTGCAGATATTACAAAGCCAAAAAGCTCTGCTCCTAGGTGACCCTTTACGTATTAAACAAGTACTTTTTAACTTTGTAAGCAATGCTTTAAAGTTTACCGAGCAAGGTAGCGTTATAGTAACTATTCGCTGCGGTACATGTGCCAACAATAACTTACCTTGTACCTTTTCTGTGCAGGACACCGGTATTGGACTGAGCGCAGAACAGAAAGAAAAGCTTTTCACAGCTTTTACCCAAGCTGACACCTCCATTACACGTAAATACGGGGGAACAGGTCTTGGTTTGGTTATTTGTAAAAAAATTGCCGATGCCATGCAGGGGAAAATATGGGTAGAAAGCCATGAAAAGCACGGCACAAACTTCCTATTTGCTTTAGACTTACCCTTGGAACAAGAAGTGGCACATGAGCAACCCCAGCTCCCCACTGCTCCTGTAGACCCTGCAGCACAAAGCATAGTTCATAACGAACACCTTCTCTTGGTAGAAGATAATGAAATAAACCAAATAGTTGCACAAGAAATTTTACAAGAGGCGGGCTATAAAGTAGCCATTGCTTGTAATGGGCAACAAGCTTTAGACATGCTGGAAGAAAACTCCTATGCCGCTGTACTTATGGACATACAAATGCCCATTATGGATGGACTCACCGCCACAAAAAATATTAGACAAAGCACAAAGCACAAAGATCTTATAGTCATTGCCATGTCAGCGCATGCCATGGATGGCCATAGAGAAATAAGCCTGCAGCACGGTATGAATGACCACATAACTAAACCTATAGATCCGGCAATACTCTACAACACTCTTGAATATTGGCTTTCGCAAACACACCAAAAAGAACCTTACCCTGCCGTGTAAAAAGGCTCTTTATAAAACACATACAGGCCAAAGCGGCTGGCTAGTTTAAAAGGCAAAGTAGCTTATAGGCACACGTAAAAAAGTGTTGTCCACGTTTATACTTTGCCAGAAAAAATATTTTTGTATGTAATTGCA
>CAYJNG010000204.1:0-2534 GCA_964371505.1 uncultured Desulfovibrionaceae bacterium
CGCCAGTCTTGGTCATCAGCAAGAGGCTTTTGATCTTCTTTACAAAGAACCGTATCCCCCAATACTAAATAATCCATTTCGGTACGCATGAAGCACAAGTAAGCATCTTGTGGTGTACATACAATGGGCTCACCACGTACGTTAAAGCTCGTATTCACCACCATGGGGCAGTTATGACGCTCTTTAAAAGCATTAATAAGCTGCCAGTAGCGAGGATTGGTTTCCTTACTTACCGACTGAATACGTGCAGACAAATCCACATGTGTAATGGCGGGCAAGTCAGAACGCTGCCAATACAAACGCTCCCACAAAGGTAAACTGGTATAGTTTTCTGGCAATTCACGGCAATATTTATCAGCCACAGGTGCTACCACCAGCATATAGGGGGATTGTTCACCCACAGCAAAATATTCTTGGGTATACTCTTCCAGAACAGAAGGAGCAAAAGGTCTAAACCCTTCACGGTATTTAATCTTTAAGTTCAGCTTCTTTTGCATCTCAGGGTTACGTGGGTCACCCAAAATGGAGCGACCGCCCAAAGCGCGAGGGCCGTATTCCATACGCCCTTGGAACCACCCCACAACTTTACCATCGTTGAGTAAGTCAGCAACGTTATTACACAACTCTTGAAAGTCAGAATAGGTTGTCCCTTTGGCATGAAACTTCTTGCATGTACGCGCAATTTGCCCTGCATCAAAGCTAGGCCCAAGGTAGGAGCCGCGCATGGAATCTCGCGTGGCTGCTGGCGTTCTGGGCTTTTCAAGACCAATATGCCATAAGGCAAGTGCAGCACCAAGAGCTCCGCCGGCATCGCCAGAGGCAGGTTGAATCCAAACGTTATCAAATATTTTTTCTTGTAAGAGCTTACCGTTGGCCACACAGTTCAGCGCAACGCCACCGGCAAGACACAAGTTCTTACTGCCGCTTACTTCACGTGCAGTGCGAGCTAAACGCAGTACGATATCTTCAGTAACTTTCTGAATGGCTAAGGCAAGGTCCATATATTCTTGCTCAAGCTCTTCAGATTCAGCAGTACGCGCAGGCAAATCAAAAACCTGCTGCCAGCGAGACTCATTATACATACGTACATCTGTAGCGTAAGAAAAATAGTCCATATTAAGCACATAAGAGCCATCTTCGCGAATATCAATAAGATGCTCACGAATTTTTTGCTCAAATAGCTTAGTGCGTTCGCTGTTAGGGTCGCCATAAGGGGCAAGCCCCATAAGCTTATACTCACCGCTATTTACCTTAAAGCCGCAATACGCTGTAAAGGCAGAATAAAGCAAACCCAAAGAGTGCGGGAAATGAATTTCACGCAAAGTGGAAATGGTATTTCCCTCTCCCTTGTTAATGGAGGTAGTTACCCATTCACCCACACCGTCCACAGTTAAAATGGCTGCGTCTTCAAAGGGAGATGGATAAAAGGCCGAAGCAGCATGCGAAAGATGGTGCTCAGGGAAATACAATTGTGGCAAAGAAGCGCCTTCTGGCAAAAATGGTGCAAAGCCGCGCTCTAACATGGTACGCATAAAAAGTTTTTCTTTAATCCATACAGGCATGGATAGTAAAAAGCTCTTCAAGCCACGCGGCGCAAATGCATGATAGGTTTCAAGAAGTCTTTCAAATTTTAAGAAAGGCTTATCATAAAAAGCTATACCATGCACATCTTGCAAAGTTATTCCTGCTTCATCAAGCACATAAGCAATGGCTTTTTCCGGAAAATCAGGATCGTGCTTTTTGCGCGTAAAGCGCTCTTCATGCGCAGCCGCCACAATGACACCATCACACAAAAGCGCCGCGGCGCTGTCGTGATAATAGGCGGAAATGCCAAGAGTGTATATTTTTTCTTGTGACATAGAGGTCTCTAAAATAAAGTATAAATAAAAGGAGCTACAGCAGATCCGCTGGTAAATACCACTAAGGCACCAATAAGCAATAAGCACACTATAAGGGGCAAAAGCCAAAACTTTTTACGGACCTTCAAAAAGCCCCAAACATCGGAAAAAAAGTTCATACGTACCTCAATAAAGATTAATAAGGATGCGTTACATCATCTTTTGTAAATTTGTGCTCACGCACCACAAATGCTGAGCCTTCACCGTTTTTATAGCTGCGTATACGCATGGCATCTTTAGCAAGCATACGTCGCACAAGAGAAACGGGCATCAAAATAACTGTGTAAATGATACTTAGCAACACTTTAGACATAAAGGTGCCAAGCACATGGGAAAAGCCAAACCAAGCCTTGGCAGGATATGTCATGCCGGAAGGCCAAATCATGGCAAACAGTACAAGCCCCATACAACCGTAAATCCAGTAAACATTTTTTGTGAAGAACCAAACTAACAATGCTATAAAAGCAAAAGCAAGGGCTGTATCACGACATTGCAAAGGGGTAATTTTTTGTTTTGACATATAACTCTCTAAATAGTTGTTATATAAGAAGATAAAAATAATCCACCATAAACTAGGTGAACATACAAAATAAGGTTGTCTTTGTCAACGCACAGGCTTTATGCACAAAGGTAGAA
>CAYJNG010000205.1:0-2530 GCA_964371505.1 uncultured Desulfovibrionaceae bacterium
CATATTGTCAGCATGTAGCTGCAGTTGATAATGGAGCTTTTTTAGGCGGGTTTACTTTTTATAGTTTTCTACAAAAAAGTATTTTCTGGATTTTACTTTGAGGTAGCGACTAAAAGGGAAGTTTTTAAGCAAAAAAACTCCTTTTATGTAGTAAAGCAGGGAGTATGGTGTTGAAAGGGGGCGCAGAGAACTTTTAAACCAAAAGGTAAGAAAAGTAAAAATACATTAATGTAGAAAAAGAAGGGGCTTTTTTATACCTTTGTGCAGTTAAAAAATATAATAGCTTAAAATTACAATAAAAAATATCTTTGGCATGCTCTGTGCTTTAAGAGGGGTATCAAACACATTTTAGTAAGTTTAAGGAGATTATTTATGACCGCGTCCCATACTTCATGCTGCTGCACCCCTTCCACACCAAAAGTGCCTTGCTTTAAAAATATATTTGCTCAAGAGACCTTTAATTTACAGGTAATGCGTCAACGCCTCCCTTCTGATATTTATAAAGCCATGGAAGGCATCATCCAACGCGGGGAGAAGCTCCCCTTAGACATCGCCAATGTGGTGGCCAACTCCATGAAGGATTGGGCCATTGAAAACGGCGCCACGCACTTTACCCACTGGTTCCAACCCATGACCGGCACCACAGCAGAAAAGCACGATACCTTCTTTAGCCCCAACGAACAAGGCGTGGTGGTATCTAAGTTTTCTGGTAAAACCCTCATTTGTGGTGAGCCAGACGCCTCTTCCTTCCCTTCCGGCGGCATTCGCTCCACCTTTGAAGCTCGTGGCTACACCGCGTGGGATCCCACCGTACCTGCCTTCTTGGTAGACGGTCGTGAAGGTAAGACTTTGCATATTCCTTCCGTGTTTTACTCTTATACCGGTGAAGCGCTGGATAGAAAAATTCCTTTGCTGCGCTCCATTGAGGCTCTTTCTAAAAGCACTGTGCGTGTATTGCATCTTTTTGGAAAAACAGAAGTAAAATACGCTCGCCCCATGGTAGGTGCTGAGCAAGAGTACTTCCTTGTGGATGCTAAACTTGCGGCTAAACGTCCAGATTTACTTATGACAGGTCGCACCTTGGTGGGCGCTGCCAGCCCCAAAGGTCAAGAGCTAGAAGATCAATACTTTGGCGCCACACCCAAGCGTGTTATGGACTTTATGCAAGACCTTGAAGTGCGCTTGTTCCGTCTTGGTATTCCCATTCATACCCGCCATAACGAAGTGGCCCCAGGTCAATTTGAATTGGCTCCCTTGTATGAAGAAGCTAACATTGCCACCGACCATAACATGCTCACCATGAATATTTTACGTGCCACTGCGCAAGAACACGGTTTTGTGTGCCTCTTGCACGAAAAACCCTTCGCCGGTGTAAACGGTAGTGGTAAGCACAATAACTGGTCCATTGGTGACTCCGAAGGTAATAACCTGCTTGATCCGGGCGATACTCCGTTAGAAAATGCGCAATTCCTCGTGTTCCTTGCTGCCACCTTGCGTGCTGTGCACAAACATGCCGACGTATTGCGCCTTGGTACCATTGGCGCCGGTAATGACCATCGCCTTGGCGCCAACGAAGCGCCTCCAGCCATCATCTCTGCCTTCCTTGGTGACTTGCTCACCGATGTTATTGAAACCATAGTGGCTGGTGGTAAGGAGCTTTCTTCCAAAAAAGAAGGTATTGAAATTGGCGTATCTGCCTTGCCTGTGCTTGCTCGTGACTATTCCGACAGAAACAGAACAAGCCCCTTCGCTTTCACTGGTAATAAGTTTGAATTCAGAACAGTGGGCTCTTCACAGTCCATTTCTCCTGTAAACATTGCGCTTAACAGTGCCGTGTCTTGCGCTTTAGAAGATATTGCCGATAGCCTTGAAGCCCTTATGAAAAAAGGCAAAAACATTCATGAAGCCTTGCAAGAGTTTTTACCAAAAATCTTTAAAGAGCATATGCCTGCAGTATTTAACGGCAATGGCTACTCTGAAGAATGGAAAGAAGAAGCTGCCGCTCGTGGTCTGTTAAATCTTACCAACACTGTGGAAGCTTTAAAGTTGTACCATACCGATGCTGTGAAGGAAGTCTTCATCAGAACCAGTGTACTTTCTGAAAGAGAAATCATGGCTCGCCAAGAAATCCTCTTTGATATGTACGCCAAAACCATTTGCCTTGAAGCCAAGGTTATGGTGTCCATGATGCAAGAGCAAGTGCTGCCTGCCGTACAAGCTACACAAATTCGCTTGGCAAGCCTTGTGACCTCCACCAAACAAGTTATTGGTGATGCAAATATGGAAGAAGAGCTCTTTAAGACCTTCCGCGGTAAGCATTTGAAGTTGCAAAGTGTAACCAAGCAAATTGCCACACGCGTGCTGGATATGGACACCATCGAAGATGTGGAAGAGCAAGCGGAATTTGCTTTAGAATACCTTACAGAACTTATGCAAACAGCGCGTAAGTATTGTGATGAACTTGAGCAAATGGTGGATGATAGAGATTGGCAGATGCCTAAGTATGCTGCTCTTATGTGGACCCATTAAA
>CAYJNG010000206.1:0-2509 GCA_964371505.1 uncultured Desulfovibrionaceae bacterium
ACTAGATATGGCGGCTATGTATGCTGCGCGTCTGCGCTTTCGCCCCATTATCATGACATCTCTAGCCTTTATTATAGGCTGTGTGCCCCTAGCCATAAGCACAGGTGCAGGGGCTAACAGTCGTCATGCCATAGGTACGGCTGTTATAGGAGGGATGCTTATGGCTACCTTTGTGGCCACTGTATTTGTTCCTTTTTTCTTTAAGAAAATTATGTACTGGACTTTGAGGTTACGTGGTAAGAAAGAACTAGATTAATAGGTAGTATAGATACAGGGCTTTCTCAATTATACTGAAAATATTAACTTAAATAATAGCATGATAATTCTTGGAGTGTCATTTCATGAAATGTATATCAATAAAAGATTTTCCCATTGGCTTTTTTGCTATGACTATGGCTTTATGTGGGCTTGCTTTGGCATGGCGATTAAGTGGAATTTCTTTCTTTCTCAGTAATGTATTTGCTTTATTTGCAGTTGCTATATTCTTTATAGTTTCATGCGTTTACATTATTAAGTTTCTAAAATATCGTCCAGCTGTAATGCAAGAATTTACTCATCCAATAATGATGAGCTTTTTTGGAACGATTCCTGTTTCCATCATGTTTTTAGCATCAATCATAGGAAATCAAAATGCTTCTTCAGCAAAATTCTTGTGGATAATAGGCGCATCTTTACATGTTATTTTATTTCTTTACGCATTAGGGCAATGGGTATTGTCTAAAAAATTAGAAATAGAAAATCTCACTCCGGCATGTTTTATTCCTGTGGTGGGCTTAGCTGTAATACCTGTATACGGTGCTGAACATGGTTTTGTTGAAATTAGTTGGTTTTTTTGGGGAATAGCACTTACTTTGTGGATGATTTTATTGGTTTTCGTACTTTATAGATTAATGTTTGTTTCGCCTCTGCCAGCTCCTCTCATGCCCATGTTGTTTATTTTGCTTGCTCCGCCATCGATTATGTTTAATAATTATATTGTCTTACAAGGGGAAAGCCTTGAAGGTGTCGGCATGCTAGGAAATATTCTTTATGGTGTCGCTGTTCTTTTTGCTTGCTTGTTTTTGAGTCATATAAAATTTTTTAGAGTACCGTTTAGCATGAGCTATTGGGCTTTTACATTTCCCCTTGTGGCATTTTCAATGGCAACAATGATAATGGGCAGAGCAATAGAAAATGATACTATTTTTGAAGTTGGTTGTGCTCTTTTATTTATTGTAACAGCCCTTATTATTTTGATATTAGCATTGACGATTAAGAATATACTCCTAGTACGAGCACAAGCTGATTAACGTGATATATAAGACTAAAAGGAGTGAAGCCATGCATAAAATACATGTATTGGCACTAAATACCAACCCTAAGAATAAAGGCAATGCTTTTGTTTTGCTCCAAGACGCCATAAAAGGCTGTGAAAGTATGGGTGCTACAACGGAAAGTGTTTCAGTTAAAGGTAAGAAGCTGACTCCCTGTCAGGGCTGTTCCATATGCCAAAGTGGTAAAATCTGTCCTGTGTAAGGTAATGTGTAGGAAGTATTACGAGAAATGCAAGCAGTGGATGTGATTTTAGTAGCTTCGGCCACTTTCTTTTATCATGTAACAGCACAATGCAAAATTATCATGAATAGAAATTATTCCGTACAGTCCTTAAATGGTAATAAAGTCGGTGGTATCTTCATCATAGCAGGAACTATGGGTACAAATGCCGCCTTACTTTCCTTTTTTGCAGGGCTGAAACAGGCGCCATGGTGATTCAAGCGTAGGGTGGGGGAGCTGGTAAGAATTATGACGTATACGGTTATGGTTGCATTTATTTGACAAAAATTTTCCCTCTTATACACCTTTTTCATGTACGGAAATAATCCGTATGTATAATTCAAGGAGAATGTATGACAAAAGTAGTAGAAACTATCATGTCATGCATGGACGTGCGTTTGCCGCTTTCTGTTCGGGAAATTATAGACCGTGCCGCCGCCATGCAGGGGCGTACACGCACAGATTTCTTTATGGAAGCTGCCTTGGAAAAAGCGGAGAAGGTCATTGCTGAGCAGGCCCTTTTGCAATTGGCAGTGCAAGACCAAGAACTTTTAGCGAAGGCTCTCATGGAAGAAAAGGTGCAAGAGCCTACGCCAATCCTTTGCGGCTTTAGCAGAGGAGTACGCAAGCAAGGTGGAAAGTAAATGACCTTGCTTTTCGGTTTACTCTCGTCAGAGAGTGCGCTTTCATGCCTTTTTGAAATTCTCTAGTAGTGGGAAAAATGGTAAGCTATCCACCACATATTTTACACGCTCTGAAGCCTAGCCTTCTAGCTTCTTCTCGTGACTTTAGGACAACTGTACAATTTTTACAGTCATAATAACGGCATGAACTATTATGATAAATTCCAGACTTATGGTTTCCCATATAAACTACTTGCTGAGCAGCAATACTAGCTGTTGATATGAGCATTAACAGGCCGAAAAGTTTTGTTATACGGCATAGTTGCTTGAGCATTTTTATCTCCTACTAGTTA
>CAYJNG010000207.1:0-2472 GCA_964371505.1 uncultured Desulfovibrionaceae bacterium
TATGGCTTGGCATTGTGGCCTCCCTTATGTTAGGGGGCTTTGGTATTTGGTACGGCACCTTTGCAGCGGTACGCGCACGTACTCGCGAGGTGGGGCTTAAAAAAGCCATGGGCGGTGCCGATAGAGATATTTTATCACAATTTCTTGCCGAAGCTTTATGTAAATCTGTGGCAGGTGGTGTGGTAGGTATTATCATTGGTACCATTTGTGTAGAAATAGGAAGTTACGCCCTTGGCAGCTCTATTTCCTACCCTTTACTTATTTTAAGTAGCATTGGCAGTATTATTTTCTCTGCTGTAATTGGTATAGGCGGAGGCCTATTCCCTGCATTACAAGCAAGCCGTATGGACGTTGTTACCGCATTACGCTTTGAGTAGGTCTACCATGACACCAGTTATTGACGCACAAAATCTTTATAAATGCTATCCTGGCTTTCCTCCTGTTTTACGCGGAGTAAATATTTCTGTTTTACCGGGAGAAATGGTGGCCATCATGGGCCCTTCGGGCTGTGGTAAATCCACCATGTTGCACGTACTTGGCATGCTACACGCCCCAGACAGCGGCTCCTTAGAAGTATTAAACACCGATGTATTCACCCTAAATAGAGAGGAAGTTGCCTCCTTTAGACGTGGCAATATGGGTTTTGTTATGCAAAGCAGTAACCTATTTGACCACTCTACTGTTTTTGAAAATGTAGAGTTCCCTCTCATTTATGAAAATATCCCCCCCGAAGAGCGCTGGGACAGAGTAGTCCGTGCCCTTGACCTTGTTCGCCTTTCTCATCGCATAAGCTACAGAAGTAATAGACTTTCTGGTGGCGAGCAACAACGCGTGGCCATTGCACGCGCCATGGTAAACAGCCCAAAAATTCTTTTGGCAGACGAACCTACAGGTGCGCTTGATTCTCGCACATCCAAAGTGGTCATGGAAAACTTTTGCGACCTTGCTCACGAAGGGCGCATTGCCATGGTCATCGTAACGCACGACCCCGGCGTGGCAGAATATTGCGACTCGGTGTACACCTTAGAAGATGGCGTTCTTGTGTGCCACAGAAAAAGCCCTGTGCCTGAGCCTAGCGGCAAAAACTCCTTATTGCACACCACAGAAAAGAAGCTCAATGGCGTTTGTATTGTAGACAATTTCCCAACACCCTATGGCACAGCGCAAACACAAAGCGTGCTTAATTTACACGAAGCACAGTTATTAACACGTATTTATTCTTTACAAGGTACAAAGCTTTCGCACCTTGTGGGCGGAGACTATACTCTGCCTGTACCTACCAAGCGACAAAGCAAGCTAAGCACCATTAAATATGCTTTAAAACTCCTTACCAAGGGCGGTATAGCTCGTGCGTACTGGAAGCAAATGCCAAGCAAGCAGCGTTTTTCGCCTTTACGTTACCTACAAAATTTGAATAATTTTGCCAAAGGTCTGCGCTTAACTCAATGGTGCGCAGAGGATGGCACAGAGCATATGCACGCCATTGACGCCCACAATACAGCCACAGCAGCGTGGGTTACTTCCGGCATATCTGGCATTCCTTTTTCCTTTACGCTACGTACACGAGATATGAGAGACCTCCCCTTCGTAGCTCTAAAAGCATGCCATGCTGCCTTTGTGCGCTGTGATACACAGGCCACAAGGAACTTGCTCCTTGAAGCGTGTTACAAGCTAGATCCAAGCTTTAATCAAGAAAAAATTCAATGTGTGTATGACAGCCCTGGCATTTGGCCCAATTCTGAAGATTTTGACATCCCCCCCATGGCAAGACAAGGCTGTATACGTATTTTAACAGCAGGGCATCTGACTGCGCATAAAGGGCTTAAAAACATTTTTAAAGCCTGTAAAAAACTTAAAGCAGACAATATCCCCTTTGAGCTTACTGTGGCAGGAAGTGGCCCCAGCATCTGGAAATTACGTTGGTTAAGCATTCGCATGGGCATTAAAAAGCATGTTACCTTCCTTGGCCATATACCACATGAACATATGCCGGAATTACTACGCAAGTCGCATATATTTGTGGCTGATAGTACCACGTTGCGTAATGGTGAGCATGATGGCATTCCTGCAAGCCTCATGGAAGCCATGGTTTTTGGCGTACCTGTAGTGGCAAGTAATCTGGAAGGGCATATGGAAATTTTAGAACACGAAAAAACAGCCCTACTCTTTCCGGAAAATGACGTGGAAAGCCTAGCCTTAGCTCTTGAGCGACTGGCTCGCTACCCAGAAAAAGCCCACGCCTTAAGCAGTGCAGCTCGTATACGAGCCCTTGAACTCTTTTCTCCGCAAAAACAAGGAGAGCGTATGGAAGGACTTGTACTGCAAGGCAAACACAAGTAAAAGCAACAGCTTACACATTGTAACGTATAAGCAAAACTGTGAATGAAAAAAAAGTACAAAAAAAGCTTGACCTGTGAGGCTTTTTTCCGTAGTTTCCCACTTGTCGACGGGGCTGTAGCTCAGCTGGATAGA
>CAYJNG010000208.1:0-2466 GCA_964371505.1 uncultured Desulfovibrionaceae bacterium
TAGTCATACATTTCTATAATATACTTAACACCACTAACTAAACCATCTCCCTCTGCGAGTCTTTATGGCCTATCCTCATTGCATGCAAGCCTCCCTAGCAAAACTCGATGCCACACGCGCCGCGCGCTTGCATCGTTTACACCCCGAGCTTACCGTGGAGGGTAAAGCTGCCCTTTTGCAGAAATTTCACCCCGACTTTAACCCCGATATTAAGCGCCCCTTACGTATAGGTTGCAATGCCGGTGAGCTAGTAGCCCAAGAAGTGGCAGACCTTTTGGAAAGCCCAGCGCACATCTTACAAGCGGAAGACTTTCCCCTATTGGATGTAAATACACCGCACTTTAGCACCGATGTACTCATCATAGGTTCTGGGGGTGCAGGTCTTGCGGCGGCCTTATGGCTTAAAGAACATACCCCCTTGAACGTACTTGTAAGCACAAAGCTTCGCACTTTAGACTCCAACACCACCATGGCCGAAGGAGGCATTTGTGCCGCCACTGCCGCAGAAGATAGCCCTGCCATACATTTTGTAGACACCATGGTGGGCGGGCGTTTTCATAACGATCCTGAACTGGTGGAAACCATGGTAAGCCAAGGGCCCATGGTTATAGACTGGCTTGCGCGCCATGGGGTGGATTTTGACAGGCGTAAAGACGGTGAATATTTTACACATCGCCCAGGCGGTCATTCACGCACACGCTCACACTCCATTTTAGATATTACAGGGCTTGAAATATCGCGCATACTTGCCGATGAAGCACGCAATGCCGGCGTAGCCATAAAAGAATTTTGCCCTGCGGTGGAACTTTTACTCAACGAACACGGCCAATGTGCAGGGGCCATTTTACAAAATTTAGACACCAAACAGCATTATGTGGTACATGCCAAGGCCGTCATCATAGCCAGTGGCGGCATGGGGCGCTTACACCCCTTGCGCTTCCCCACTTCCAATTTTTACGGCGCCACGGCTGATGGGCTGGTGCTCGGCTACCGTGCAGGAGCTAAGCTTGTGCATATGGACTCGGTGCAATACCACCCCACAGGCACAGCATGGCCCAATCACCTCTTAGGCTTACTTATTTCTGAAGCGGTACGCGCTCAAGGGGCGCAGCTTTTAAACGCACATGGGGAAATGTTCATAGGCAACTTAGAAACACGCGATGCTTTGGCGGCAGCCATCATACAAGAAAGCTTTGGCATGGAAAAACATGTCCTCACCCCCACTGGCAACAGAGGCGTATGGCTAGACACTCCGCTTATAGATTTACAACACGGCAAAGGTACCTTTAAAAATCGCTTTGCCAGCATTTTCCACCGCTTTATGGCATGCGGTATTAATCCGGCTTTGGAGCCCATCTTGGTATACCCCACACAGCATTACCAAAACGGGGGCCTTGCCATGGACCATAAAGCCCGCACCTCCTTGCCTTGTCTTTATGCTGCAGGCGAAGTGGCCGGCGGCGTGCATGGTAAAAATCGCCTTGGCGGCAATGCTCTTTTAGATATTTTTGTTTTCGGGCATGTGGCGGCGCAACAAGCGGCAGAAGATATTGAAAATAAAGTGCATCAAAGCAGTGCCTGCCACATAAAACATGTACACGCCCATGCCTTGGCTCTTAGCAAGGCGGGCATAACACGTAGCACCACAGCCCCCTTGCTCCTGCCCGAATACCGTTTTGAAAAGGCTTTCACCTTATAAATTATGAGAAAAAAAATGCTTGAACACGCACATACGCACACACTTTATATCATGGGCAATGCCTACCAAGTGCCGGCGGGCTTTACCATTATGACTTGTATGGAATACGCAGGCTTTACCCTCACACGCGGGTGCGGTTGCCGCGGGGGCATATGCGGTGCGTGCGCTGTGGTGTATCGTGTGGGCCAAGAAAGCACATGGCATGTGGGTCTTGCCTGTCAAACCCTCACCCAAGACCACATGAATTTTCTCTTCCTGCCTTATGTGCAGGGGCAAGAAGGCCTGTACAATGCCGCCACCACGCCTTGCAGCGTGCAAGCCATCACCTCAACCTACCCTAAACTTAATAAATGTATTCAATGCAATACCTGCACGCGCTCCTGCCCTTTGGGGCTTAAAGTGCTTGGCTATGTGCAGGCCCTGCAACAAGGAAATTTTGAAAAAGTACGCACTCTTTCCATGGAATGTATTCTTTGTGGCATGTGCGCCGTACGCTGCCCCAAAGAGCTTACCCCCTTTGCCATGGCCCTTATGGCACGGCGCCTCCTTGCCAAGCACAAGTATAAAGCCACGCCTGACTTTGCAAAATCCCTAGCACAAGCGCAACAAGGCCATGATCAGCAGCAGATTTTATCCTATAAAACCATGGAACCCCAAGCTTTAAGAGAGGTCTACGCACACTTTCAAGCATCCAAAGGGTATAGCGGAGTAAATGCGTAGTCTATCCCTTTTTTTTCTTAAAATTCCATACAAATACTCTCTATCTA
>CAYJNG010000209.1:0-2452 GCA_964371505.1 uncultured Desulfovibrionaceae bacterium
CACAGCACTGCCACCGCATGCTCCTTTACAAAATTCTGCCATGCTCTATTATATTAGTACCCCCTATATCACATCAACCCATGAGGGCTACTATGAAAAAAAGACTTAGTTCTGCCGGATTGCTATTTTTATCCTTTCTTCTGCTGTTCGCTGCTCAAACGTATGCCAAAAGTATTATGTATGATGAAGTCATTTTTGCACCAGCAAAGATTGTAACATTTGAGGGAGGGCATTTCTTAGAATTTCAAAGCTTTGATGGAAGTGTGTATGAAATATCATTTGAAAATTATGCTTCCTTAAAAGCAAAAATAGAACAAGCTCTACAAGAAACTGATGATGAAAATAAACACATAGCTTTCTACTTAAAACTAGGAACCATTGTTGATGCGTCGCCATTTCATAAAGAATCCGTCCATATCTACAAAAATTATGCTGAAACAAAAACATATTTTGCCATATCTGCAAGTTTCATGGATGCCGATGCAAGGCTAAGACTAAAAGTTACTAAAGAAGAAAATCCATTATCGTACAAAATATCAGAGAAATTTCTCGAAGAATATACAGAAGCCCATGTATATTTTACTGATGGGGAACTCATTCACATAGAAAAAATGCACCATGAATAATCAATAATTTTATGAATACTACCATCTCGTCATACGTGTATACGCATATGACATAATATTTGATGCTTAAAAACGTGACCCAAGCGTTTTTAAGCATCAAATATTATACGCAACACACTGAATATAAACACAAATCATGCTTTCTTGTGTTCTTATGGCCAATTGTGTTAAATGAATAAAATAAAGTAACCTACGAATGCTCTAGCCGCCTGCTAGGGCATTGTAACAATTTTTCATACGGAGTTTACCTCATGAATAAAGGCACATCCTTACTGCTTGCAGGCCTCACTGTAAGCCTGCTAATAACCCCCGCCGTGGCCGCAGAAAAAATTAAACTAGGCGTAGCCAGCTCTCTTTCCGGTGATATTGCCTCCTATGGCATACCTACCCTCAATGCGGCACAAATTGTTGCTGAAGAAATCAATGCGAAAGGTGGTATTGACGGCAAAGAGATTATCGTTGTGGCTCAAGACGATCAATGCAAGCCAGAGCTAGCAACAAATGCCGCCACTAAGCTCATTTCCGATGAGGTAGATGTTATCATTGGGCATATATGTTCCGGCGCCACTAAGGCCGCATTGCCCATCTACAATAATACAAAGCTCATTGCCATATCCCCCGCTTCCACCACACCAAGCCTCACTACCAGTGGCGAAAACCCTTACTTCTTTCGTACCATTGCCAATGGGGACGCGCAAGCTACCCTTTCCGCCTCTTTTGTAAGTAATACCCTTAAGGCGCCCAAAGTGGCCATAATCCATGATAATGGCGAATACGGTAAAGGCTATGCTGATAATAATAAAAAACTCATAGAAGCTGACGGCAAATCCACAGTGGTGCTTTTTGAAGCCGTAAACCCCGACGCTGTGGACTATAGCGCCGTGGTAAAAAAACTGAGAAGAGAAAAAGTGGACGTTGTCATCTTTGGCGGCTACCATCCCACAGCCTCCAAGCTCATACAGCAAATGCGCCGTGACCGCGTGAAAGCCACATTCATCGGGCCGGACTCCATCATGACCGAAACATTTGTGGCCATGGCTGGTCAAGAGGCCGAAGGCGTATATGCCTCCTCCCCTTCCGACACCTCAACGCTGGCCATGTATAAAAAAGCTCGCGAGCAGCATGTAAAGAAATTTAAAACCGAACCCGGCCCCTTCTACTATAATGCGTATGCTGCCGCTCAAGTGTTGCTCAACGCTTTGGATAAAGCTGATGGCGCAGATAGTGCCAAGCTTGTACAAATATTACGCTCTGAAACTGTTGATACCCCTGCCGGAAATATCACCTTTGACGCTAAGGGCGACGCCATTGGCGTGGGTCTTTCCTTGTATCAAGTGAAAAACGGCAAGTTTGTGGAAACAGACAACAAAATTTAAAAATAGAAAACTATTTTTTGTGTAAAAGTAAGAACCCACCAACTAAGCAGGTGGGTTCTTACTTTTATGGGAAATAAGATTAAACGTACCGAGCATGCTGCTTTCAATAAATACCTTCACCTTGGTGGTACGGCCCTCAGCGTTCAGCTCAATACGGTGCTGCTCAAAGGCATCAGCTCTTAGATGAAATGTAATTTTTTCAACACTACTGTACGGGGAATGTGTTTACATTTTACCGCGCTTTTAGTTGTTTGATTCCTTCCCATCCCCCTGCGCACATTGACAAAAGAAAGTGCTTACTATACAAAAAGTAGTATATTATGTCTTATAACACCGAAAGATAGTGAGTAAAACAAACGCTAAACAGAGCTCATTTTTTCAACAATAGCCCTCACTTGCCGCTACCGCACATAAAGGACCCCTCATGCAAAGTAAAAACGCCATTGGCAA
>CAYJNG010000210.1:0-2392 GCA_964371505.1 uncultured Desulfovibrionaceae bacterium
TTTGGGCTTGGTGCAACAAGCCTATCCTTGGATGAACGGTAAGCAACTTGTGGATGCTATACTCACCACAGCTAATACTAACTTTACCACACCCCAATTTACTCTAGGACTTACCTTCAACACAGACCCTAGTAAACAAAAACTCACATTTTACTCCATAGACGGTGGGCTTGGTGATAGCCTAACACAAGAAGAAGCAGAAGATTTACTTACTGACGCTTATAGCCTAGTAGACCCAAAGACTGTGGATGACCCACTAGCTTTATCTATTTCGCTCGTTGATAGAAATCAGTACGAAGTACTACAACTCACCAGAGATCAAGCTTTTGGACGCGGAATCCTTGATGTGGGCAAGGCCGTGCAAGGGATTGCCCTTTTAGATATCAACCGCTTAACTCAAGATCATGCCCTAAGCATACCAGAACTTGGTGGTAACATTTACGCCATGGAAGCCTTTGATACAAAAGGATATTTTGCTACTTTTTCCAACGATATTAGCGAAGAAAAGTGGAATAATGATTACCATCACGCGGATTTTCGTACCACAGGCACATACAACGAAAACGCCCTTGCTTTAGATGGCCTTGGCGCCGGTATTATCAAACAAGGCCTTGGTACCCTTATGCTTCGAGGCCACAACAGTTATACTGGCCCAACCGTCATTGAAGATGGCGTGTTAGGGCTTATGCCTCGCCCTGACGGCAGCGGAGGTGTTTTGTCACAAAGTGATGTTATTGTGCGCACTGCCGGTACATTTTACAGCTCTAATGGGGTAGTAAACAAAAGTGTTCAGAATTCCGGCGTTGTATATATTGCTCATGGCTTTGAGGCAGGAAGTGCCTTTTCTCAAACAAGCGAAGGGCTTTTACAATTAGAAATTACTGATGAAGTGCCAAAATCATTTATTACCACCCCCAGAGCATCCCTTGCTGGCGATTTACAATTTGTGCTGGAGGAAGATTTTTACCACTCAGTGACGCAACTACAGTTTGATGTATTTGATAGCCCAAGCATTAGCGGGGCTTTTAACACCGCAAACCTCTGGGAAGACTCACCTACCCTTAGCGGCACCAGCAAGGCTTTTGGAAGCTCATACCAAGTTAGCCTAGCGCGCCCAAGCAATGCCTACACCCAATACGCCACAAATAACGCAGAGCGCGCGGTGGGCAATGCTCTATTTGCTCTTGTGCCTCATGCTGAAGGGGATATGCAAACTTTAATAAGCGCTTTAGACTTTTCTAACCCCAGCGGTTCAGATGTACAGCAAGGCCTCAATGCACTTGGTACGCAAACCCAACATCAATTGGCTCAAGCAAGCCTTAAACAGCAAGGTAGTTATAATTCCTTACTCATACACCGTTTACTCCAAAGCACACAATCTCCTAAGCTTGAGATTCAAGAAAAACAATCCGGAATACCCACTGGCTCCTCCCTTAACGAATATGCACAAACGCCATGGGAAGTGTGGGGCTCTGTCATGGGTTCCGGAACCGGGCAAGGCGAATATGATGGCTATGATGGTTGGAAAAGCAGCGGTGTTGGCATGTTGATTGGTGCTGACTATACATGGCAAGAAGGGGTAAAGACAGGCTTTCATGTGGGTTTTTCCACGCGCAGAACCCATGCACAGGGAGATCTTGATTCTGTTACAGACACCCAAAGCTTTTCCTTGGGCGTACATGGCATTGTGTCGCCAGCGTCTTGGGATAATTGGTATGTCATGGCTCAAGGGCGTATAGGCTCTGAAAACAACTCACAAACGCGTACCGTGGCATTTGCCAACTATATGCGTACACATACCAGTGAATGGGCAGACTTTGTGGGTAGTGCTCTTATAGGCGGTGGTAAAAGCTGGCATATGGAAAATTTTAGTGCGGGCCCAGTATTTTGGTTAGAGTATTCTTTTTTGCAAAGACCAGAAATTTCAGAAAGTGGCTATGGGGCCAGTACATTACATATGGATTCCATAACCTACGATAGCTTACGCACCGGCGTGGGCTTGCAAATGGAGTATAGCACTCACCTCTCAGAAAACTTTAGCCTTGATATGAATGGCCTCATTGCATGGCGCCATGAACTACTTGATGGCACTTTATATACCCAAGCGGCCTTTAAAGGCTATGAGGCCGTACCATTTACCACAGAAACACCACTTATGGGGCGCAACTCCTTTTTCGCGCAAGCCAGCATGCGCTTTAACCATGTGGACAATTATTTCCTTGAACTAAACATAGGCGCAGAGCTGAGCGATGCCAATGCGCATAGCTTTAATGCTGGCTTTCAGGCAGGGTATAGCTTTTAACAGCCCGCGTCACTAAAACCACGGGGGGGGGGGGGGGTGGGGGGGGGGGGGGGGGGGGGGGGGGGGGGGGGGGGGGGGGGGGGGGGGGGG
>CAYJNG010000211.1:0-2345 GCA_964371505.1 uncultured Desulfovibrionaceae bacterium
GCTTTCTCAGCGTCAAATCTCATACACTATGTAACGACACTATCTAAGGCGTTATATACATTGCTGCAGTTCACATGCTCGGTTTACCTTGGCTCCATGGAGCCTTAACCATGGCACTGCCACTATGTTGTAAGTAATTTACGCATGATGAAGGGTAAAATACCCCCGTGCTTAAAGCATGTAAGTTCTGACTGTGTATCTAGGCGCGCTAAAGCTGTAAATGCCTTTTCGCTACCATCGGCACTACGCACCTGCACTTGCACCTGTGCTCCCATACCAATATTCTGCACATTGCGCACGGTAAACACTTCATCCCCTTGTAGGCCAAGGCTTTGCGCATCTTGCCCTTCCAAGAACTGTAAGGGTAAAATACCCATACCCACAAGGTTTGCACGGTGTATGCGCTCAAAAGATTGTGCCACAACTATCTTAACACCCAAGAAGTAAGACCCCTTGGCTGCCCAGTCACGGGAAGAACCTGTGCCGTATTCCTTACCGGCTAAAATCACTAAAGGCGTCTTTTCTTTAGCATAGGCTTGTGCGGCATCAAAAATAAACATTTCCTCTTTTTCAGGGAACTTCACCGTATAAGAGCCGTCTTTACTGGCCAAATGGTTTTGCAAGCGAATATTGCCAAAAGTGCCACGCATCATCACTTCATGGTTACCGCGTCGATTCCCGTACGTATTAAAGTCCTTAGGGCTTAGGCCATGAGCTTCCAAATACTTGGCGGCAGGATACTCCGCTGCAATGCTCCCCCCAGGGGAGATATGATCTGTGGTGACGGAGTCGCCAAATTTTGCCAATGCGCGTGCGTCCACAATATCTTCCAAAGGGGCCACTTCTAAGCCCAAGCCATCAAAATACGGCGGACGCTTAATGTACGTGGATTTTTCATCCCACTGATATGTGGGGCTTTGTGGCGTTGAGATGCTATCCCAATGGGCGCCACCATTATGTAAGCTAGCATATTCATCGCGAAACACTTCAGGCTTAATAACCTTAGCATATACTTCGGCTATTTCTGCATCACTGGGGATAATATCCTTCAGGTACACAGCATTCCCCTCACTATCTACGCCTAAAGCATCTTTTTCCATATCCGTAAGCATGGAGCCAGACAAAGCAAAAGCTAATACAAGCATGGGCGAAGCCAAGAAATTAGATTTAATTTGCCCATGTACACGCCCGCTAAAGTTACGATTGGCAGAAAGCACCGCACACATATTCAAATTGTTTTCTTTAATGGCAGAAGCCACCGGTGCTGGCAAAGGCCCGCTATTCCCAATGCAAGTTAAGCAGCTATAGCCCACGGTATAAAAGCCCAGCTCTTCCAAGGGGGCTAAAAGGTCTGCATCCTTCAAATACCGCGTCACTGTGGTGGAACCCGGTGCCAGCACAGTCTTAATATAAGCCGGAACCTTTAAGCCCTTAGCCACGGCATTGCGTGCCAAAAGCCCCGCCGCCAACATGAGCTCTGGGTTAATGGTATTGGTGCACGAGGTTAAAGAAGCTAAGGCAATATGCCCATGCTTTAAACTCACTTGCGCGCCATTTTCCATGGTCACTGCCACTTCCCCGCTTTCACCTAAAGGCTTTTCGTCCTTTAATAAATCCGCCACATGCGCTGCACTGGCATCCAATGCAATATATTGGTTCGGACGTGCAGGGCCAGAAATACAAGGCTTAATGCTGCTTAAATCCAATTCAAGTACGCGGGCAAAGTTTGGTTCCACGCCTGTGCTGTATAAAAGGCCAGCTTTGGCCGCTGCTTCCACATAGCCCGCTTGCTCCTCGCGCCCTGTGATACGCAAATACTCCACAACTTTAGCATCCACGGCAAAAAAGCCTAAGGTGGCGCCATATTCTGGGGCCATGTTAGCAACAGTACAACGTGCAGGAATGGAAAGCGAATCCACACCGGGGCCAAAATACTCCACAAAGCATTCCACCACGCCTTCTTTACGCAATAAATTGGTGACGGTTAAAGCTAAATCTGTGGCGGTAACATGAGCTCCTAACTTACCCGTTAAGCGCACGCCCACCACCTGCGGCACTGGCATAACGCTAGGCTCACCCAGCATCACGGTTTCAATTTCAATGCCGCCAATACCGTAAGCCACAACACCAATGCCGCCTAAGGTACCGGTATGGGAATCCGCACCCACCATGCTATCAGGATAGGCAAGCTTAGCGCCGTTTTCTTCTTTCTTCATGGAAACTTGGCTAAAAAGTTCCAATTGCAATTGATGGCAAATGCCTTTGGCAGGGGGCACCACCGTCACATTGTCCATGGCCTTATTGGCCCATTTAAGCAAGGCAAAGCGTTCGCTATTAAGGCGATA
>CAYJNG010000212.1:0-2343 GCA_964371505.1 uncultured Desulfovibrionaceae bacterium
TTATTTCTCACACAAGCAATATCTATCAAGGCCTGCTAAATCTTGCCCAGTGCTGATATTTTTCCAGGGGCCGTACTTGGCAAAAAGTTCACGCACAGCTTTGCCTTGGGTATTGCCGTGCTCTACTACACAAATACCGTGAGGGCGCAAAATGGCACTTGCTTGCTGTGCCAAAGCCTCCAAATGTGCAAGGCCATGGGGGTCATGCTGCGCAGGTAGGGTTACTGGTACAAGGGCCGTTTTGGGTTCAAATTCACGCACATTTTGTTCAAGCCCTTGAAATTCCGCCTCGCTCACATAGGGTGGGTTACTTATAAGCACGTCCAGCGATTGCGGCCCAAAGGGCAGAGCGTATAAGGAGCCTTGCACAGCTTGAAGCTGCTCGTTAAGTTCTAAGTTTTTTGCATTATATTGCGCGATATTTAGGGCTTCTGGGCTGATGTCTAGCATAAATCCTTGGGCATAGGGTATTTCTGCGGCAAAGGTGCACGCAAGGCAGCCTGAGCCTGTGCCTATGTCTGCAAAGCGTAAAATGTCTTGCGTTAAGGTGTATTGCGGTATTTTTCGCGCCAAATGCATGACAGCATCTAACACATCTTCACTTTCTGGGCGAGGAATGAGTGTGGCTTTATTAACCGTAAAGTCCCTTCCGTAAAATTCTTTTTTTCCCATAATATAGGCTAAAGGCTCACCTAAGGCATGGCGCTGCGCCAATAAATACACTTGTTGCCAGTGTTCAGGCAAAATGGGATTTTGGCTTTGTGTGATGAGATAGATTTTATCTATTTGCAGAACATGCATCAAAAGGATTTGTGCTACCAGTTGCGGAGCATCACTGTTGTGTTTTTGCAAAAAAGTTGTGAGCTCTTGTACGGCGCTGCGGATGTTTTGCGGTGAAGAGGAAAGCTGTGCTGTGTTCATGCCCTCATGCTAGGGGAATTTTTGTCCTTTGTGAATGGCTTTTCCTTTACTTTATTTTTTTTTCTACGTAATCTTTACTCCGCATTTTAGAAAATACGTATTATACTCTAAAATTGTTTCTGAGATTGTACTACAAGGGAGAAAGTTTTATGAAAGATTTACTGCAAGGTATTACCCCCACCTTACTCATGGGGCCTGGGCCTTCCACCGTACCGCAAGCAATTTATGATGCCATGGCTCGTCCTACCATTGGTCACTTAGATCCGTATTTTGTGACTATTATGGACGCCATTAAGGAGCAGCTCAGAACGGTTTTTAACACCAAGAACGAGCTTACCATGCCCATGTCTGGCACAGGTTCTTCAGGTATGGAAACCTGCTTTGTGAACCTTGTGGAAAAGGGTGATAAGGTTCTTGTGCTTACCAATGGTGTTTTTGGCGTGCGTATGCAAGACGTGGCCGCTCGCCTTGGTGCAGAAGTGGAAGTACTTGATGCTCCTTGGGGGGAGACCATTGAGCCTGCAGCAGTAAAAGCTAAGCTTGCTTCTGGTAAATATGACATGGTGGCCCTTGTGCATGCCGAAACGTCCACAGGTGTGGTTTCCGATGCTGCTGCCATTGGCGCTTTGGTAAAAGAACACGGCGCGCTCTTTATTTTAGACTGCGTAACCTCCCTTGGTGGTATGCCCGTATATTTGGATGATTGGCATGTGGATGCGGCTTATTCCGGTACGCAGAAGTGTCTAGCTTGCCCTCCGGGACTGGCCCCCATTTCTTTCTCTGGCCGTGCTTTAGAAAAGCTCAAGGCTCGCAAGACCAAGGTGCCCAACTGGTATCTTGATCTTTCTCTTATTGCCTCTTATTGGGAAGGCACCACACGCACCTACCATCACACAGCGCCCATCAATATGGAATACGCTCTGTACGCTGCTTTAAAATTGGTATTGGATGAAGGTGTAGAAAATGTATTTGCTCGCCACAAAGCCATGCATGAGCTATTGGTAAAAGGGCTTGCAGATATGGGGCTTGAAATGTTGGTTAAGCCGGAAGATCGTCTCCCCATGCTTAATGCGGTGAAGATTCCTGACAGTGTTAGCAATGAAGCGGCTATTCGCACTGCCATGCTTAAAGAGCATCACATCGAAATTGGTTCCGGTCTTGGGCCTTTAGCCGGAAAGATTTGGCGTATTGGTCTTATGGGGCATACAGCACGTGAGGAAAACGTAACCCGTGTGCTGACAGCGTTAAAAGCTGTTATGGGATAGTTTAGATAAAGGGAAGCTTTAGGGCTTCCCTTTTTTTGTGGTTGCGGTGTGATTTTGCGTGGCCCATAAAATTTTTGTGGTTGGGTGCGGCTTGTGGTTTCGTCACCGTCTTTTTATTCAGAATAAAACAAAATATCCGTTGTTTGCTCCGCAGGGT
>CAYJNG010000213.1:0-2334 GCA_964371505.1 uncultured Desulfovibrionaceae bacterium
TGTATCATGGCGGCATGTTTTACGGCATCAAAAATTTCTTCTATGGAGTCGCCTATGGGCAGAACAAAGCAGGCTGAAAGTTGGCCCAAATGCGTGTTGGCGTTCATGAGGGTGGGGGAGTTAGGCAAAAACTTCCACGTGGTCATGAGGGTATAAAACTCGCGTGCCAAATTTTCGACGCTGTAGGGTGAGTTGGTATATTTGCTCTCTTCGCTGGCTATGGTGGAGGCCACACGCCAAAAAAGCTCGCGAGCATCTTCGGTATGGCCGGTGTCGGGGTTATGTTGATAGTAGCGTTTTTTGAGTGCAATTTCTGTGTTGCTACTGATGGCAGGATGCGGCAAGTCGAGAGGCATATCAAGCATGGCATAACCCTTTGGTTAGAAGTTGGAGGAAGTGTGCGCTCAGTGTACCACAGCTATGGTGCATACTCTACGTTAAAAAAGACTGTTATTTTAGATATAAAGATGAAAGTATTTGTTTTTGTAAAGATATTTTTTTATGTTACTGCAGTCTGTGGGCAAAGGTTAGTGTTTAGCGCGCTTGAGGGATTATGCTTTTTTGTGTATTCTTAAAGCAATGTTTCTCGCCTATGTATGGTATGGAAAGTGTATCCTCGCTCCTCGTATTTTTATAATTTTTTAACGTTGGGAGTTATGTATGCGTATTTTACAAATGTGTAAAAAATTTGTGTTCCTTTTTTGTCTTTTTTACTTTGCTTGTGGCAGCGCCTTTGCTGTGGCCCAATCTGTGGATGCTTGTGATTATGACAATGTAAGAAAGGGTAATGTGACGGTAAGTAAAAAAGGGGACATTTCTGTTGTATCGTTAAGTGACGGGAGTGGGCATGGCCTTTTGCTTGAATTGCCTGCCAACAAGCCTGTGCTAGAGTCCATTGACGGGGCCTTAAAAGAGGCCAAAGCGGCTGACAAGGGTAATGAAATAGCTTTGCTCATGCGTCTTAATGAACCTGTGTGCGCCACGGTTTTTCATCGTGGTGAATTTTATATTTCGTCTTTTGTAGAAAAAGATGCTTACTATGCTGTGAACCTGTGTTTACCAGAAAGTGGATCTTGCTGGTATATGAAGGTGAATAAAAACTCTGCCCTGGGCGGGACGTTGCGTCTGAATGGTATAAAGCAGTATGAAGAAAAAGTTTGCTATGTTACATCAGCTGCGGGGCAACAAACCATTTTAGAGCTTTACCCTATAACAGATCATCCTTTGAATCAGGAATAGTCTGCGCCATTTTGAAACCTTGATCTGTAGGGATCAAGGTTTTTTTATGATGCTTTCGTGCGCAGGAAGACGTGTGTTTTTATATGAGTGAAACAGGAACACGGCTTTTTTGTGGCTTTGCGTACTAGTGACAAAGTATGGATAATTTGTTACGTTGTGGTGTTTATGGTTATGCTTATGCAGGTAAGTAAAACGAAAGCTAAACAACTATTTATATTTATTATGTTTACATCTTATTTTTTAGGTGATGTAAACTGTAAAATTTGACCCCTAAACATAAGGTAGGTAAGCCATGTCCGCACTCAAGTACAAACGCGTTTTGCTAAAACTGAGTGGTGAGGCCTTAGCCGGAGAACAAAAGACGGGTATTCAGCCAGAAACCGTTTCTAAAATTTGCCAAGAAGTGGGCGCTGTGGTGTCCATGGGGCTAGAGGTTGCGCTTGTGATTGGTGGGGGGAATATCTTCCGTGGTATTTCATCTTCTGCCAAGGGCATGGAGCGTTCTTCTGCTGACTATATGGGCATGCTTGCCACTGTGCTTAACGCTCTTGCTGTGCAAGATGTTCTGGAAAAACAAGGCTTTCCTACGCGCGTGCTATCTGCCATTACCATGCAGGAAGTGTGTGAGCCCTTTATACGTCGCCGTGCTTTGCGTCATTTAGAAAAGGGCCGTGTGGTTATTTGCGCTGCCGGCACGGGGAATCCTTACTTTACCACCGATACTGCTGCTGCTTTGCGCGGTATGGAGTTGCAATGTGACGCCATTATTAAGGCTACCAAGGTGGATGGTGTTTATACGAAAGACCCCATGAAATTTGATGATGCGGTAAAGTATGAAAAAGTAAGCTATGATGATGCCTTAGCGCAGCACTTAGGGGTTATGGATGCTACGGCTTTGGCCTTGGCTCAAGAAAATAATGTGCCTATTTTAGTCTGTAAAATGTTTGGTGGTGACATTCAGCGCATTGTGTGCGGTGAGAATGTGGGCACCATTGTAAGCAATGACTAAATGGGGTCTGGCATTACTAACGGTTTGAATTAAGCGCAGACGACGCTTGTGATAGCGTGTGTCGTACAGGACGTACGACCATGCGT
>CAYJNG010000214.1:0-2309 GCA_964371505.1 uncultured Desulfovibrionaceae bacterium
GCAAGGAGAGGACGGGCAGGGTTGTAAGGATTACCGTTTTTATCTACAGAGGCGCGGTTGTAAACAACACGACGATTCACAGGCCAGGCGTAAGACCAGTTAGGATACAGGCCAAGCTTGGTGGGATCTTCTTTACCGCGGCGGTCCATAAGGTTGGTACCGTCAGCGGCAAAGCTACCACAGCATAACCAGTTACCACCGGAAGTGGCGCCGTCAGCTTGGAGTAAACCAAAACCAGGAACGGGTTGGCCTTTTTTGAAGGCTGTACCATTGACGGTGGTGTCTTTTTCAAACTCACCGTTAATGCGACGCGCTACTTTTACCATGTCAAACTCACCCTTGCCATCGCCATAGTCATAGCGCAAGTTAAGGATGGGGTCGGGGAAAGCACCGCCTTCTTTTTTATAGAGCTCTTTGAGCTTATCCATAACGCGTAAAGCAATGGCGCCGGTGCTGAGGCAATCTCCGGGAGCTTCAGCAGCCTTGTGTAGCCACTGCATCCAGCGGCCGGAATTGGCTTGGCTACCTTGCTTTTCCGTATTGGAAGTGGCAGGCAGGAGGAAGCATTCGGTATTAATCTTTTTGGGATCCATACCAGGGCCCTTCCAGAAGGAAGCAGACTCGTTGTCGAAGATGTTTACGTGTACTAACCAGTCAAGCTTGGTCATGGCTTGGCGCACTTTATTGGCATTGGGCAGAGAACCGCAAGGGTTTTGCGCAATACAGAAGTACCCTTTGATGTCACCATTATACATGGCGTCAATCATGTGCAATACGTCACGGTTAGCACCGTCATCTACCTTGGGCAGCCATTGGTAACCAAACTCATTTTTCTCGCTGGCGGCATCGCCAAACCAAGTTTTGAGTAGGCTTACGGCATACTTAGGTGTGTTTCCCCACCAGTTGGCAGACATGGGGTCATGCGTTACTGGGGTGGCGGCCTTCATGTAAGACTCTAAAGTCGTACGGCCAGAGCGGGGCACAGGCAAATAGCCTGGTAAGTAGTGATACAAAATGGCGTGGTCGGTGGAACCTTGTACATTGGGCTCACCGCGAAGGGCGTTGACGCCGCCGCCGCAGATACCAATGTTACCAAGCAGAAGCTGCATGATGGCAAGGGCACGGATTCTTTGCACGCCAATGGTGCTTTGGGTTTGACCAAGGGCGTACATAACGGTACCTGCACGGTCTTTTACACCGGTGGAGGCTACGGTTTCGTACACTTTAAGCAAGTCTTCTTTGGGAGTACCGGTAATGGAACTCACGGTGTCCACATCATAGCGGTCAAAGTGCTTTTTGAGCAAATTGAATACGCAACGAGGGTTTTTAAGGGTTATATCGCGCTTGGGCATACCATTTTCGTCTTTTTCAAATACCCAAGTGGATTTATCATATTTGCGAGTTTTGGCATCATAGCCGGAGAAAAGACCGTCTTTGAAGTCAAAACCTTCAGCCACAATAAAGGGCGCGTTGGTGTACTCGGTCACATATTCGGCAAAGTATTTTTCATTGTCGAGAATGTACTTGATGTTACCACCAATGAAAGCGGCGTCCGTACCAGGGCGCAAACAGGCATAAATGTCTGCTTGAGCAGAAGTACGGGTAAAGCGTGGGTCTACGTGAATAACTTTAGCACCACGAGCTTTTGCCTTTAAAACCCATTTGAAAGAAACGGGATGGTTTTCAGCAGCGTTACTGCCTTGAATTAATATTACATCACTGTGCTGAATATCAATCCAGTGATTGGTCATACAACCGCGTCCGAACGACTCTGCCAGAGCCGGTACAGTGGGGCCGTGTCAGACCCGCGCTTGGTGGTCGATATATGTCAACCCCAAGCCTCTCGCAAATTGTGCTGTTGCCCAGCATTCTTCACTAAGTACGTTGGAACTGCCCATGAGCGAGATGGATTCACAGCGGTTCACTACTTGTCCCTTAGCGTTTTTCGTTTCAAACGTTTTATCACGTTCGGCTTTGATGAGCTTTGCAATACGGTCGATGGCAAAGTCCCAATCTTTTTCTACCCACTTGTCGCTACCGGGGGCGCGGTATTGCACCTTGGTTAAACGGTGTTCGTTTAACTTGGTGGTTTGAAGGATACCTGCGCCTTTGGCACACAAAGAACCTTCATTGATTGGATGTTCAGGGTCACCTTCTATATTGATAATTTCGCCGCTTTTTGTGTCTGTGCTACAGATAAGTCCGCAACCTACAGAACAATAACAGCAGATGGATGTTGTTTGTTTTGCTGCTTTGACAGCGTCCATACGCTTCATATCCACAGCAAATGCTTTTGCTTGTAAAATATC
>CAYJNG010000215.1:0-2259 GCA_964371505.1 uncultured Desulfovibrionaceae bacterium
GTGTGAGCGATGATGCTGAAGTGACCGGTCTTGATTTAGCTGAACATAATGAACGTGGCTACTCCTTATAATAGGCCCGACGGAGAAGGAAAATAGTATGAAAAAAATTGAGATTATCATTCGCCCGCAAACCCTAGACGTGGTACGGGCAGCCTTGGAAGAGGTGGGAGTTAAAGGCATGAACTATAGCGAAGTAAAGGGCTATGGGCAACAAAAAGGGCATGCTGAAACGTACCGTGGTCAAACCATCTTTGTGGAATATGTGCACAAGGTACGCCTTGAAGTGGTGGTTAATGATGACATGATGGAAACGGTCATCACGGCAGTGGAAAGTGCTGCCAAAACTGGACATGTGGGCGATGGTAAAATTTTTGTAACAGATGTATGCGAAGTTGTGCGTATTCGTACCGGAGAGCGCGGTGAAGTGGCCATCTAAGGTGTAGATATAGAAAGAGAATAGGGAGCAGTCAGAAAGGTATTTTGACTGTTCCTTTTCTGCATATTTGTGCTGCTGTGTATAGAAATATACATTTTTATGCAGCATGCTTTACTTGACCTTTACCTGAAAAGGTGCGCATATGAGTTTGACACTACAGAAAAAAGAAGTATATATGGCTAAAATGACACATTTTCCTAAAGAATCATCCGATCTTGAACGCTTGGTAGATATTTTAGACTCTTTACAAAAGAAAACCATTACGCTGGATGACGCATTGGGCTTTATTCAAGAAGTAACCCATGCCAAACGTGCTTTGCTGGTGCTGTTATCACCGGTGGATGGTGACTTATACATAGAAGCAGCTTCGGGGCTTTCTAGCGAGCAAAAAAAGCAAGGCCATTATGTGGTGGGTGAAGGCGTTGTGGGTAAGGTAATTCAAAGCGGTAATGCGCTATTTATTGAAGATGCCGTACATAATCCACTTTTTTTGAACCGCACTCATGCTAGAAGTTCCGTGGATAGTATTAGCTTTTTATGCGTACCCATTAAATTGCAAGAAAAAGTCATCGGCGCCCTTGGTATTGACAGACCCACAGCCGAAGTGACCAATCCTGAGCATGAAGAGCGTATGCTCAGCGTCATAGCATCAGCTTTTATTCCTTATATTCGCTTGCACCAAGACAATATGCAGGGAATAGAAAAAGAGGCGGATGTCATACGTTTGCCCACATGGCATAAGGCTGGATATCGCGGCCTTATTGGAAATTCAGCTGGAATACAAGTTATTTACCAGCGCATAGAGCAAGTGGCCCCAAGCTCTACCACGGTCATGATTCGTGGTGAGAGCGGTACAGGCAAAGAGCTTGTGGCGCGCTCCATTCACGAAAACAGCATACGCAAAGGAGAGAGCTTTATTTCCCTTAACTGCGCAGCCCTGCCGGAAAGCCTTGTGGAAAGTGAGCTCTTTGGGCACGAAAAAGGCGCCTTTACCGGTGCTATGCAAGTGCGTAAAGGGCGTTTTGAGCTGGCAGATGGCGGCACGCTTTTCTTGGACGAAGTGGGAGAACTTCCCCTGCCAACCCAAGCCAAGCTTTTGCGTGTGCTACAAGAAAAATGCTTTGACCGCATTGGCGCCACAGAAAGCCGCGCGGTGGATGTGCGCATTATTGCTGCCACCAATAGAGACTTAGAATCCATGGTGGAGGAAGGTACCTTTAGAAAAGACTTGTATTATCGTCTTAATGTTTTTTCCATCACCTTACCGTCTTTGCAACAAAGAAAAAGCGATATTGCTCTGCTGGCAGAGCATTTTATGGGTATATTTTCTGCTATACATCATAGAGAAAAGCCCAAAATTGCCTTGGCAGCTTGTGATATGTTGGAAAGGTATTCTTGGCCGGGTAATATTCGTGAACTGGAAAATGTTATAGAAAGGGCCATGCTGCTTTTAGGGCAAGGTAAATACATTTTACCGCAGCATTTACCCTTGGAATTACACAGTAATAAATGCTGCCAATTTTCGCAAAATGCGGAAACTGTGCGCGAGCACGCTGGCACCTTGCCGGAGCGCATTGAAGAGCTGGAACGTGTTTCAATCATGGAAGCCCTTACAGAATCTAAGGGGCATATGGGCCAAGCTTCAGAAGCCCTTGGTATTACCGAGCGCATCATGGGGCAACGCATGCGTAAGTACGGTATAAGCTATAAGGACTATCGCTCGTAGGATAGACCCTAGAAAAACGTTAAAAGGAGTTTGTATAAAGCTCCTCAGATTGCTGACAAAGTCTACTGGGGAAAAACCTTTTTTGAAAAAAAGGTTC
>CAYJNG010000216.1:0-2225 GCA_964371505.1 uncultured Desulfovibrionaceae bacterium
TCACGCAACTCTATTTATCAAGCCAAACATTTACTTTGGCTTCATACTCCTCTTCGGAGTAACTCACAGTATCATACATACCTTGTAAGTCACGTTGGCGCGAAGCCTCGCCCAATAAAATGGCTGCCGCCACCGACACATTGAAACTTTGAATCATGCCGCGCATGGGAATGTACACTTCACCATCAATATCTTCGGCTAATTCCGCTGCCACCCCGCTATGCTCATTACCCATAATAATGGCCGTGGGCTTGCTTAAATCCCACTCTTGTAAAGGTTTGGCCGTGGGTGAACAAGCCGTTGCTAAAATTTGCATGCCTTTGCCTTTAAGAGCAGAGAAAAGACTAGCTTTATCTGAATGGCGCACGGAGTCCACCCATTTACGTGCCGACGCAGAGGTTTTTCTGGCTAAAGCAGGGAAGGGTGTGTCGGTATAATACAAATGCACTTCGGGCACACCAAAGGCGTCGCAAGAGCGGTAAATAGCTGAAACATTATGAGGATCATGAATATTAGCAAGTACGAGGGTAAGGCCCGGCTGACGTTGGGCAAGCACGCGCTCTATGCGCGCACGGCGCTCATCGGTACGAGGTTTTTCTTGGGAACTAGCAATACGTGGCATATAAACTCCTTCTGCCCCTTTGTGGCAAAAAAAGCTTGCAAAAGCAAGAATTGCTTTTGTTCTTTAATTTCGTATCATTAAACATATGTTCTATTTTTCACATTCTATTTCGACACAAAAATATGTTTTTTTCTCAGTTTATACTTGCCAAAAAGCTTGTAAGCGGCTAACAAACAAAGCGATATTTATTTTTTGTTTTGGAGGAAACTATGACAAAGACGTTTGCAATGCTTTTTGCCTGTTTAACCACCCTTTTACCTTCTTTGGCCTTGGCTGCAGGAGATTATGCCCACATTCCCGGAGCAGAACTTTCTGCCATGTGGGTTATCCCTTTTGCCTGTATGCTTTTATCCATTGCTGTTTTTCCCATAGCAGCGCCGCATTTTTGGCATCACAACTTTGGTAAAATTTCTGTTTTCTGGGCTTTTGCATTCTTAGTGCCATGCGCCATTGTTTATGGCTTTTCCATCACATTGTATGAGTTTTTACACACCATGCTTTTAGAGTATGTGTCATTCCTTATTTTGCTTTTCTCCCTCTTCACCGTGGCAGGCGGCGTGCGTTTAAAGGGTTCCCTTGTGGGCACACCCATGGTAAACACCGCCATTTTGCTTATCGGTACAGCCCTTGCTAGCTGGATGGGTACCACTGGCGCTGCCATGTTGCTTATTCGCCCCTTGCTTCGCGCCAATGAGCATCGCAAATACAAAGTGCATTCCGTTGTTTTCTTCATCTTCCTTGTGGCAAACATTGGCGGTTCTTTAACACCTCTTGGCGACCCACCACTCTTCCTTGGCTACCTTAAGGGTGTAAGCTTCTTCTGGACAACCACTGCCCTTCTTTGGCAAATGATTTTCTTATCTGTAGCCTTGCTTGCCATTTACTTTGTGGTGGATACCTTCTTATACAAAAAAGAAGGCAGCCCTGTGCCAGCCAATGCCAATAGCGGCGAAAAGCTTGGCCTTGATGGCAAAATTAACCTTATCTTCTTAGCAGGCCTTGTACTTTGCGTACTTATGTCTGGCTTGCCTGCCTTTAATATGGGCGAAGTGATTAACGTTTACGGCACCCCCTTACAAGGGCAAAACATTCTTCGCGATGTGCTCTTATTGGTTGTGGCTGGCCTTTCCTTAAAGTTTACCACCAAGGAAAACCGCGACCTTAACGGCTTTAACTGGGCCCCCATTGAAGAAGTGGCCAAACTCTTCTTCGGTATCTTTGTATCCATGATTCCTGCCATTGCCATCTTAAAGGCTGGCACCGACGGCGCTCTTGCACCGCTCATCCGCATGGTTACCGGCGCAGACGGCGCACCTGTAAACTATATGTACTTCTGGCTTACAGGTATGCTTTCCAGCTTCTTGGATAACGCCCCCACCTACGTGGTATTCTTTAATACCGCCGGTGGTAATGCCGAAATGCTCATGGGCGACCTTGCCATGACCCTCACCGCCATTTCTGCCGGTGCTGTGTTCATGGGTGCCAATAGCTATATTGGTAACGCACCTAACTTTATGGTACGCTCCATTGCTGAAGATCAAGGCGTAGCTATGCCTTCCTTCTTTGGCTATATGGCATGGTCTTTCGGTATTTTGGTACCGAT
>CAYJNG010000217.1:0-2215 GCA_964371505.1 uncultured Desulfovibrionaceae bacterium
GCGCCTCTGTAGATAAAAACGGTAATCCTTACAACCCTGCCCGTCCTCTCCTTGCATGGAAAGATGGCAAATGGGTGGGCGACGTGCCCGACGGTCCATGGCCACCCATGGGTGATAAGGGCGGTAAATTGCCCTTTATCATGAAACCTGACGGCGTGGGCTCTCTCTTTGGCCCAGGTCTTGGCGATGGTCCTTTCCCTGAGCACTATGAGCCTTTGGAAAGCCCGCTGAAGAAGAATCTTATGTCGCCTCAGTACAATAGCCCCATTATTACCATATTCAATGGGCCTTTAGACAAGATAGCTCCGGCTGATCCTGCCTACCCTGTGGTAATGACTACCTACTCTTGTACCGAGCACTGGTGCTCCGGTGCGCTTACCCGTTGGCAAAGCTGGCTTGTAGAAGCCATGCCTCAAGCCTATGTGGAAATGAGCCATGAACTTGCCAAAGAAAGTGGCATTGCCAATGGTGATAAGGTAAAAGTGTCTTCTTGCCGCGGTGAGGTAGACGCTGTTGCCATGGTAACCACACGCATGCAACCGCTTAAGGTTAATGGTAAAATGACACACCAAGTGGGTATGACCTTCAACTACGGTTGGCTCTACCCCAAGGATAACGGTGACACCGCTAACTTGCTCACCCCCTTCGTGGGCGATGGCAATGCCGGCACACCAGAATACAAGGCCTTCATGGTCAACATCAAAAAGGCATAGGAGGTGACGCATGTCTGAAGGTAAATCCATATTAGTCGATACGTCCCTCTGCACGGCTTGCCGTGGTTGTCAGGTGGCCTGTAAGCAGTGGAACCAGCTCCCCGCTGTTCCCACCAAGCAAACGGGTACTTATCAAAATCCACCGGATTTCTCCGCACAAACCTACAAGGTAGTGCGTTTTTCCGAGGGTAAAGCTGAAGGAAAGCCTTATTGGTATTTCTTTAGCGATATGTGCCGTCACTGCATGGACGCCCCGTGCCAAGCAGCCGCCACCGGTGATGAGATCATGGTAGATGAAGCCACAGGTGCCGTGGAATACGATCCGGCTACATCACAGAACATGGACTTTGAAACGGCCGTGTCTGTATGTCCTTACAACATTCCACGCCAAGACCCCAAAACCAAAAAAGTGACCAAGTGTACCATGTGTTTGGATAGAATTCGAGGCGGCCGTAAGCCTGCTTGCGTTCTTTCTTGTCCCACAGGCACCATGGTCTTTGGTGATAGAGCGGAAATTCTCGCCATGGCTGAAAAGCGCGTGGCAGAATTGAAGAAAACGCATCCCAAGGCTCAAGCCATTGATGCTGACAGCGTACGCGTTATCTATATAGTTATAGATGACCCTGAAAAGTATGCTGCCAACGCACAGGCATAATAGCCTAAAAATATAAAGGGGTACCCCTTGGGGGGAAGCTTTTACTTAAAAGAAGCTTTCCCCCACCCCCTTTTTAACTTTTATAATCGTTTCGCATTTGCAAAACAGGCAATTCCTGCAATTATAAAAGTACTATTCTTATACAATAAAAAATATTCAGGCAGCGCAAAACCGTTCATAGAGAATACTTTTTGTGCTGCTACCACATACATCCCTAGTATTTTAAAAGGTAATAAACTATGACAGAAGCTGTACTCAACTCACTCAAGGAAAAATATCCTTATGCCCAACAATTCTTAAACTCTTTTCTTCCTCTTGAAGAGTTATGTCATAGTCTTGCCAAAGAATTACCCCCGCCAGTGCTGCCCAAGCCTCGCGCTCAAGAAGAACATATCATAGGCAAAGCCCTCTACCCTACAGATAAAGAACAAGTTGCCCTTTATATCGACGATGCTCTACTCTCAGTGGTAGAAAAAGTGTGTTTGGCCTGTGCTGAAAATTTTACCGCCAATGCAGAAGATCTTAAAGTTTTAGCAGATTTTCTTACGAAAAACACCAAGGCGTGCACCCATTTGATTTCCCTCACCTTGCTTGAAAAAATGCATCGCATTAGCCATTGGGCCAAAAAGCATGAAATGCATAAGCACAGCGCTGCCTTGGTCAGCACCTACCTTGCCCGCGTGGCAGCTGTACGTGTGGCTTTACACAGCCCATATAAGGAAACGCAAGAAGCTTTTGAAAGAGGGGAAATTGACAATCCTTGGCAGCAAAATCTTTGCCCAGTGTGCGCACATACCCCCAACGCAGGCTATTTGTTCCACAAAGAAGGGCATCGCTACTTGCACTG
>CAYJNG010000218.1:0-2202 GCA_964371505.1 uncultured Desulfovibrionaceae bacterium
AAAGTTCCCCCTCCCACAAAATTCATCGTAGAACCAATATTAAAATTTCCAACCAGCGTCTTGCTCCGGTAAATCGGGCAAGGGTCGCGTGCTTGGCTTGGGTTTGAGTGCATCAAGGCCCAGTTGCTGGCGGCGCGTGGGCTTTTTTTCTTCTTCATAGGGCACTACGGGGTTACCGTAAGCATCTACCATGCCGCTAGATCCGGAAATGCCCTTGGTGCTTTTGGACTCGTGATCGGGGCCAAAGCTATGTTTGGGACCATTTTCCATGGAGCTGTACGGCTCCGCCTGCACATGGGTGGTGACAGGGGAAAAAGGGGCAAAAGCCGCACCAAGCATAAGGGCCATGGCACATCCAAGCCCAAGGGCTTTGGCACTTGCATGCACAAAGTGCTTAGGCAAATTGAGATAAGAAGCGCACATCATTTTCAAAAAACATCCGTAAGTCACCGATGCCATATTTAAGCATGGCCACACGTTCTACACCAAGACCAAAGGCAAAGCCGGTAAATTCTTCGCTATCGTAGCCCACAGCTTTAAATACGGCAGGATCTACCATACCGCAGCCAAGAATCTCCACCCAGCCGGTGCCTTTACATACACGGCACATATCATTGCCAATGTGGCCCTTACCGCCGCAAATGCAGCAAGAAATATCTGCTTCGGCCGAAGGCTCAGTGAAGGGGAAAAATGAGGGGCGAAAGCGCACTTCTGTGCTTTGACCAAACACGCCGCGCATAAAAGCGGTTAAGGTACCACGCAGCTCTGCCATGCTTACTTTTTTATCTACCAGTAAGCCTTCCACTTGGTGGAACATGGGCGTATGCGTAATGTCGGAGTCGCGGCGATACACCTTACCGGGGGCAATAATGGCCAACGGAGGGCGTTTTGCAAGCATAGTACGCACTTGCACAGGCGAGGTATGCGTACGCATAACCACAGTATCCGCCACATACAAGGTATCTTGCATATCACGGGCAGGGTGATCTGGAGCTAGATTTAAAGCTTCAAAGTTGTGATAATCGGTTTCTACTTCTGGGCCAGACATGATATCATAACCGAGCTTTTTGAAAATATCGCAAATTTCTTCCATAACTAACGTTACGGGATGCAAGGAACCTTGCCAAGGAGCGCGAGCGGGCATGGCCACGTCAAAGCGTGCCAAGGACTGAGCTTCCGCTGCAGCTTCAAGAGTGCTTTTTTTGTTATCAAAAAGAGTATTCAGAAGAATTTTTACTTCATTGGCCTTTTGACCAACGGCGGGGCGTTCGGAGGGGTCCAGTTTAGGAAGCTGGGCCATAATTTGCGCCACGCTACCTTTACGGCCTAGAAATTCGATACGTAAGTCTTCTAACTCTGCCAAGGTGGCAGCTTTAGTAAGACCTTCCTCAAGCTTAGGCCCAAGGTCATCTAATGCTAATAAAAGATTCATATTTTCCCATTCATCCCTTATGAACTGCCTAAGACGGAGAAGAGAAGAACTTGCAATGCAAATAATTATTTGCAGTACAAGCCCTTCGCACGGTATGGCAAAGGGCTTGTTTGTCTCGTTAAACGAGCCTTAAGCGTTGCTGTCTAATAAGCGTACAAAAACTATTTCAATGCAGCCTTAACTACATCCACAACCTTGGCGAAATCGTCCTTAGCGCGTACTGCCATATCGGCAAGTACTTTACGGTTCAGTTCGATACCAGCTTTTTGCATGCCGTGGATGAAGCGGCTATAGGATAAGCCGTGCTCGCGCACACCAGCATTGATACGTAAAATCCAGAGTTTACGGAATTCACGTTTGCGATGCTTACGACCAATAAATGCATATTGTAAGGAACGTTCTACAGCTTCGCGAGCGGTACGGTACAAGCGGCTACGGCCACCACGAAAGCCCTTGGCAAGAGCTAAATATTTTTTATGCCTACGATGTGAGGCAAGACCTCTCTTTACACGCATGGAATACCTCCATAATCATCAGGCGAGGCGGAGACCTTGCCAGCCCGATGTAAAATAACAAAAAACGTCAATGGCTGAAGCACTAAAGCCACAACACTGTGCTTTAGTTTAGAAGCTCTTTACCTGTTGACACAGCTGTAATTATAACAGCCGACTATACATAAGGCAACATGCGACGAACAGCCTTCTCATTGGTAGCATCTACCAATGTGGACTGACCGAGACGCATTTTGCGCTTGGCATTTTTCTTGGTCA
>CAYJNG010000219.1:0-2137 GCA_964371505.1 uncultured Desulfovibrionaceae bacterium
CGGGTACGGGGTCACCGCCCATGCCTATGACAGTGCTTTGCCCAAGGCCTTCGCTAGAGAGCTGATGCACGGCTTCGTAGGTAAGGGTACCAGAGCGGCTGATGAGGCCAATGTTCCCTTGTTTATGGATGTAACCGGGTTGAATACCAATTTTGCATTTACCTGGGCTGATGAGGCCTGGGCAGTTGGGGCCAATAAGCTTTACACCTTTGGCGTTGAGGTGCGCTTTAGCGCGTACCATATCTAGTACGGGCACGTGCTCAGTGATGATGACCACAAGCTCTATACCGGCATCGGCAGCTTCGCAAGCGCCATCGGCGCAGCCGGCAGCAGGTACAAAGATAACGGAAGTATTGGCGCCGGTTTTTTCCACAGCTTCTTTAACTGTGTTGAAAATGGGCACGCCTAGTACTTCTTGACCGCCCTTGCCGGGGGTTACGCCTGCCACAATATTGGTGCCATAGTCTAGCATTTGTTGCCCGTGGAATTGGCCTTCGCGGCCGGTGAGGCCTTGCACCACCACACGGGTGTTTTCATCAATAAGAATACTCATGTGGTCTCCCTTATGCTTGTTTAGTCAGATCAGCAATTTTTTGTGCTGCATCAGCCATGGATTCAGCAGTGACAATATTTACGCCGCTTTCGGCAAGAATTTTGCGAGCTGCGTCCACATTGGTACCTTCCATGCGCACCACCAAGGGGAGCTTTAGGTCAATTTCTTTCACAGCTTGCACAACGCCTTCAGCTACGATATCGCAACGTAAGATGCCACCAAAAATATTAATGAGAATGCCACGCACATTGCTGTCAGAAAGCATAACCTCAAAGCCTTTTTTTACCATTTCCACATTGGCACCGCCGCCAGCATCAAGGAAGTTGGCAGGTTCAGCACCGGCTTGTTTGATGGCGTCCATGGTAGCCATGGCAAGGCCTGCACCGTTAACCATGGTGCCCACATAGCCGTTAAGGCGTACGTAGTTTACGCCAAGTTGAGCTGCTTTACGCTCAAGGGGGTCGGCTTCGTCGGGGTCTTCAAGGGCTTGAATGTCAGGGTGACGCTTAAGGGCGCTTTCGTCAAAATTCATTTTGCAGTCAAGGGCCACAATATTCCCTTCTGCGTTGATGGCAAGAGGGTTGATTTCCACTTGTGTGGCGTCTTTTTCTACACAAAGCTTCACAAGGTTGGTGATAAGGGCTATGCCTTGACCCACTTGAGCGGGGGTAAGCTCGCAGCCAAAAAGGAGCTGACGGGCTTGGAAAGGCCATACTGTGTGGGCTCCATCAAGACGTGTGGTGAAAATACGCTCAGGGTGTTTTTCTGCCACTTCTTCAATGTCCATACCGCCATCGGGTGAGGCCATGATGGTGAGGCATTCTGCACCGCGGTCTAGTACCACAGCCAAGTAGAGTTCTCTAGCAATATCTGTCCCTTGCTCTACCCATACTTTTTTTACCAATTGGCCTTCGGGGCCTGTTTGGTGGGTAATAAGTTGCATTCCCAAAATGGCTTTGGCAGCAGCTTCTACATCTTCCATGCTTTTGCAAACTTTTACACCGCCGCCTTTACCACGGCCACCGGCGTGAATTTGTGCCTTTACCACTCTAATGGGGCCGGGCAGTGTTTTTGCCACGGCAAGAGCTTCTTCTACGGTGTCGGCAACGCCCCCTTGGGGTACAGCCACACCATAGCTTGCTAGGAGTTCTTTGGCCTGATACTCATGAATGTTCATAAATTCATCCTACAAAATGCTTGAGGGTTTACAGTATTTGCGGGGAAAAGCTCTATGTCTTTTCCCCGCAAAATTTTAACCAATGTTAATCCACAAAAGGCTTGGCCAGCTCCACACCAAGGTGCAGGGCCTTCTTATTATTCTCATGGAAAGCAGCAGGGAAGCGAGCTTCTAATACGCTTTCACAATGTTTGATTTGTACAGCCTTAGTAAGGGTGGCTAAGGCGCCAAGAACTACCACGTTCAGGGCTTGAGGTTTGCCAAGGGTGTCCATAACAGCCTTGTACATGGGTAAGTCCTTATGGATGGCGTCAATTTTGGGTACAGATGTTACCAATTGGCTATCATATAACACCATGCCGCCGGGGCGGATGAGGGGCAAGTATTTGCCCATGGCCTCGTTGGTA
>CAYJNG010000220.1:0-2129 GCA_964371505.1 uncultured Desulfovibrionaceae bacterium
CCTTTGTGCCGGAAGGTTCGCATTCAAGTGTCACCGATAGAGCTGAACACGATATGAATGAATGGTTCAACGGTTTAACCAGCGATTGGAAAGCCACCTCTGATCCTGCATCCATTTTTGCTCCCAAGGGGCCTGAAATGGTAGGGGTGGAATATACCGCCAATTTTGTGGAAGGCAGTGCTGCTGAAAACTTCATGTTTGGCGGTATGACCTTAGAGCAAATCGTAGAGGCCGTACAAGAGAAGGTGGGCATTGAAGGTTATGTACCTTCCACCATGGAGGCAATGGAATATATTCTGAATAATCCTTTGTGGTTTGAGTCCGTAACCATTGCCACTGACAGTGCAGACAGTGATATTATCATGGCTGGTAAAGGCGATGACGTGGTCTTTGGTCAAGGCGGTGACGATTTGCTTATGGGCGGGGGCTCTTTAGATAATCTCGAGCAATTTGCAAAAGATTTGGGCATGAACGAGGCCGATGCAGCAAAATATGGCAATATTGATGCTAGCTTAACGGCTGAGGAAGTGGCTGTTCTTACAGAGAACATAACCTCCATGGCTAAAGACCCTGCTAACCTTGACAAACTTGTTGAGGCTGCTAATCAGCTGGACGCAACTACTGACGACGATAATGACATGCTCTTTGGCGGCGCCGGTAATGATGTGCTCCTCGGCCTTGGTGGGGACGATATCCTCCATGGTGGCGACGGTAGTGACATACTCCTTGGCGGTAGCGGCGATGACGTGCTCTTTGCTGGCAAAGGTGACATTGCACTTGGTGGCAGTGGCAACGACATCATTAAGCTTGATGGTATTGCTCTTGATGAAGTGCTCTCTGTAGATGGCGGTGAAGGTCTTGATGTGCTGCTTACCGGTGTGAATGACCTTGATACCGTGAAGGAGATGCTTGCTAAGGGTGATGATAAGCTCAGCAATATGGAAGTTATCATGCTTGGCGATGACGTGGAAGCTGCGCAAAAACTCCAAGAGGAAATGGCCAAAAATGATGATAATCCTCCTTCTGGCTGGAATGCTGTGGGCACAGAGCAGGCCATTGGCGGCTCCAGCTATCAAGAGTATAGTAATGGTGATATAACCATTCTCATGCGTTTAGATACGAACGCGTAAGTTTGCCTATAAAGTGATAACTACGCCCCTCAAAGCTCAGCTTTTGGGGGGCTTTTTAGTGGGTGAGTGGTATGTAAATATTTTTGTAAAAATGTGTGTGAAAAGTGTAACAATCTTCATGGGTAGTATTGGTTGGTTGCGCTTTTTAGTGTTTTTGAAACACAAAAGATGAGAAAGAGCTTTGACAATCTTATTTTAAGTCTTATCTTCTTAGTAAGTTTAAGTTCATCGTGAAGTTTACATTTAGGGTGGAACGCCTTCTGATGTGACGCAAATATTTTGTACGTTTCTGTGTGGTAAGACTCAAAGGTAGGGTAAGAGCATGTAGCTTAATATTTTACTTCGGAGGTGTCACATGGCTAGACTACCACAAATTCCGCAATGGGTGGCAAAGAGTATCGACCTAACTCGCTGGGGAGTGCCTTCTGACTATGTACAAGTTCTGGAAAAGGATCTTGGCAGCGGTAAGTATTGGCATTGTTGGAATAAGGTTTTGAATAAAGCCGCCACAGTGGTTGATGATACTCAGTATAAGCTCTACACCGTAGAGACGAAAGTACTTATTGTTTCTGACGATTTTGATCCTGAAACCATGGCGTTTTAAAAAAGGTATCATGTATGTTGATGTTGATTTGTTAAAAAGAGTAACCTTGTGGTTGCTCTTTTTTGCTTTTTTTAAAAACTTACTATAATCTTAAATATGCTTGCAATATTCTTTTGCATAAGCAATCTTCTCCTTTTTATATTGTCCTTTTATTTTTGTATGTGTTTTGTATGCTTATTCTTTTATGTAAAATATAGTATGCAGGATGAAGTTACTGTATCTATAAAGCTTTAAAATCAACAAATGTAATTTTTTCATAGATAGTCGATACTGAAAAACCACTTAAATACTTATAAATATAACACTATTAATTTGTGTGTCGAGATAAACTTTACCAGAAATGAACGTATGGAATACGTTTTCTGGCAAAGTTTAGGCATATAAAATACTTTTTT
>CAYJNG010000221.1:0-2100 GCA_964371505.1 uncultured Desulfovibrionaceae bacterium
TCCCTGTATTTTAAAGCTGTAAAATATATTTTTTGAGGTTTTCATCGAAAAAATAAGTAGACTTTTAAATTATAGGGTTTGTCATTAGTCTGAGCTTGGAAAGAAATTTCCAAGCTTTTTTTGTATAACAAAACGCTACGCCATATAACTTTTTATATCGGCATTTTTTTGCGCTATCATAAGGCGCTCTTGAAAAATAGCCACCGCCTGCGCCGTATGGTTTAAACCATTATAAAAAGAAAATAAGGCCACAATTTTTTCCGCCTCATACTCACGAAACATCCCTTCCTCTCGCACCGTAGCAAAGCGAATGGCTCTATCCTCCACAAGAGGGTGTAAGGGGCGCGGCACCTCTTGGCTGGGGTCTGCCATCCAACGCAGTGTCACTTCTAAAGCTTCAGCCACTTCCGCAATAATCTTTCCTATCTCTACACTCACTTCCACCCCACCTTCCGTATCAAGCGCGTCCATCATGGTGGAAATATACATGCGCAATTCATCTAAAAGTCGTACACTGTGCGGTAAAAGAGGATATTCACGATAAATATGCGCCAATTCGTAATTGCGTACCTTATAAAACTGCTGTGTATTATTACTAATTTGATTCAAAAGCCTAAACATGGCACGCTGAGAAACTTTACGCTCTTGATGCAAAATATCATGGGTCATTTTTTGTATAAGATCCGCCGTTAAAGAAAATTGCTGTCGCGTAATTTTTTGCACTTCTGCCGCCGCCGAAGCAGGCCAAAGTAAAGCAGAAACCACAAGCGCGCTTATACTGCCTATGCCCATCTCCAACACTCTATTCAAGGCGAAAAGAAAAATACCGGAATCCTCTTCATAGCCCAGTAAAAGCACAAACACAGCCGTTACCCCTGCAGAGCGAAAGCGCTCCTCCCACAGCTCTAGAAAAGCACATATGGGTACCACAATGGCGATACCTAAAATACGTCCCTCCAAAGTATGCGGCATGAGTACAGAAAAAGTTAAACCAAGCACAGCCCCAAAGATTGTTCCAAAAAGCCGTAAAAGGCTCATCTCCAAGGAGGTGGACATATGTATTTGCATAACCATAAGCGTGGCTAGTGGCGCCCACAAACTGTACTCTAATTGCAAAAACTCCGCACAAGAATAAGCCAATATACAAGCAATAGTGACTTTAATACTGTATAGAAAATTCTTTTTGCTAGATGCTTTTACAAATTTTTCCGGCAAAGAGTGCCAAGAGTTAAAGCTAAAAGCATGCCACGACCCCATGAAAAAGGAGCGAAACCATGTTCCTAAAAAACTGTGTGCTTTGCGTTTGCGCGCCATTGTATTTCCCTCTATATTTTCTCACAATCCATCGTACTTTATAACTTTTTCTACCAGCAATACAAAGAAGAGGCATAAAGTACCTTAAAAATAAACTGTACCGCGAAAAATAAGAGCATATTTTATGCCAAGCCCTCATACCCCACAAGACAAACCACTTTAAAATCTGTAAAAACAAGACTTTTACAGCAAGAACTTTTAATAAGCGTTACCCCAAATATATGTCACCCCCCTACCACAACAAGGTATATTTTCAGCTTTAAGTGACAAAATAAAGGAGGCGTTTTTACAAAATCGTACTTTAAGACAACATTAGAAACTATCTCATAATTGTTCGATAGCGCATTTTGAGGAGCTTCTAGTCGCCAAATTTCTGTTTGGCGCGGTGGTGTAACCACCGGAACAAGCCTAAAATCGCGCTTTTTGGCGCAGTGATACAACATACTTCAGTGCCAGCTGAATTATGAGACGCGTTCTAGTAAATCATTTTCTTTGTCATACCGCCATCCACCACAATATTGGCCCCGTTAATGAAATCATTTTGATCTTCTGTTAAAAAGACACACACATTTGAAACGTCACGCGGTGTACCCACCCTATTGGAAGGATGAATCTCATGATCGTAGGCTTCTAATTCGTCCATGTGGCCGGTATGAATATGCCCAGGACTAATGGCATTCACAGTAATGGGCGTGCCTAAAAGCGAAACGCAAAGTGTATTGGTAAGAGACACAAGACCGCCCTTACTCATGCCATATAATTCCCAATGGGCCATATTTTGATGCC
>CAYJNG010000222.1:0-2066 GCA_964371505.1 uncultured Desulfovibrionaceae bacterium
CGCTTTTTGGCCTTTTTGATATGTTTTCCGGTGGCGGGCTTTCTAATACCTCAGTTTTTGCTTTAGGTATTATGCCTTATATTTCTGCCTCCATTATCATGCAGCTTATGCAGGTTATTAACCCAAGCATTAAGCGCATGGCTAAGGAAGAAGGCCAGTCCGGTAAACGAAAGATTACACAATACACACGTTATTTAACCGTGCTCATCACCCTTGTGCAAGGCTTTGGTATTGCTGTGGGTCTTGAAAGTATGCGCAGCCCCACCGGCTCCCTTGTGGTATTAGAGCCAGGTTGGGAGTTTCGCCTCATAACCATACTTACCTTTACGGCAGGTACGGTACTCATCATGTGGCTTGGCGAAAAAATTACTGAAAAGGGCATTGGTAACGGTATTTCCCTCATTATCTTCTCAGGTATTGTGGTGGGTATTCCTCGTGCCATCATGCAATCTTTCCAACTTATCAGCGCAGGGGATATGTCTATCTTCTTAGCTGTGGTAATTTTAGTCGTAATGCTTGCGGTAACAGTATGTATTGTGTTTGTGGAGCGCGCGCAGCGTCGCATACCCATTCACTATGCCAAGCGTCAAGTGGGTCGTAAAATGTATGGCGGTCAAAATACGCATTTACCTTTGCGTTTGAACACTGCCGGGGTTATTCCTCCCATTTTTGCTTCCTCTTTGCTTTTGTTCCCCGCAACCATCGGCCAATTTTCTGACCATGAATATGTGCAGATGTTTACAAGCTTTTTCTCACCGGAGACCATTACTTACAATTTCATCTTTGTAGGTCTCATATTCTTCTTCTGTTATTTCTATACCGCCATTATTTTTGATCCTAAAGATATGGCAGAAAATTTGAAGAAGGCCGGTGGCTTTATTCCCGGTATTCGCCCAGGCGATAAAACCGAAGAATACATTAATACAGTACTGTCTCGCTTAACGTTAAGCGGCGGTGTATATATTTCTTTAGTATCTGTATTACCCATGCTTTTAATTGCTAACTTCAACGTGCCTTTCTATTTTGGCGGTACCAGCTTACTTATTTTGGTGGGCGTAGCCATGGACTTTATGAGTCAAATGGAATCACACATGATTTCTAGTCAATACGAAGGTCTTATGAATAAGACCAAGCAAAAAGGTAGAGCTTAGTCTTTCTAAGCAAGGTACTAAGATGAAAAAATTTCGCGGTGCGTTTATTAAGAATGATCGAGAGATTGGTCTTTTACGTGAAGCCAACAGGCACGTTGCCAACGTGCTAGATATTATTGAAGACATGGTGGCACCTGGTGTGTCCACCATGGACTTTGAAAATGCGGCTAGAGCGTATTGCGCAGAGCGTAAACTCAAACCGGCTTTTTTGGGATATTGCGGTTTCCCATTTGCCTTATGCGTTTCCGTTAACGAGGTTGTAGTGCACGGTTTCCCTTCAGCGCGGCTGCTTGAAGAAGGGGATATCGTCAGTGTAGATATGGGTGTTGTCTATGAAGGTTTTGTAGGCGATGCAGCACGCACCTTTGCGGTAGGTAAGGTAAGTGAAGAGGCACAAAAACTTATGCAAGTGACAGAAGATGCTTTGTACAAGGGCATTGAAGTGGCAAAGCATTCTGTGGATGTGTACTTTATTGGGGAAACCATACAAAAATTCGTAGAAGATGCCGGATTTGGGGTTGTTCGTCGTTTTGTGGGTCACGGTGTTGGCGCCAAAATGCACGAAAAACCCGAAGTGCCCAACTTTAGGCCAGCCTTTGCAGGTATGCCGTTGCACAATGGGATGGTAATTGCCATAGAACCCATGGTAACTGTAGGTAGCTATGAGGTGGACATTTTAGAAGATAATTGGACGGCTGTGACTCGAGATCGCAAACTTGCGGCTCACTATGAGCACAGCATTGCCATTACCCCAAGGGGGCCTGAGATACTCAGTATTTCAGACCGTGGACCTAGGCGGTAATATTTGTGTTGACATAAAGAGCAAAGACGGATAGAAGCTTCTGTTCCTGCTAATTGTTGCAGGAAGAAGTGTAGTCTGGAGTACTATTATGAAAGTAAGACCTTCCGTAAAGA
>CAYJNG010000223.1:0-2012 GCA_964371505.1 uncultured Desulfovibrionaceae bacterium
TCTGAGGGGAGCTTAAAGCTCCCCTTACTTTTTACGCGTTATATTTGGTTAATTCATACATATTCCACTGGTCCAAGGCATCTTCCGTGGCTGTTTTAAATACTTCTATATGCCGGCTTTGCAAATGCTTTTGCCAAAGTTCATGACTGGCCCAATTTTCATAAAGTACAAAAAAATGCGGTTTTTGCTTATCCTCATGGAGAAGAAAAGTTATGCAGCCCTCTTCTTGGCGTGTGGGAACCAATAATTTAATGAGTTCTTCACGCACAAAATCCTTACGCTCTTCTTTAGCTTGTACCGTGGCGATGACAGTAAGTTCTTGAGTGTCCATTTTTTGCTCCTTTTTGTGTTTTAGTTGTTGATTTTATAAAATAAAATATCAACATATAAAGGCTTGAGCAAGCTGAGTAATGGACTTTTGAAAAAGGTTATGTAGTCGCCACGTAAAATAAGCCGTCACGTGCTTACGGCGTCCCTGAATGGGGTATTTGGAGTGAGCGTACCTTTCTTAAAAACGTGTGGAAACACGTTTTTAGCAGTAACTATGTAGAGCTTAAGCCTTATTGTGCGTTAAAACCCAAGAGCGAATTTTTTGCACTTCTTGTAAAAGGGCTTGATATTCTGCGCTGTGCAAGCTTGCCTCAGTGTACACCATTTCTCCATGCACCATGCTGAAAAGAACCTCTGAGCCCATGGCGGCATAGGCTAAATGGGAGGCTGGTACATACATGGGCTGCATGTGTGGCTCCAAAAGGTTAAGGCCAATAATATCGGCCTTGCGTCCCACTTCTAAAACGCCAAGACACTCTTGCGGCGTATGGCTTTGTAAGCCGGCAAAGATGCGCCCACCTTCGCGTGTAGCCATGTCTAAAACTTCTTGGGCTTGCAAGGCTGTGGGGTCTTTATGCGCCACTTTATGCATAAGGGCTGCTTCGCGCATTTCTGTAAACATATTAAGCCTGTTATTGCTGGCTGCCCCGTCTGTGCCAAGGCCTACGCATACGCCGGCCTTACGCATAGCCATCATGGGGGCAACCCCTGAGGCCAACTTCATGTTGGATGAAGGGCAATGGGCCACAGCTACGTTTTTTTGCGCCAGTAAGGCAATTTCTTCTGCGTTTACATCCACCACATGGGCAAAGGAGGTACCTTGGCGCAAAAGCCCTGCAGCCTCGCATAAAGCCACGGGGCGCTGCCCCCACTGTTTTAGGCTTTCTTGTGTTTCCGTGGTGGTTTCCGCCACATGCATGTGTATGGGGAGGGCCAGTTCTTGCGCAAGGTCTGCACTTTTTTGCAGCAAGTCCGGTGTGGTGGTATAGACAGCATGAATCATCACGCTGGTGCTTAGACGTTCTTCCTGTGCGCATTTTTCCGCATGGGCACGAATAATATCAAAGGTAGCCTCGCCACCGCTACTTCCTAGGCTTGGGAAAAGAAAAACGCCTTCGCCGCCTTGGCAGCGAATACCCATTTTTTTAGCTGCGTTAAACACGGCATCTTCTGCTAAGTACATATCAATGCAAGCGGTGGTGCCTGTGCGTAGCATTTCAAAAAAGCCTAGTTGCGCTCCTATTTCCACAATTTCACGGCTTATTTTTTGTTCCACAGGAAAAATATATTCGTGCAGCCATTGCATAAGGGGTAAGTCGTCAGCAAGGCCGCGTAAGTAGGTCATGGATACGTGCGTGTGCGTATTAATAAGGCCGGGCATAAGCAAGGCGTTTGGAAAATGCTTTTGCTCCTTGGCTTGCCACTGAGCGTCAATGAGCTCGGCACTGTCTATGCCCACAATGCGCCCTGCGTTAATGGCAATGGCGCCGTGTTCTATATGTTGCCTCGTGTCATTTTGCGTTATTATATGCTGACCGTAGATAATGGTATCACATGTATTGCGCGGGGTATTTTGCATGGTTTTGCCTTTAGAGTAATGCGTGTTGTAGAGTTCGTATGCCTTATAATGCTTGAAAAGGTACTGAATTAAGGAACAGGTGTAAAGAGTCTTTGCTTTATGG
>CAYJNG010000224.1:0-2006 GCA_964371505.1 uncultured Desulfovibrionaceae bacterium
CACTTGAATAATTTCTTTAGGGGTATTTTCTTTTTTCATAAGGTAAGTGTAACGTCATCTGCCAAGAAAGGAAAGGAATATACTACACCCCATTTTTGATGTATTGAAACAACCTTTATCTACGGATACTTACTCTTCAATCCACAGGAAGAACGTTTTAAAGCCTATCGACATAAGGGCCATAGCCCCCTCTTGCCAAGGGTAAGCGAAAAAAGTATTCTCCCTTTTTTACCCCTATAATAAGGAATATATATGCCCATATCCACCCTTGTACTTGATTGCGACGGCGTCATATTAGAAAGCATGGACATTAAAACAGAAGCCTTTGCCGAAATGGGCCGCCCCTACGGTCAAGAGGCCTCTGACCGCTTAAAATTACATCACATTATGCATGGCGGCATTAATCGCAAAGTAAAATTTGCGTGGTTTTTTGAAGAAATTCTTGGAAAAACCATGACAGAAGCCGACTATGAAGAGTGGAACACCCGTTTTGAAGCCCTCACCTTTGGGCTTATCAAAACCTGCCCCCTCGTGCCCGGCATTGAGGAAGTTTTACAAACGTGGCATGGCAAGCTGCCCATCTACGTATGCTCCGGCGCGCCACAAGCGGAACTAGACTACTTCCTCCCTGAGCGCGGCCTAGCCAAATACTTCACAGAAATATGCGGTGCACCTCCTTCCAAAACTCCCTTGCTTGAAAATATCATCCGCAAAGCCAAAGCCGACCCCGCCGAGGTGCTCATGGTGGGCGATGCCAGCACAGATATGTTTGCCGCCGAAGCTTGCGGCACCCTTTTTTACGGACGCGGAAAATATTTTGCCGGCGGCACATGGCCTTGGGGTGAAGACCTTACAGGTCTCAACGCATGGATTAAAGAAAATATTTAAGCATATCAATAAAATATAGCCTTAAAAATTTTAGTACAAATTCCTAATTTTTTTTAGTATGCTACCAAACTTGCTATGCATGAACACTGTTTGTGCAATCAATGTACAGCAAAGTATATACGCTTGAGGAGATGCCCATGAAATTTACAAAAATGCACGGTATAGGTAATGATTATGTGTATATGGATGCACGTATCAGCCCCGTGAGTGACCCTGCCGCCCTTGCCATACAAGTGAGTGACAGACATAAGGGCATTGGTTCCGATGGCCTTGTACTTATTCTACCTTCTGAAGTGGCAGACGTGCGCATGCGCATGTTTAACAGTGACGGAAGTGAGTCTCAAATGTGTGGCAATGCCATTCGCTGCGTGGGCAAATATGCCTATGAGCATGGCCTTGTGAGCAAACCAGAACTCACAGTGGAAACCCTTGCCGGCATTAAAATCATCACCCTTATTATGGAAGGGGATAAAGTCACCGGTGCCACCGTGGATATGGGTACGCCTGAGTGGGTGCCTGCGCGCATTCCTGTAAAACACGAAGGCGACACCGCCCTTGAAATCAGCATTGAAGCTCTTGGCAAAACCTACACAGGTTCTTGCGTTTCCATGGGCAACCCGCATGTGGTTATTCAAGGTGAAAACCTTGACGACTTTGCCATTGAAGCCATTGGCTCTGCCATAGAAAACCACCCTCTCTTCCCTGAGCGCATCAATGTGGAATTCATTGAAGTGCTCGACAAAAACAATGTGCGTATGCGCGTGTGGGAACGCGGAGCAGGTGAAACCCAAGCGTGCGGCACAGGTGCTTGCGCTGTGGGTGTGGTTTGCGCACGTCTTGGCCTTACTGAGCGCGATGTGAATATTCACCTCCTTGGTGGCACCCTGCATATTCGCTGGGCAGATAATGACCACATCTTTATGACTGGCGGCGCCACCACCGTGTTTGATGGTGAGTTAGTTTAGGAAAGAATTTTTTGTGGGAGGGGAAACTTTTTTAGAAAAAAAAAGTTTCCCCTCCCGCACCCTCCCCTTCAAAAAAACCCATGGCGGCGAGCATTTTTCTTTATATGCAAACTGCGGCGCAAAGTAGAATATATATTTTACCTAAAAAACGCG
>CAYJNG010000225.1:0-1947 GCA_964371505.1 uncultured Desulfovibrionaceae bacterium
CACATAACCCGCAAACTTTTTTGGTTTTTTTAACGTATTTTTTGGGGGGTGGAAAATTTTTTTAAAAAAAAAAATTTTCCCCCCCCCGCACCCCACCCTTCAAAAAACCAATGGCGATGAAGCTTCATCCCTTAACAAACATTTGGGCGCAGCTAAGCCTATACAAGCACCCCCTCTTAACAAAACTTCATTGCCGTAACATCTTTTTTAAACAATAAAAGAAAGCGGCCATGAAAGTTTTTTGGAAAAAGGTGGGGGTTTGGGGGAGGAAAAGAACCTTTTTTTCAAAAAAGGTTTTTTTCCTCCCCCAAAAAATTACATATATATAAAGGTTCCTATGTTAGAATTTGTCATATTTGCCAGCGGCGCATTGATTATGGTTTTAGAAATGGTAGGTGCGCGTGTTATGGCGCCGCATTTAGGCACATCCGTTATTGTATGGACAAGCCTCATAGGCGTGGTGCTCGCATGCCTTGCGGTGGGGGCTTTTTTGGGCGGTCGTTTGGCCGATAAAAAGCTTTCGGTAAATGTATTGGCGCGCATTCTATTGGGTGCAGGGCTTGGGTCTGCCATTACTGCTTTGGCGCATCGCTTTGTGGGTATAAGCATTACCACTAATATAGATAATATTTATCTTTCCGCTGTGGTAGCCTCGCTATGCCTTTTTGCTTTACCAGCTGTGGCCTTTGGCATGGTATCACCGTATATTATTCGTTTACGCTTGGCAGATATTTCCACTTCCGGCGCCACGGTGGGCCGTTTGTACGCCCTTTCCACCACAGGTAGCATTGTAGGTACATTTTTAGGCGGCTTTGTACTTATATCCTATTTTTCCAGCACGCATATATTACTGGGTACGGCAGCTGCCATGTTATTTTTATCTGTGCTTGTGGGGGTCAGCGGTAAAATTCCCAAGGCGCAAAACGTATCCGCCCTATTATTGTTAGCATGTATACCTGTTATGGGCACTATAAACAGCCATGTAGAAGAAGCTATGCGCGCTAAGGGCACGCCACCGCCCGTAGAAACACCATACAACAGCATTCGCATAAGCCAAGGCTATAATGAAGAGCAGCGCCCCATACGCCTTATGGCCACAGACCCTGGCTATGCACAGTCGGGCACTTATTTGGATAAACCGTCGGAGCTTCTCTTTGATTATACCAAGTACTATGCCCTAGGTACGGTACTTTTTCCCAAAGCACAAAGCGTGCTTATGCTGGGCGGCGGGGGATATTCTATCCCTAAGTGGCTTTTGGCAGGGCACGGCGGCCTTGATGGCGATAAACTTCGCCTTGACGTGGTGGAATTAGACGCAGGTATGACCAAACTTGCTAAGGAAGCTTTTGGCCTTAAAGAAGACGCCCGCATGCGCATTTTCCATGAAGACGCTCGTCGACACCTCACCACCAATACACAAAAGTATGATCTTGTTTTCGTAGATGTGTTTAATTCACATTATTCTGTACCCTTTCACATGGGAACAGTGGAAGCAGCGGCAGCCTTACGCCGTGCTGTACATGACCAAGGCGCTGTTATGATGAATATTATCTCTGCTTTTCAAGGGGAAGATAGCTATATTCTTCAAAGTATTTATGCCGCCCTTAAAAGCTCCTTTAAACATGTGTATATTTTTGCCATTACCCCGCAACAAAACAAAGAAGCCGTGCAAAACTTTATGGCAATAGCTTTACCAGACAAAAATGAAACCGTACAGGCTATCATAGAGCAAGGGCAAGATATTCATAAATTTTCTGCCCCCATACAAAAAATGCTTAGTGCGCGTATATTAGAGCCTGTACCCGCACAAGTAGCACCACTGCGTGATGAATTTGCCCCTGTGGAAAGGTACGCACAAGCTCTTTTAAAAAAATAACGAGAGTAAAGTAAATATGGGGCAAGAGCTATGCTCCATGTAAACTTCTTTTAGACGTTTAAAAGAAGTTT
>CAYJNG010000226.1:0-1929 GCA_964371505.1 uncultured Desulfovibrionaceae bacterium
GGAAAAGGGGTCTGGGGGCCAGCTTAGATTGGGGCTTTTTTTCAAAAAAGGTTTTCCCCCAGTAGAGTTTGTCAACACTCTGAAGGGAGCCTTACGGCTCCCTTCTCGATAATGGCGCAAGTGAATTACGCCAACTTTTGAATTTTTAAATACAATGGTTTGCTTACTGCGGCATGCCCCAACGTGGGAAGGAGGCATCGCCTGAGCCAGTATTTATTTTTTTAGGTGCAGCGCCATTGCGTGTGGTGAGGTAAATACCACGAGCGCCACCGCGGCTGGAAGTAAAGGCAATGGAGTAGCTGTCGCCGCAAAAAGAGGGTTGCTCATCACTGCCGGGGCCAAAGGTAATTTGTCTTTCTTGTCCGCTTACGAGATCTTGCACAAAGATACGGTGACCAAAATCTGTCATGCGACTGTATACCACAAGGCTTCCGTCGGGCGCTAATGAGGCTTCCGTATTATAGGCACCATTAACACTTACGCGGCGCACGCTGCCGGAGTTTAAATCTTTTAAGAAGATTTGCGGGCCACCAAGGCGGTTGGAGGTAAAGGCCATCTTGGTACCGCTGCGGTCAAAGGTGGGCGATACGTTAATGGAGTCGTTTTGCTCCAAAGCGCTTTGGCGCTGGAAAGCATGGTTAAGCAGGTAAATGTCGGGGTTGCGTCCGTTGGAAAGACTTACAGCCACTTGATTGCTCGGGGTAAAAGCAGGGCCAATGACGATGTTTCCGGGAAAGCGTATACGCTGTACATTGCTGGAAGCTCTATCCCAAACGCCAAGGCCGTGGGAGCGGTCATCAATGTGGGTGAAAACTACAAAGCGTCCGTCGGGAGACCATGCAGGGGAAAGGGCTTCGCCGTTGAGGCGGGTCACTTGGCGTAAATCGCGGCCCGTGGGGCGCACTGTCCATACGTCAGATCTAAGCTTGCCCACTTTTTTTACAAAGGCCAAAGTGGAGCGGAAAAGATCACCACTGCCAATGATAACCTCTAATAAGTCTGCGCTAAAGCGATCTGCCACGGTGGTAAGGTCTTTGGGGCTAAGGTTAGGATACTCTTTGCCAAAAAGACGCTTGCCGCTGGAGGTTTCAAAGGCGCGCATTTGTACAGTGCTTTCATTGGGCCAGTAAGAGGTGACCACAATGTCAGAGCCGGCCAACTGAAAGCGTTTAAAATCAAGGCTTGGAGGCTCATAGCCGGCCAAGGTGGTACCGCCAAGAACGCTGCTGTCGGAAGTAAGAGCCAAGAAGGGCAAAATAGCCATATTTTCTTGCACAAGTTTTTGTAATTCCGGAGCAAGGCCCGTGGCAGGGGTGTTGGGTCCTTTAATGGGTTGCGTTAAGGCTAGGTTGATAAGGTTTTGCCCAGGGCCGTAAATGTCTACCTTAACAGCACTATGGGCCGCTGTGACGCTGAACACGAGCAAACATGCTAAGCTGTATAAGGGTAAAAGAAGGTTTTTTTTCATACTATCCTCCAAAAATGATATGTTATTCAGGGGTTTCTACTGTAAAAATAAGGTATAAGGTTTGCGCTTCACCGGAAGGGTGTGGGGGCAAGCCTTTTACCTGTTTAGTGGCCTGTACGAGGGCTGCGTCTAAAGCTGCATTACGGCTAGGGCGCGAAATCTCTACCTTGGTAATTTTGCCTTGGGCTGTCACATGAGCGTTGATGGATGTGGAAACAATGCCTGCGGGCATGCCTAGAGGAAAGTTCACCAAGGCGCGAGCTTTACGAATGACACTGTTTATGTAGTAGTCATTGTGGTCCATCACTTGCCCTTTGCGATTGTCTTGAATAAAGGGCTGTTTACCTGCGGCATAGGGCTGTGCTGCGGGTTCCGGTGTGGTCATGTCTGCGTCTTTTCCATCGCCATAACCATCTTCACCCTCTTCACCGTCTTCACCATCTATGACACGCGCTTGCAGC
>CAYJNG010000227.1:0-1889 GCA_964371505.1 uncultured Desulfovibrionaceae bacterium
GGAGCAATGGTCACAGGGGCGCCAGGTCTTGCTTTTACAAGGCCGTCAGTGATGATGCGCTCACCGGCTTTCACACCAATGGTTTGCTTACCGGCCTGCATGATGGTCTCCAATAGATAGTTTTGTTCCACATTCATGGTTACTTTTACAGGGCGCATTTCTACGATGTTGTTTTCACCCACCACCATGACTACAGAGCCCATTTGAGTGTTGAGTACAGCGCGCTGGGGAAGGAGGATGGCGTTTTTAAGCACAGCACCTTCCAAGAAAATACGGGCATATTGACCGGGGTATACGGCGTCATCTTTATTTTCAAAGGTGGCTCTAGCCTTTACTACACCGGTGGATTGATCCACCTGCGAGTCCACAAAGGTTACGTTACCCTTCACAGGGTACATGGTGCCATCCACCAGACGAATGGAGGCGGTGTAGGCATCGTTTTTTGGAAGCTCTAAACGGCCTGCAGCAACCAATTGATTGTTGCGTAAGTAGGTCGTACCAGGGAAGGAGAAATTTACGTATAATGGATTGGTTTGATTAATGGAGGTCATGTGAGTGCCATTGCTGACAAGGTTGCCGGCGGTGACACTTTCTTTACCGGAATAGCCGGACACAGGGGCCTTCACTTGGCAATAATCCAAATTGATTTGGGCAATGCGTAAATCAGCCTTGGCAGAAGAAAAAGCCGCCAGAGCAATATCACGTTCCTTTTGACTCACGGCATTTCTAGCATACAAAGGACGGATACGATTCCACTCTCTTTCAGCTTGCTCAAATTGCGCCTGAGCTTGGTTCATGCGCGCTTCGTATTCATCGCGCTCCAATTGAAAAAGTATTTGCCCTTCTTCCACATAGGCGCCTTCTTCATATTTTTTTTCTGTGATGAGTGCTTGCACACGAGCCACCACTTCCACAGCACGCGACCCTTGAGTAACGGCTTGAAAGTTCATATTAAGAGGGTAATCTTGTTCTTTAACTTCCATAACAGAAACTAAAGGCGGAGGCATGGCGCCGGAACCACCGGCAGGGCCGGCTTTTTTATCTTCACACGCAGCGGTGAAAAGCATGGCACCAAGTGCCAAGGTTAGGGCTAAAATTTTACGTGATAACATGGGTTTTCTCCTGTGGGATTAATCCTGATTTAAATATATAAAAATGTTTATTTCTACTATTATAAAGCCCGCACCACTTGCGAAAGCTTTTGTGTTAACTGCATAAGCTGTGTCCATTCTTCGAGGGTGAACTGCTTTTTGAGGTTTTCTTGCACCTCTAGGGCCACGTTTACGCAAGGCTCTTGCATGGCTGCACCAGCTGGGGTGAGAAAAATAAGTTTTTGCCTTTCATCTTGTTCAGATTGCTTTCTTTGCACATAGCCCTTGCGTTCAAGGGAGTCGATTAAACGACTGGTGCTGGATTTTTCTTGAAAAAGTAAATCGGAAATTTCTTGCTGCAATCTGCCGTCTTGAATGAAAAGTGTAAATAATACACGCGATTGCTCTAGGGTGAGGTCGATGTTTTTTTTCTTTAGTTCACGTGCAAAAATGCGCACCAAGGAAAAATGGCTTATGCCCACGTAGCGACCTAGGGAGTTTGCTACAAACTGGTCAAAATTTGAATTTTGCATAGAAAGTTGATTAAACAACTATCTCTGTCTTGTCAAGGCGTTTAGGAGGCTAAAGGGTGAGTGTAATAAAATATATGGCTTTTGCCTTGGCTTGGCACAGCACAGATGTGTTATTTTGCATATTTTACTCTGCCCGCAATAAACTTAATTTTATATACTATGAGGATGCTTTATGACAAAGCAGAATAAACAAGCTGAGAGACCGTGGCAAAAATGCTGGTGTCAATTTCATCGACACCAATTGCATTTTTTACCATGGTCTCTC
>CAYJNG010000228.1:0-1881 GCA_964371505.1 uncultured Desulfovibrionaceae bacterium
CTACATATGTTGTATACCCCGCCATAAACAAAGCACACCACCTACACTGATAATACTTAAAAGAATGCGCTTAAATACCAGCGGAGCAATGCGTTTAGTGAGTGGCGTAGCTAAGGCAATACCAAGCATGGAAGCAGGTATGCCATAGGCAGCCCATATCAGCACCTCTTGTGTGAAAAGTCCGGCCATGGCTTGTGTTATGCAAGCAAAAAGGTACCCAAATACCGAAAACACATTGGTGATGCCTATTATTTGTAAAGGCGGGTAGCCCACAAAGAGGGTATAGGCGCTTATGGCAGGGTTACCAAAAGAAATGGAGGTATTAAGTACGCCTGCGCAGCCACCGGCTAGAAGTGTTCGGGGCAAAGTTTCTAAGCTGCACTGCATACTTTTTTTATACAGTGTTTGCCATAATACAAAGAGAACCATAACACAGCCTGTTAAAAATTGTATGGCATGTGTGGGAATAAAAATAAGTATTCCAAGTCCCACAAAAGAGCCTGGTACAGCCCCCATAAGTAACGTTTTTAGTGTAGGGTATATGCAATGTGCACGAAAGTTCCATGCCACGTGAGCTGAAATAAAAACAGCAATGCAGCAAGCCACTGGGGTGAGCGTTTCAGAAGGCATAAGGCTTGTGATGATGGGTACAGCCACCATGGCTGCTCCTGTGCCGCCTATGCCATGTATAAATCCTGCTAAAAACCAAGCAAAAATAAAGATATATTCTTGTAATTCCATGTTCTTTATCCCTTCAACATACGTATTGGTGTTGTATACCATATGGTAAAGTTTGCAAACAGTATTTTTTATAATAGGAAAAAGTTATAATATTGATTAGTAAAATTGTTTTAGAGCTAAATAAAAAAAATCTATTAAGCTGATTGAATTTTATTGCGAGGCTATGAATTGACAGAACTGCATTTCGTGGTAGATTAAGTTTCCTTCACAGAGAGGAAATAAATTTTAGGAGTGCTGTTATGAATATGGATAAAAAAATTAAAGAGAATGAAAAAGAAACAGTTTTAGCTGAAAAGATGCGTGTAAGATTGCATCAATCTTATAATGTTGAATGCCCTAAAAGCAAAGTAATAGTTAAAAAATAGTTTTCTACAAACTAGACAAGTGTATATTCTCTAAAAAACCCCTTTTCTTTGAATATAATCAAAGAAAAGGGGTATGAATTTTAGTTTTATTTTATAAAACTTAACTTGCGTAAAGCAATCCGAACATATTCCATATTGGATACATAACACAAGAGAAGAAAACTACAGTAAGAAGAATTTTAACTATATTAAAAGTTAAGAATTCTTTCATGCTAATCATGCCATAGCCAAAGAGTAATAAGTAGGGTGCCACTTGGAAGGGGAAGAATATAAGGTCACAAGAGGCTACTAAGGTCATAACTGTGGCCATGGGGTTGAGGCCAAGGTCTACACCCACTTGGGCAAAGGGGTAAGAAAGGCCTGCCATCATGGCGTACGGCGTCATAAAGAAGTTAGCAACAGCGCCGCAACCCATCATGATGAGTAAGGAAACAAGCACCGGAGCACCTTCTAATAAGGGGGTAATGGTACTGGAGATGATGTTACCAAAGCCAAGCTCACTGCCCACAGTTCCAATGCCAAGGCAGCTGATCATAAAGAAGAAGATGCCAAAGTTTGTTCTGTTAATAGCTTTTGCTGTACCTACCTTTAGGAAAGGCAAGAAAAGGATATAGGGCAATGTCATAAAGCCATAGGCTGCAGGCATGCCGTGCCAGGGCACAGTGAAAAGGTAGGCCATAAGCACGGTAACAACAGCGATGCCGCTTTTTTCTTTGGAGGAAAGGGGGCCAAGGTCGGCATAGGCTTTTTGGAAGTACTCTTTGCCGCCTTCCAA
>CAYJNG010000229.1:0-1857 GCA_964371505.1 uncultured Desulfovibrionaceae bacterium
CGTGATGAATGCCTCGTGATTTTACGTAAGTACTATGAAGGCTTAACTGAAAAAGTAGAAGTGAAGATGCAACGCGCAGCTTCTGGTTCTACCATGTAGTGTAAGCTTAGTAGAGTATATTTGGGGGGTGGGCTTTAGCCTTGCCCCCTTTTTTTGTTTTTAAAGAATTATTTCGCACTTATGAGAACAAAAGAGGGAAATCACCCCTAGAGTTTTTACAAAAAGTACCGTAAAAATAGATAGTATACACAAGTCATTTATAACAAGGAGAAAGCAATGTTTCAAAACATGATTTTAGGGCAAACTTTTCCTCGTGATGCGTATAAAGATGTGGAAAATGAATTACGCGTTAAGCTCTTTCAATTACAAAGACAGTGTGAAGAACATAAAATTTCTGTGCTTATCACTATCCTTGGTGTGGATGGATCAGGGCGCGGCTCTTTGGTAAACACGCTTTCTTCTTGGGTGGACACAAAAAAACTGAGCAATCATACCTTTTGGAAAACCAATGAGGCGGAAACTTCGCGCCCCGATGCATGGCGATATTGGGTTAAACTCCCTGCGTATGGAGAGTTTGGTATTTTCTTTGGCGGCTGGTACGATGAAATTATTCGTAAGGCTTCGTACAAAAAAACCGATGAGGCAGAATTTACTGAAGCGTTACATAAGAGAGTACAATTTGAACGGAATTTAGCTTCAAATGGGTATGCGTTGACGAAATTTTGGCTGCATTTGGATCAAGATGAGCATAAAAAACGTCGTAATAATCGTGAAAAAGAGCAGGGTGCTTGTCGTTTTACGCCGTATGATAAACATAGTGAAGAGAAATATCCAAAACTTGTTTCTACCGTTGCTGAAACCATCACTCTGACAGATAGGGATTTTGCTCCTTGGTATGTTATTGATGCCTATGATAAGCGTTTCTGCCATGTTTCCGTGGCGCGATCGCTTATTTCGCATGTGGAAAATGTCATTGCTGCCAAGATTGCTGAAAAAACGCGCAAGGAAATTCCTGTATCTGAAGAAAATATCAAGGTGGATGCTTCCACCACAGTGCTTGATCGCTTGGATATGGGGTTAACCCTTGAGCGCGAAGATTATAAAAAGCAACTTAAAAAGCTGCAAAAAGATGTGTTTCAACTGACGTATAAAGCTTATCAGGCAGGCATTTCTTCAACTCTTACCTTTGAAGGCTGGGATGCCGGCGGCAAGGGGGGGAATATTCGCCGTTTGGCTGCGGCGGTGGATTCGCGCATTACGCGTATCATTCCTGTGAGTGCCCCCACCGATGAAGAGTTGGCGCACCACTACTTATGGCGTTTTTGGCGGCATGTGCCCATGGCTGGCTATGTCACCATTTATGATCGCACATGGTACGGGCGTGTGCTTGTGGAGAGAGTAGAAAAATTTGCTAAGCCCCATGAGTGGAAGCGAGCCTTTGCAGAAATTAATAACTTTGAAGAACAATTGGTAAATAAAAAGAATATATTATTAAAGTTTTGGCTGCATATTAGCAGTGAAGAACAACTGCGCCGCTTTAAGGAAAGAGAAAATACGCCTTGGAAAAACTATAAGCTCACCGATGAAGATTGGCGCAATAGAGAAAAGGCCGATGAATACAAAATTGCTGCCGATGAGATGTTTATGCGCACCAATACATCTTACGCCCCATGGCATATTATTCCTGCCGACTCTAAATACTATGCGCGCATACAAGTATTAAAAGTGTATAAAGAGGCTTTATTAAAGGCCTTGGGCATGCAGGATGAAGATTTGTTATGTGACATTAAAAAGAAAAAATAAACGTACATCAGCGTGTGATATTTAGCCAAGAGGAGAGCTTTATGCTTTCCTCTT
>CAYJNG010000230.1:0-1834 GCA_964371505.1 uncultured Desulfovibrionaceae bacterium
GGAGACCTTTTGTAAAAGGTCCCTCCCCCCACATAAAACACAAATTAAAAACTGAAAACGAAAAACAAATCCCTTTTAGCGTGTAAGCTTGCGGAACTTCACGCGAGTGGGGGTATCTGCGCCTTTGCCGAGGCGTTTTTTACGGTCGGCTTCGTATTCAGAATAGTTACCGTCAAAGAAGGTCACGGTGGAGTCTCCTTCAAAGGCGAGGATATGCGTAGCGATGCGGTCAAGGAACCAGCGATCGTGGCTGATAACCAGCACACAACCGGCAAAGTTGTCCAGAGCATCTTCCAAGGCGCGCATGGTGTTTACGTCAATGTCGTTGGTGGGTTCGTCAAGGAGGATGACGTTGGCACCGGACTTGAGCATGCGGGCAAGGTGTAAGCGGTTGCGTTCACCACCAGAGAGCACGTCCACGGGTTTTTGTTGGTCTTGGCCGGCAAAGTTAAAGCGCGAGCAATAGGCACGGGCGTTCATTTCTCTGTTACCAAGCTTAATGGTTTCCATGCCTTCGCTGAGGATTTCGTACACGGTTTTGCCAGGGGTTAAGGAGTCGCGCCCTTGATCCACGTAAGCAAATTGTACGGTTTCACCTATGGTGAGCTCACCTGCATCGGGCTTTTCAAGGCCCACCAACATCTTAAAGAAGGTGGATTTACCCGCACCGTTGGGGCCCACAATGCCCACAATGGCACCGGGCTGAATAAGGCAGTTAAGGTCTTCCACCAGCAATTTGTCACCAAGGCTCTTTTTAAGGCCTTTGGCTTCTGCCACGCTCTTGCCAAGGCGGGGTCCCGGTGGGATGTAGATTTCAAGATCCGGCGCAAGCTTTTCACTTTCGTGGGAGAGCATGGCTTCATAAGCATTAATACGTGCCTTCCCTTTGGCGTGACGGCCCTTGGGGGACATGCGAATCCACTCAAGTTCTCTATCGAGAGTCTTTTGACGTTGGGCTTCGCTTTTTTCTTCGTGGGCAAGACGTTTTTGTTTTTGCTCAAGCCAAGAAGAGTAATTGCCTTTCCAGGGAATACCGCGGCCGCGGTCAAGTTCTAAAATCCAGCCAGCTACGTTATCAAGGAAGTAACGGTCGTGTGTTACAGCGATGACGGTACCGGGGAAGGTGGAGAGGAAGCGCTCAAGCCAAGCTACAGATTCTGCGTCCAAGTGGTTGGTGGGTTCGTCCAGTAACAAAATATCTGGGCTTTGCAGTAAGAGGCGGCATAAAGCTACGCGGCGGCGCTCACCACCAGAAATGACGGAAACAGGCGTATCCCCCGGAGGGCAGCGCAAGGCGTCCATGGCCATTTCAAGGCGTGCATCAAGGTCCCAAATATTTTTGGCATCCATGATGTCTTGCACTTTACTTTGCTTTTCAATAAGGGCGTCCATTTCTTCCGGTTCCATGGGCTCAGCGAACTTTTCATTAATGGCTTCGTATTGCTTGGCAATGTCCACTAAGTCTTGCACGCCTTCTTCCACAACCTCACGTACGGTGCGGCTTTCATTTACCAGTGGCTCTTGCTCCAAGTAGCCAATGGTATGACCGGGAGCGAGCACAGTTTTGCCATCAAACTCTGTGTCTACACCGGCCAAAATGCGCAAAAGAGAAGACTTACCAGCGCCGTTAAGGCCAAGTACACCAATTTTTGCTCCGTAAAAATAGGAGAGGGAAATATCTTTTAAAACTTCCCTTTGTCCATGTCGCTTGGTGACGCGAATCATGGAATAGATAATTTTATCTACTTCATTACTCATACTAATCCCCATGTATATGGTTTTTATTGTTTATTTTATGTTATTTGTTTGTCATTTTTTTGTGGGGGAAGGAGGG
>CAYJNG010000231.1:0-1813 GCA_964371505.1 uncultured Desulfovibrionaceae bacterium
TGGCGGAGGGGGAGGGATTCGAACCCCCGGAAGGCTCTCACCTTCAACGGTTTTCAAGACCGCCGCGATAAACCGAGCTCTGCCACCCCTCCGCGTCATGGGGAAAAATCCCCAAATATGTATAAAAATCTATTTTAAGGCGTCTTTTAGCTGCTTTCCTGGGGTAAACTTAGCTACTTTGCTAGCAGGAATTTCAATTTCTTCACCAGTGCGTGGGTTGCGGCCTTTACGAGCAGCGCGTTCAGATACTTTAAAGGTACCAAAGCCGGTAAATGTCACAGACTCTCCTTCAGCAAGTGCTTCACGAACCGAAGCTATCACAGCGTCAAGGGCGCTTTCAGCCATCGTTTTGGTGGGAAGGCCAGCTTTGGCATAAATCTTTTCAACGAGTTCTGCTTTTGTCATGTCATTTCTCCGAAGTAGAAAGGAAAAAGGTTTGTAAATAAATGACAGCTCCAAGATTTAGAGAAAGCTTGGCGCTTTGTCAACAACAAATGCACATTTGATAGCGATTTTGTTTATGAGGCAGATTGTAATACCTCAGCTATGCTCGCTAGCCCTTGCTCAACAAGCGTTTTGTGTGCCTGACTGCCCATATGTCCCATGCGGAATACTTTTCCGGCCATGGGGCCGAAGGAGCCTCCCACGTCTAGCCCGCGCAAGTGTAGGGCTTTACGCCAGCTTTCCCAAGAGAAGCCTTGCGGAATGTAGGCAGCGGTGACAGTGGGTGAGTGTATAGCGCCTTCTTGTGGCCATAACTGTATACCAAGTTGCGTAAGGCCTTGGCGACACGTTTTGGCTGCCGCTTCGTGGCGTGCAAAAACAGACGGCATGCCCTCTTGCATAAGTGCTTGCAAAGAGGTGTGTAAGGCAGCTACGCCGGCCATGTAGGGCGTGTACGGGCACAAATTTTCTTTTAAGACATTTTTCCAAGGCAAAATAGCATCGTATCCTGCATAGGCTACTTCTTCAGCCTTTTGCCAAGCTGCTGGGCTTAACCCCAGAAAGCATAGGTTGGGCGGCGCTGAAAAACATTTTTGTGAGCCACCCAGTAAAATATCAATATGCCATGCATCCATAAGTACAGGTGCTCCACCAAGGCTAGCCACAGCGTCCACATAAAAAAGGGGCACGCCGTGCTTTTTTTTCAATGCGCCTAGGTCGGCTAGGGGATTTAGTGTGCCGGAAGGAGTTTCACAATGCACAGCTGTAATCATATGTGGCTTAAAATCCAGTATGGCGGCTTCAATACTGTCTAAATCAGTAATGGTGCTATTGTAATCCAGTGAGATTTTACGCACTTGGCAGCCGAGCCCTGCAGCCATATCTCCAATGCCATCGCCAAAGACGCCTGTGCCAATGGACAATACACGATCTTTAGGTTTTAGACAGCTTTTAAGGCCTGCCCAAAGGGCCAACATGCCTTCTCCAGTCATGCTAATGACAGAGTGTTTTGTACCCATGAATTGCGCCAGTAGTGTGTTCGTGGCGCTATATAAGGGGAGAAAATCTTCTTCATTTTGTCCATAGTCACGCCCAAGCACTTCCCGCACAAAGGGAGGGACTTGAGTGGGGCCAGGAATCATGGAGATAGGCGTGTATGTCATGGTCAGGGAATGTCCTTTATCAGAGCTATGAGAGCGAAAATAGTACTCTACTAAAGCATAAAGTGTGTACAATGCCTAATTGAAGCGCGCAGTGTACAAAATCACTGTATACCCATATGGCCCTATAAGTCCATATGTTCAACACAGTTTTTTTGTAAATTTTGGCCCAAAAAGAGCGAGCCTACACGGGCAAAGCGTGCTGTGTC
>CAYJNG010000232.1:0-1789 GCA_964371505.1 uncultured Desulfovibrionaceae bacterium
AAAGGGGGCCAAGGTCGGCATAGGCTTTTTGGAAGTACTCTTTGCCGCCTTCCAATTGTACATTTTGAGCTTTAAATATGCGGGCAAACATGAAGAGCAAGCCGAAAAAGAAGAAGAAAATAATACCATTATAAAAAAGCATTTCGTACCAAACGGCTGTAAAACCAGGGATAACTTGGCGAATACCTTCTTCGGCTAAGGCAAGGAAGCCTGGGTTGTATAAAAAGCTACTGGGGGCCCCCTGACCACCAAGCATGATGGCAAAGCACAAAAGGGCGCTTTCTTTGGAGGCTTTTAACTTTAGAGCTACAATAATGCCGTAACCAAGAACCATCATAACAATGTAGGCTTGGCAAAAAGTAATAAAGTTAATAATGGTGCCGGCTATGAACACTCCGAAGACCACGCCTTGGTAACTAGCGCCGCATTTAAGTACGCACCAATAAGCTATGCGTGAGAGTAGCCCGCACTCTTCCAATGCGTTGGCTAAAATCATGGCGCCTAGCATCATCCATGTGGTATTGCTTGTCCATGAGCCAAAGGCAACCTCAGAGGGGGCAATGCCACTGAGCAAGTACATGGTAGGTAATAAAATGGCCGGAATAATGGTGTCAAAAAATTCAAAGGCAACACTAAGCATACAAAAGAGCGTGATGGCAAAGAAAATGCGTAGCTCATACGTATAGGCATCTGTAACGGGAATGAGAAAGAAGGATAAGGGGAGGCCTAAAGCGACCACAATTTTTACAAGGGACGCTTTGGAAAGGCTAAGTGACATTCTAAACTCCAATATGTCGAAAATTAAGCGTAATCATGCCGAAAACGGCGCATTTACCAAATGATGGATATGTTTTGCACAATGTCCGGATGCAGGCTGTGATGCACAGGGCACGTTTTCACCGTATTTTCCAAAGCTTTTTTGTCTTTGTCAGAAAAGTCTTGCTTGGGCATGGTGATGGTTATGTTGATTTCAGCTATGCGGCGCGGCGCGGTGCCCATAACCTTTTCTGTTTCTACACGCAAACCGCGCAAATCAAGCCCGTGGTTTTGTGCGTACAAGCCCATGATGGTGGTGATACAAGAACCTAAAGATAGTGCGCATAAATCGGTGGGGGAAAAGCTTGTGCCCTTACCGCCATTATCTATGGGGGCATCGGTAATAAGCTTAGTGTTGCTTGCGCAATGGGTGGAAGAAATTTGTAAATCTCCCAAATACTCTGATATCATTGTTGCCATGAGGTTCTCGCTCCTAGTGGTAGAATTTATTTTTCTTTTCTTTGTCTATCATTTTGCCTGTCTTAAGCACGTAGAGCTGATGGCACTTCTTATCCTCGCGTGAATAATGCTGGATAAAATCGTAGGTGACTTCTACGGGGGCGTCATAATTATCGCCAAAAAGGGATTTGGCACGAGTTGGAGTGGTGATGATGTGCAAAGGTGCATGACTATCGCGCAGGCGCACAGTAATGGTACCGCTGGGTGAGTGTGGAATTTGCCAGCCAAGATACTTGCCTTGTACGGTAACAGCGTCGAATTTTTCCGTAGGGCAAAGCGCCTCAGGTGTACGAGTGAAAGGGGCATCTTTCACAGCATCGGACGTGGAGGCCATGGCCTCGCTTGAGGCGTGAGCTTTTTGCGTCATGGTGACGGGAGAGGCAAAAAGAGCCCCTAAGATCACGAGGCACATACACGTTTGTGCCATTTTTTTACTTCTTTTTTCCATATCTACTCCTTATTGTTGAATGATTTTTTTAATTTCTTCCATAAGCATTTTGCGTAAAGGGGTAAG
>CAYJNG010000233.1:0-1757 GCA_964371505.1 uncultured Desulfovibrionaceae bacterium
CGTTCATTATGTTCAGCTAAATCAAGACCGGTCACTTCAGCATCATCGCTCACACGTAAGCCCACAGTGGCCTTTACTATGGCAAGAATAATTCTGCTCACGATATACACAAAGCCCCAAGTACCAATGATGGAAATAACTTGCGACACAAGAAGGGAACCGTTGCCGTAGAAGAGACCGTCAATACCATTTACAGAAGCTGTGGCAAATAAACCTGTGGCAAAAGCACCCCATGTACCACCAAGGCCGTGAATACCCACCACATCAAGGGCGTCGTCATATTTGAACTTTTCTTTTAAAAGCACACCGCCGTAACAGAACATACCACCAAGAAAGCCAATGATAAGAGAAGCACCTAAGGAAACAAAACCTGCACCTGGGGTAATGGCCACAAGACCTGCAATGGCACCGGAAATAGCACCTAAGCTAGTGGGCTTACCTGTACGCTTCCATTCCACCACAAGCCAACCAAGAACGCCTGCAGCCGTAGCTAAATGTGTTGATAATAAAGCATGACCGGCAAGGGGGCCTGCGGCAAGGGCGCTACCGGCGTTAAAACCGAACCAGCCAAACCATAATAAGCCACCGCCAAGTAAGGTTAAGGTTAAGTTATGCGGACGCATGGGCACAGAACCAAGACCTTTTCTGGCCCCTAAAGCATGAGCACAAGCAAGAGCTCCTGCAGCAGATGCCATATGCACTACAGCGCCGCCGGCAAAGTCAATGGCGCCTATTTCTGCCATCCAGCCACCACCCCATACCCAGTGGGCCATGGGAACATAGGCTATGAAGAACCATAACGCTGAGAACAATAAATATGCTGTAAAACGAATGCGCTCAGCATAGGCACCGGAGACCAAGGCCACGGTAAGCACCGCAAACATACACTGAAAAGCCATGAAAACGGTATGCGGCAATTGCGGTGCCAAAGGAGCAGGCTCTCCATTAACGCCGTTTAAAAAGGCGTAGGAAAAATCACCAATAAGGCCGCCATGGTCAGGGCCAAAAGCCAAAGAGTAACCGAGCACAGCCCAAAGCACAGTGATAAGCCCTAAGGATGCATAACTGTGCATATGCGTAGAAAGAACGTTTTTAGAACGTACAAGACCGCCATAAAAAAGGGCCAAAGCCGGCGTCATAAGCATTACCATAGTGGCGCAAATAATAATAAAACCAGTATCACTCGCATTCATTGTGTTTACCTTCTTTCTCTTTTTTTTACTGTTATAAAAAGCATCCCGCGTGAATGATACAAGCCCTAAAGCATGAAGCATGCCAAAGCAAGAAATAGAAGTATAAACACTCGTTTTTTAAAATAAAAACAATAAAAACACCAACTCTTGAAATGTATTATTTATATAATTATTTTACATTTTAGTAGAAAATAATATTTACCTTTTCTGTATAAACCGAGCTTTGAGTGTTCCTTCAAAGTAATTTTCTACTAAAATGAATATTTATTTTGTGTTTTCATACCCTTACCTATTTAACACAAAAACGTAGAAAATTAGCGCCTATGGCAACTTTCTACATTTTTGTAATTTTCCAATATATAAAAAACCCTACAAGCTCACGCTCATGAGGGATTTTATACTCTTGAAGTTATTGTCTTAACACAATAAAAGGATGGTATGACTTTTTTTGGGGTTCCTCGCTTCTACGGACATAGTATAAAACTACTGGCATCAATTGCATCGATGCCAATTGTATTTTTATACTATGTCCGTAGAAGCGAGAAATTATGTGCTTAGATAGTG
>CAYJNG010000234.1:0-1744 GCA_964371505.1 uncultured Desulfovibrionaceae bacterium
GGCCAAACATGGTGGAAACGGCTTTTTCATGCGCTTTTTCTGCGGCAGTATCTGCGGCAGTATTTAGGGGCTTTTGTTCGGAACTATTTGTCATGGGATACTATTTCTTTGGTGGCATTTTGCTTTATGGTTTCAAGAACAACACTATACACGGCGGGAAAAGTTTCCGCAAAGTTACTGGGCGATATGGTGCGTGTTTCTATGAACTTGGCTACCAATTCTTTGGCTACCTGTAAGGCTTCTTTTTGTAATCTTTCCATAATACCCTCTGCCACAAACCTAGCATGGGCGCTTAAAAGCGCTGTTAAAAAAACCCGCTCATAGGGGAATGGCCTTGGCCCCCATTGGGCTGTACCGAGCGGGAGAGAGAACGAAAGCTTTCCCCCGCCCCCTCCTTTAAGAGTGAATGAGGGTACTTTTACGCATATTGACGTGAAAGTACCCCATACAAAAGTTATAATGCTCTACTGCGCCACTACTTCGCTTACATTTCGCGCAATAAGGCGGCAATTTCTTCGCGCAGAACCTTAGCTGCAGCAGCGCCGGCCATTTTTTCTAAATTTTCTTGGAAGTTCGCTTCAAAGCTTTGCATGCGCTCTTCCAATTGCGTCATACGCTGTGCAGCTGCTGCAAGGGCTTCTTCTTGCTTTTTTTGCACTTCTTCAAGGCGAGCCAAGGAAGCCGTAAAAGCTTCTTGGGCAGCATTTTCACGCGCCACAGCTTCTTTAGCCACCGTTTCAATTTTATCAATATAAGAGCTTAAAGCATCGCGAGCGGCGACATCCTTAGCCTCGGATTCACGTAAGGCGGCCTCATGCTGTGCTTCCATGGCACTTAAGCGTTCTTGCATAGTTGCAAGCTCTTCGCTGCTCATGGCGCTTTGCCCTGCACCTAATGCAGCATCACCCGCATCACCCACATCTTGCGGCTTCTCTTGTGCGTCCGCGCGCTGGCACAAATCTTCCACCGTAGCAAGACGCTGCGCAAGGCTAGCAGATTCATTAGCCATGGTTTGGCTTTGCGCTTCTGCTTGTGCGGTGCGATCCGCCAATGTGCTTATCTCTTGTACAGCGGCACTGCTTTGCGCCAAAGCTTCGGCAAGGCGTTCTTGGTCTTGCGCTGTTTGTGCGGCTTGGGCTGTACATTGCTCTTGCACTTGCGCCACAGCTTCTTGCACATGTTGCGCATTTTCCATAGCAGTCGTGCCTTTGGCGTCAATTTCTTCTAAGCGCAAGGCCATATGCTCTTCCAGCATCTTCAAGCGCTGTTCTAAGCTTTGTATATGCTGCGCGGCGGCGGCGGAAGGCGCAGATGAAGACGCAGATACGTTGCTAGCCACAGCCCCCGCAGCTGCACCCGCGGCAACTACAGCACCTGTTGCAAGGCCGGCTTCTACAAAATCTGCTGTTTGCGCTTCATTCAAGCTCGCAGACTCTACTGCCGCGGCAGGAGTATGCATATGTGCAAAAGCTTCATCAGCCATTTGTAAGGCTTCTTCTGCCAAAGAATCCATATCTGGAACGGCAGTTTTCACGTCTGCGGAAGTCACATCTGCGGGAGCCGCTTGCAAATCTTCAAAAAGAGCATCCAAAGCGTCAAGGCCTGCATCCCCCTCAGAAGCAGCGGGGGCCTGTTCCTCAGCATGAGCCGGCGCATCAGCAAAAGCATTGGGCGAAGCTTGCACCAAGACCTGTTCTTCCTGTTGCACAGGCGGCACAGCCATGGCTGCCACCTCAGCAGCAGA
>CAYJNG010000235.1:0-1672 GCA_964371505.1 uncultured Desulfovibrionaceae bacterium
CAAGCCTTTACGACGAAAGTTGTAAAGGCTTTTTCTTGTACTACCTCATTTTGTAGGTTCTTCACCAAAGAAAGGGGCAACAATATAGTGAACCCCATGGCTATTTGTAAAAAATATTATTTATTTTAAACAATTATAAAGAGCAGCATAAAAATAAAAAAACTTCATACTTTTTTGATAAAGAGCGCTTATAAGCTGGAAGGCAAACTTTTTTCTCAACACAGAAAAAAGTTTGCCTTTCTAGAAACATGTGAACTAAAAAAAATACCATGTCAGACAACTGCGTATAGTAAAACATATTAGTGGTCTGACATGGTATCGTGACGCCATGGATGGCATTTTTCAGCGAAGCTGAAGGTACATATATTAAATGTTTACGTATGTATTTCCAAAAGCATTACAGTGCTATTAAGCCCTAATGTACGTGAGTATTCTAGTTTTTTGGCTATTTTCTTCATGACGGTAATGTTATCCAATACCAAGTTATCATCATCTTTGGCGGAAAACATATCTAAGGCTTTGCCATCGTCACGCAAGCTTAATAAAATATTTTTTTCATCAATGCGGCACAGCACATCTATGGTTAAATCTTGTTGATTTTTATTATATTGACTAATATTTACGGCGGCTTCTTCTGCAAGCAGCCCAAGGAAAGTTGCGTTCTTTGCTGAGAGGTTATGTTCTTTCCCAAAGGCAATTAAGCCTTGAGATAAGGCTACAGCTTCTTCACTACCGCTATTTATGCTTACATCATATACCTTTTCATTTTGCGCCGGTTTTTCTTCTAAAATCCAGTTAGCGTAGCGCGCCTTATTGGTATACCAAACCCATGTACATACTGCCACGGCAAGCAGTAAGGTCAATGTTTCGGCAAGTACATAGGCCCACCACACCCCTTCAATACCATAGGTATTGGACAGCAGATATGCTAAAGGTAAGAGCAGTACAAACCCACGCAAAAGAGAAATGAAAACAGCTATTTTCGAATGCTTCATCACCTGCAAATAATACATGAATGTGCAAGAAATACCCACACCCACAAGGCTTAAGGCAAAGATACGCAAGGCCACAATGCCCATGCTTACAGTGCTAGGCTCCACCACATTAAACACGCGCAAAATAGCCACAGGAAACAGCTCTAGTAGCAAAGCGGAAGCTACACAACATATGACAACCACAAGCATGGTGCGCAAAAAAACAAAGCGTGTGCCCTTCCAATCTTTTTCGCCGTAAAGTAAGCCCAGCAAAGGTACCATGGTATCAGATGCGCCTGTAATAAACATGGAGATAAGCGCAATGGAAAAATTACACACGGTAAACACAGCCATGGCATTTGCTCCGCCTAAGGCAAGCACAATTTGGTTAATAAATAATATATTTAACGAGAGCAAAAGCGTGGTGACGCTTATGGCTGACCCGTAACTAAAAATCTCCCCCAATAGAGCAAGCCTTTGCTTGGTTAGGGAGATTATCTTTAACGTACGCTCTTTGGAGAACCAATAGCGCAATATCCAAATACACCCCACAGTATAGCCCGTAACTGTGGCCAATGCCGCGCCAGCTATGCCCATATTGAAGAAGGAAATGTACACAAAGTCCATACCAAGGTTAACCACGTTTGCCACAATGAGCATTTGCGCAGAAAGTTGCGGGCGACCATCTGCGCGTATTA
>CAYJNG010000236.1:0-1628 GCA_964371505.1 uncultured Desulfovibrionaceae bacterium
TTTTCTATTTGTGTTTTTGCCACTAAAATAGTCATTTCGCCGTCAGAGAAAGAGTCGTAGTTGCCTACGCTATCACCCTTTGTCCAAGTGCTATCAAAGCTAAGGTTGCCATCCTTGCCTTGCTCCACACCGTCAATCTTATTAAATAAGTTTTCGGTGCTGGTGGTGCTGGCATTGTTTAAGCTATCACTGAAAACAATGAATTCTGTGTTTGCAAATTGATCGTTTTCAATCATTTTTTCCACATCATCCTTGTTGCTGGCATTGGCAAGAATAACGTCTATACCGTCGCCACTATCGATGAGTAAGTGACCAAAGTCAAAGCCATTGGAGTCGTCACGGTCATAAATCTTAATAAGATCATCGCCGCTTCCCGTGCCAAGGCTTTCTATACTGGTGATGCTGACGTTTTCACCGGCAATATAAAGATTGTTGCCAAGGAAAGCCATGGTTTCATCATCATCATTGGTAAAGTTGAGCGTATCAAAACCTTCACCGCCGCGAATGGTAACAGGGGAGCCACTGGCAGAGTTGAGCTCATTAATAGTAATGGTGTCGTCGCCTGTTCCGCCATCGATGAGTATAGAGTCGCCGCTAGCTGTTTGGATGCTATCTATATTAATGGTATCATTGCCGCTGTCGCCATCAATGATAACCTTTTGGTTTCCTGCTATGGTGGTGTCTATGGTGTCCACAGTAATGGTATCATCACCGCCAATGGAGTTAGCATCTTGTGACATACCTTCGCCGTAAATGGAGCCGCCATTCATGGTGCCCACATTAATGGTATCGTCGCCGCCCTCTGAGCCAGAAAATAAGGCCCAGCCGTCACCGAATGCAGATCCGCCTTCCATATGTGCAATGTTTATAGTGTCATCACCACCGCGTACGCCATCGTAAAGGTTACCGTCGGCGCGAATCTTGGTGCCGTCCATGTATTCTACATTGATGCTGTCATTGCCCACTTGGCTTTGGCTTTTGTTATCTAAAGAATCACCATAAATGAAGGTGTCTTCGCCGTTTTTATCGGCAACAGTAACATCCCCTTGGGTGCCTATGGCCGTATCCACATAAATGGTGTCATCACCAGCACCCATAAGTACGCCATTTACGTGGGCGTTATAGATGCCAGCACCGGCATAGTCGCTAAATTCTTGGGTGTAGTCATTGCCCATGCTGTTTTCATCACGCGTGTGAATGATGGCACTGTCACCTTGCAGGGTGCCCACTTCGTAAATGAGGCCCTTATCGTCGCCTATGGTGACGTTGGATGTATGGGTTTCACCGTTGGGTTCTTGGGCTGTGTAGTTAAACACAATATCCGCAGAACCCATATTGTCAAATTGGGTAACAAGAGTATAGCTTCCGTCAGGGGCAATTTCAAACACGGTACCGTTGGAGTGGGTAAAGGTCATATTGCCATGGCTGTCCACTTCTTTTGTCCACCCTTCAGGGGTTTCAATGTCAATAACAGTGCTACCTGCAGGAAGTTCGTCATTGGAGAGCAAATTACCTGTAAGGATAGAGCCAGCATCAGCGGCTAAAAAATCCGCACGGGTGTGGTAATTGGGGTCGTCTTCAGGCAGGGGGGCCACTGCGGGGCCGCCAGTTTCTGGCGTGGTGGCAAT
>CAYJNG010000237.1:0-1591 GCA_964371505.1 uncultured Desulfovibrionaceae bacterium
ACTTGTGGCCTACCGCTTAGGAGGCGGTCGCTCTATCCAACTGAGCTACGGGTGCACACGTAGTGCAGTGCATATTTAAAGAAGATTGTCTAAATATGCAAGAAAAATATGCCCTGACTTTATTATGGATATGCTATGTCTAAAATATGGTGTAAAAAATGTTCAGGATTGTTTTTTTGAGCATGGTAGCGCTACGGAGTGGGGAGGTGCATAACTATTTTATATGCATGGCGTGGGAATAAAAGTTTACCTTTTTCCTATTATTAGCTACCATGGGTAAAGAAGGTATGCAGCTTTGTTATAAAGTATGCACTGTAGTGAAAGCGACCATAATAAAATGAGAGTGTTATGAAATATTTAATAATGGAAGATTTTTCTGGGCAGCCTGTTCCTTTTATTTTTCCACGTCGTGTGGATCATGCTGATATGCGTGAGCAGCTTCCCTACGGTAGGGTGTTAAGTGCCGGCTTTATTGAACTTAAAGAGGGTACTTTATTTTGCCATGGTGGGCATGCTGAGCTTGGTGTAGAGGCCGGTAGTGATGATAAAAATATTATAGAAGAGGCGTTGCGGTTGCGCTAAATTATGGCTGTGAGAGGGGGCGTACGGTTCTCTTTTTACAGATATAATTATGAGCCTTCTGCTTGCATGCGTTGCAATAGCACGGCCTCGTCGTAGGTTTACAGTCTTTTCTTATTGATAGTTATATGATTTTTCAGTGTTGATTAATGTGCTTATGGTAAAGCCCGCGTGGCAATACCTTTGCTTGTGCTCACTGATTTTATGGCTTTAAAATAATAGTCCTGCGTCTATGTATGAATAGATGTAGGGCTTTTTTTTTGAAATAAGAGGAAAGTGGAGAGAAGGTGTATTGGGGAGAAATATTTATGGAATTTTAAAAAAATTTGGGGAGAGCTTTTAAGGGCTCTCCCCAAGTCAGGTTTAAAGCATAAGGTGTCGTATTAGCTGGCTGCTTTTACGCCTAATTGTAAAGCTTTGATGTTAGCATCCACAATTTTGGGCGCTAAGTATTTACGAATGCCTGCTTCAATGGCGTCTGCGCCAAAGGGAAGCATATTGGCAGCGCAAAGAGCGCCAAGCAATACGGTGTTACCCGCTTGAATGGAGCCGGCTTCAAGGCCAAGGCTGCGGCAAGGTAAGAAAGTTGCGGAGCTGCACTTGGCAAGTACGGCAGCCTTAATGTCTTCAATGGCGGGATATACTTCCTTACCAAGGTTTACGCTTACGGGAGGTAAGGGATCAAGGCTTGAAAAGATTCTTCCCTGAGGAGCCAAGTAGGGCAGAGCGCGTAAGGTTTCTAATGGTTCAAAACCCATAAGTACATCGGCTTCTGCATGGCCTAATTTGGGGGAAAGCCAGCCGCCGAGTAGTACAACGGATTCTACCACGCCGCCACGCTGTGCCATGCCATGCACTTCGCCTGCGGTTACTTGTAAACCTTGGTCCAAAGCCACACGCGCAAGTAAGGTGGTGGCAGTAAGGGTACCTTGACCGCCAACGCCGGTCATATAAATTCGAAGACGTGATTGCATATTACACCTCATCCTTACGTTTTGCTTTAAAGGCTTTT
>CAYJNG010000238.1:0-1564 GCA_964371505.1 uncultured Desulfovibrionaceae bacterium
ATACGGTTCTTTGTAAAGAAGATCAAAAGCCTCTTGCTGATGACCAAGACTGGCGCTCTTTGTATGTGCTAGATTAAGTATTATTGCTTGAGATTATATAAGGGAAATGGGGGAGCCTATTTCCCTTTTTTTGTATCTTATATTATATGGTAAATAGCTAGGTATACAGCTAAAAACAGAGAGTAAATGTCCTCACGCGGCGATGGTATAGGTGGAATGGGGATGTTGCCCTAAAAAAAGCCCTGTAAGTATTGCTCACAGGGCTTTTTTAGCAAGTTTGGTAGTGAAATGTTTACTTATTCTTTTCGCGTATGATGTTGGCAAGTTTTGTGGCTACAATGGAATTATTGAGAGGATTTGGATGTCCATCGCCTACAATGCTGTATTTGTCTATATCATTACTAAAGTTTGGAAGCCATGGCTCCATATCAATGACGGGTATATCCTTAGCTAAAAATTGTATTTTTTCTGCAAAGGGGCTGTGAGATACTGCAGGCCATATGAGCACTGTGGAAGTATTTTGTGGGTAAAGTTTATGAATATCTTCGGCGCCAGTAAGAATAAGCGCGCGGAAGAGTTCTAGGCGTGTTTTTTCGTTGTTAATGGGCCCGAACAGTTCTGAGAGGGGCTTACGGTAAAAACGATAAATGGCGGAGTCTTTAATCCATGTAAGAGGTTCATTATCCCATGGTAAAGGGGGGAGTTGGCTGAACGTACCGCTGTAGACAGCTTTACCGTCTATAACTTTATAATAAGGGTTATCAGCATTCCAATTGGAAGCTCCGGCTATGCGGCGTGGGTGATCTTCAATGCTTATGAAGTAGGTTTGGATTTTGTCATATTTATGTAAATCCGGCAGAGCACTTTCAATAATAGCTAGCATGTTGTGCGTACCGTAACCAGAGTAACCAAAATTATACACTTGATAGTCCGCGCCTAGCATTTCACCTAGTTGCCAAGGCATGGCTTCTATATCATTGACACCGTGACCAAAGGTGAAGGAACATCCAAAAAGAAGGATCGCTGTTTTTGCGTCTGGATGTTCTGGGGTAATACGTCTGCCTTCGGCATTGGAAGTGTAGGTGGCTTCGTAGATGACGTTTTCCCCTCGTGAGGCTCGCACATTAAGCGTTTGGTTTGGCAACAGAGCATAGCCTATTCTAGGGTGTTTATCAGAAAGTTTTTTTCCGTTAATTTCTACCGTTTCCAACGCAGGGCCAGTGATGGTATATTTTTGTAGTAAAATGTGGCTATAGCCTTCAAATAAGCTCAAAGGTAAGGCCAGTGAAAAAATGGTTATGAAAGCATACTTAATAATGGGCTGCTCTATCATAATGGCCAACAAAAGCACGGTAGCGCTTAAAGCAAGGCCCGCTAAGAATATTTTTACGTTGAAAGTGGGGAGAAAGCAGATAATGATAAAGCTTAATGCGGCAATAAGGCAGAATAGTGGAAGTTTGCGCATGGAATGTCCTTATAAAATAGTGTTGTGCCCCTGGTAATGGCAACTCAGCTTGTTAGCGTGAAAGGTATTATTTTGTCAATGTATTGTGTTTGTTGCAAT
>CAYJNG010000239.1:0-1536 GCA_964371505.1 uncultured Desulfovibrionaceae bacterium
AATTGCAAAAATTGCGTAAAATTAGCTTTGCGGAAAAAGGGACGGGACATGCCAAGATACAATACATGCGTGCCCACCTTATCCATAAACATTCTATCGTGCGCTACAAATACCAATACGCCCTTAAAGGAAAGCAAGAAGCTTTCTAGCCACTCCACAGCCTCAATATCTAAGTGGTTGGTGGGTTCGTCCAAGAGGAGAATGTCAGCCCCTGCTGTGAGCACACGGGCAAGCTTGGCCCTTTCACGCCAGCCTCCGGAAAGCTTACCCAAGGGCATGGCCCATTTATTTTGCGAAAAACCCAAACCACTAAGCACAGCTTGCGCCCTGTGTTCAGGATTATAGCCATACACTGCTTCAAGTTCTGCCTGTTTGGCCATAAGCGGGGTAAGTGCAGCTTCATCGCCGCTGTTGGCGGCCTTTTCCCACGCGTCCCAAAACTCGCGCCAATCGGGCAACGCTTCTTGCACGTAAGAGAGCAAAGGCTTTTGTAAGGAGTCATGGTCTAGCTCTTGCTCCACATAGCCCATGCGGCAACCGCGCGGTAAAAGCACACGCCCGCCATCGGTGGATTCCATGCCCGCGATGATGCGTAATAAGGTAGATTTCCCCGTACCATTGGGCCCGCACACACACAAACGCACACCGGATTCAATGTCTAAGGAAAAAGCGTCTAAAATAGTACGCCCACCAAAATATTTAGAAACTTCTTGTAATGTAATTTTCATGCAAATAGTACGTAATAGAGTGTGAGAAAAATATTCTGCCCGCTCAAAACTAAAGCAGGCCTTCCTTTTCGTAGGCAGCGATGGTTTGCTGTAACCCTTCTTGCAATGGCACGCTCGGCACATAACCAAGCTCCTCTTGCAAACGCTTGCTCTGGCACAACCAGCCGCAGGCTTTGGCCTCGCGGTATTTATCCATGGTAAGCGAAGGTGCACGCAAGCCAAAGCGTTGCGCAGTCACACCCCAAAGCGTGCTTAAGGCTGCGGCAACACACATAATGGGCAAAGGCATACGTAAGCAAAAAGCCTTTTTACCCATAAGCTGTGCCATGAGCATGCCTACTTCAGCCATGGTATAAGCTTTACCATCATCGCAATGATACACCCCATGCGCTTCAGGTTTTAAGGCACATATAATGGCCTGCACCACATCTTGCACATGCATAATTGATACGGGAAAGTCGCGGCCAAAGCCCGGACTTACCACTAGGCCTTTTTTAGCCGAAGCAAAATAAGGCAACATACCCTTATCATGCGGACCATACAAGATGGGCGGGCGTAGCACCACAAGACTTTGCTCGCAATGCCGCCCTAGAGCCTGCTCCGACAAATATTTTGACCAACCATAGGCAGACACAGGCTGCGGCAAGGTGGCATCATCTACACCCGGCGCCTTGCTACAAGGGCCCGTGGCCGCCAAGGAAGAAATCATCACCACACGTGAAAGATGGCCTTGCTTTTGCGCTGTCGCCACGGCCGTTCCCAGCACTGAAGCCGCTTGCACATTGCTCATATAATCTTGCCATGAGGT
>CAYJNG010000240.1:0-1532 GCA_964371505.1 uncultured Desulfovibrionaceae bacterium
ACTTTTTAAAGGATTAATATATGTTTCAAGTAAATCCCCATTATGCAAAGCTTCCCGGCTCCTATTTGTTTGCAGAAATTGGCCGCCGCGTGCGTGCGTTCCAAGCTGCCAACGCAGACATCAACGTTATCTCCTTAGGTATTGGTGATGTTTCTGTACCGCTCACCCCTTCCGTTGTTAAGGCCCTGCACGAGGCCACCGACGAAATGGCCACCAAGGGTTCCTTTAAAGGTTATGGCCCTGAGCAAGGTTATGACTTTTTGCGCGAGGCCATTGTAGCCACTGACTATAAAGCACGCGGTATGGACATTGCTGCCGATGAAGTTTTTGTAAGCGACGGCGCCAAGTGCGACGTGGGTAACTTCCAAGAGCTTTTTGCCGATGATTTGCGCATTGCCGTTACTGACCCTGTATACCCTGTATATGTGGATTCTAACGCCATGAGCGGCCGTACTGGCTCCTTTGTCAACGACAACTGGGACAAGCTCATTTACTTGCCTTGCACAGCAGAAAACAACTTCGTGCCAGATTTTCCCAAAGAAACTCCTGACGTCATTTACTTGTGCTACCCCAACAACCCCACAGGCACCGTACTTAACCGCGAAGCCTTAAAAGCTTGGGTTGACTATGCACGCAATGTGGGCGCCATCATCCTTTATGATTCTGCCTATAAGGCTTTCATCAGCGGTGATGACATTCCGCACAGCATTTACGAAATTGAAGGCGCTCGCGAAGTGGCTGTAGAATTCCGCTCCTACTCCAAGACTGCAGGCTTCACAGGCTTACGCTGCGCCTACACTGTGGTGCCTAAAGACATTCAAGTAAAAGGCCAAAAAGTGGACCTTAACGCCATGTGGAACCGCCGCCAATGCACCAAGTACAATGGCTGCCCCTACATTGTGCAAAAGGCTGCTGCCGCCGTACACAGCCCTGAAGGTCAAGCTGAATGCGCCGCCATCGTAAAAGGCTATATGGACAATGCCGCTAAAGTGCGTCAAACCCTCATAGACATGGGCATGGAAGTATATGGCGGTGAGCACGCCCCTTATGTGTGGATTCGCACACCTAAGCAAGGCAATGGCTACACACCTTCTTGGGACTTCTTCCAGCATGTGCTAGACAATGCCCATGTGGTATGTACCCCAGGCGCAGGCTTTGGCCCCAGCGGCGAAACCTACGCACGCTTCACAGCCTTTGCAGCACCTGCCAATACTGACGAAGCTTTAAAGCGCTTAAAAGCGTCTTTGTAAAAACATTTTTTTGTGGGGAGGGAGGAAGATTCCTTCTTGGCGTTGGCAAAGCGCCCCAAAGGGCTTGTAGCCATTGGGGCTTTAGTTCCTTATGCATAGCTTGCGACGAGACAAAGGCCTCCTTCCCACCATAAAACAATCAAACAATAACACACTAAAATAATAGAACTAAGATTTCAGTGTGTATATTTAATTTTTCTTTGCCTGCATTCTCCCTTGACAAAGGGGCAAAAGTAAGGCAAATACCACTTTCTCTTTTGGAGGTTTTTTATATGTATGCAA
>CAYJNG010000241.1:0-1504 GCA_964371505.1 uncultured Desulfovibrionaceae bacterium
GAATGCGATCGCTGCTAACTGTTGTCATTTTGCCTACTCCATTTTGGAAATTCCTACCCTTAAGCAACGAGGTAGGTTCCTTCACATATTACTAAAAGCATTTGCTTCCAGTCGTAAGACTAATAAAGCGTCTTACCCTCACCTATTGGCACATAGGGTGTGGTTACTTAATGGAGTGCGCTAAGCGCTTGTCGGGGGATAAGTGGGCGAACAGCTCACGCAATGCTAGGCATTGTATCCTACGACACTCCATTGCGTTAGCCATGCCCTGCTATGAGTATACTCATAGAAAGGTGGAACCGCAGAGGTCACCAAATGAGGAAATAATCCTCCACCTTACAGCCCTGGATTCACCGCTTATGGATATATCCACACGATGAGGGTCCGCTTTGGGCTGGAACGGCTCGACAATCATCGGCATTTGGTAACGCCTACAGATGTCAATTTCGGTGCTTATCTTAGGTAACTAAGACTGCACCAAACACAGCAGGATGAGCTCAACCCATCCTTCCCTGCCGTCCAGGGAATCCCTTCGTATTCGAAGGGCAAGAGGGAATGTACGCACAACTGTAACAAAGGTCAACAAAAATTTCTTTTTTTTAAAAAAAAATTATTTGCCCTTATGCCCTTGCCAAATGGGAGTACGGTACTACTTTATACATAGTGACCGCAAGCAACAAGTACAGCGGCGAAATACCCCCTCGTATTTGTGATCATGCACAACCTGCAACACCATATGTGCTCTGCGTTCACTACTAGTTTCATGTTTACTTGAAATTTCAACCCAACACTCTTACCCTTAACAAGTGAACAACCTCTAACTCCCTTAAAGGCCTTTGCTTCGCACTTTAAGACCTTTAGGCAAGACAAACCAGAGTTTTGGCAATTGTGCCCGTCAACGTGATAACAGGCATCCTTTCAGCAACATTTAAATCCAAACATCTAAAACCTTTTAGCATTACGTATTCACCTTTAGTTGTAGTGCAGGTTCTCTGACATCCTTTAACGGTGTTGAAAACCCCATGGCGATTTTGCCAAAACCACAATTTTGTTAGAAGCCAACTCCATGTGATAACCTTTAACGGTGTCAGAGTATGGAAGATAGTCACCCTTTAAAATAACGGATAGTAACTCGAATGTGTGAGACTACCCCCAACACATAGCCCCTTATGCAGTAGAAGCGTGCATGAGGGGCTTTCATTTTTTTATTTTTGGGGTTTGCGCTAACTGCGGAAAGGTAGTTAAGTCAGGTTTTATGGATTATTTGCCTGTGCTGTATCATTATATATAGATTGATCTCGATATTGCTGCGCAGTAGCATAAGCGCCTCTAACAAAAAGTTACCCCACACCCAGCATTGCCGAGTGAAAGAGAACATATTTTCACAAGAAATTTATTGGCAACGTAGAAGCACACCGAAGCTTAGCGGATAAAAACATGACGCCTATAGCGTGACCACCGCTAGCTGTGCCGCGAAGCAAGACCCAGCGTAGCGGGCTTGCGT
>CAYJNG010000242.1:0-1503 GCA_964371505.1 uncultured Desulfovibrionaceae bacterium
CCACCATCTTTGCCGATTGCAACAATGACATGCGCATTTCTCGCGAAGAAATCTTTGGCCCTGTGCTCGTGGTTATCCCCTTCGACACTGAAGAAGAAGCCGTAGCCATTGCCAACGATTCTGAATACGGTCTTGCCGCAGGTTTTTGGACTTCGGACATTTCTCGCACGCAGCGCGTAGCCAAAAAGTTACAAGCAGGCCAAATCTTCATTAATAAGTATGGATGCTACGACCCAGCCTCCCCCTTCGGTGGTCACAAAACCAGCGGTTGGGGCAGCGAATGCGCACAGCTTTCTTTGGAAAACTATACCAAAGTAAAAGCCATTTGGTACGCATACTAAATTACATACATCGCCATGGGAGTGCTCCTTCACTCCCATGCTCCCGTGGTGATGTATGCATAGATATTCTTACAACACATACCACCATGATATAAGGTAAAGCCTTATAAGGAGTTATTTATGAAAATGAAAGCAGCTGTTATGACAGGCGTAGGTAAACCTTTAGAAGTTCGCGAAGTGGAACTGGACGCACCCAAAGCCAATGAAGTTTTGGTGAAGATTCTTGCCACCGCCGTATGTCACAGCGATTTAAACACCTTGGAAGATGCCACCACTCCCATTCCTCAAGTACTTGGTCACGAAGGCGCAGGTATTGTTATGGAAGTAGGCCCCAATGTGACCACCTGTAAAGTGGGCGATCGCGTGGCTTTAAGCTGGTTGCCCTATTGTGGCACCTGCGCTTTTTGCCGCTCTGGCAAGGTAAGCCTCTGTGAAACAGCCTTTGGCCCCATGTTTGGCGGAACCCTCATGGACGGTACCAGCCGCATGAAGATGGACGGCGACACCTGCTATCACATGTCCTTACTCTCCACCTTTGCCGAATATACCGTAGTGCCTGAAATGAGCTGCATCGTAGTGCCTGACAACATGCCCATGATTCCAGCTTGTATGATTGGTTGCGGCGTAGCCACAGGCTATGGCGCTGCTGTGCGCGCTGCCGAAGTAAAGCCCGGCTCTTCCGTAGCAGTATTTGGCATTGGCGGCGTAGGTATCAACGCCATTCAAGGCGCACGCGTAGCCGGCGCCAGCACCATCATCGCTTGCGATATTAAAGATGACAATCTTGAGCTTGCCAAAAAATACGGCGCCACCCATGTGGTAAATACCCGTGAAGGCGATCCCGTACAAGCCATTAAAGATCTCACCGATGGCCTTGGCGCAGAAAATTGCATCGATTGCACAGGTGTACCTATGGTAGGAGCCATGGCATGGAAATCAGGACGTAAGGGAGCTAATATTATTGTTATTGGCGCTTATCCAGCCGATGCTGAGCTGAATCTTCCTGCCGGTGGCATGCACCGCTTTGGTAAGGTGATGAAAGGCGCTTTCTACGGCGAAGTGAACCCCTTCAATGACTTCCCCCGCATTGCCCAGCTCTATCTTGACGGCAAGTACGACCTCGACAGCCTTGTTATTAAGGAAATCAAATTGGAAGATATTA
>CAYJNG010000243.1:0-1493 GCA_964371505.1 uncultured Desulfovibrionaceae bacterium
TTTTTTCCTAAAAAAAGTTCCCCCTCCCAAAAAAATGAATCTAATAATGCAGATTACCCTTTTTCCAAATACATCTTAGCCATATGCGCCCCACCCCACAGGCCGGCGTATTCATGCTGTATGAGCATAATGGGTATGCCTTGTATAATTTCTTGCATACTAGCTGGCGCGGCATAAAATTCTTGCGCAAAGAGAGGATGCTGCACTATGGCAGGATTTTTCATTAACACGCCGCCGCCAAGGTACAGCCCCCCAGTGCAAAGGGTGCTCAGGGCCCATTGCTTACAAAAACGCCCTAAAAAGCGTGCGTAAAACTGTAATACCTTGCTCTCTTGCGGCGCGCGCTTTTTTTCGGCAGGGGCAGGTGTGGTGGCTTGCTTGGCGGCTTGTGCCATGGAAGCTGCTGCCGCGGCTTGCTTGCGCGCAGAAGTAGCGGCTTGCTTACCTACCCGATTATCCTTTTGCGCGCCAGTCTGTGTGCCTCCCTGCGTGTCAGTTTGTGTAACGGGCTGCATGCCATTTTGTATAGCGGGCTGTGTACTCTTCTCCGCAGGTTTTTGTGTAGAACCTTGCGCAGTGGAAGAATCCTCCCAAAGCTTGGCCGTAACCTCAGCAGGGCTTAGCTCCTCCCCATGCACAAGAGCATGTAATAAGGTGAGCCCGCGCGCAGAAAGTATATCCTCCGCACTGAGGCGGTCTTGCTGCAAGCGCTTCATGGCAGCGGTGGTGAGGGTTTTCTCTTCCTTACTATAGGTGGGTATGTCTGTATGGCCTGCTTCTGAAGGTAACAACGTCCACTGGGCACGATGCCCGCCTTGAGGCCTATGGGGTAAAAAAGCCGCAGTGCCAAGACCGGTGCCGGCTCCCACCATGGCGCGAACGCTTGCGTGCAGTTTATCTATGGTTGCGCTGCTACTTTGTAGATCCCCCATGGAAAATGTATCGCTTAGGCTATGCTGGCCTGCAGGCAAAATGGGCAGCTTAGGCACTTCGTCAGCCAAGGTGGCCCACGCTTGCAAAGCAAGGTCATTACACAAGTAAAAATTATACCCAGCCCTTATGTAGGGATATTCTGTAAAATCAAGCTGCAAATCCGCATTGGTCAGCTTGGCCGCAAGCCCCGAAGGGTGCACCGGCCCTGCCACGCCCCATATCTGCATGTGCAATTGCTCAAGAGCAATGCCTAGCCCCACCGAGGCCTCATGCAAAGCGGCACCGGTGCTTTGTAAAAGGCTCGTAGCGCAAGAATGCTGCGCACGCAACTGCAACTCCCCATCTTGCAGAGAGAAATACGCAAAGCGGCTGTGGGTACCGCCCATGTCCACACAAAGTATATGCTGTATCACGACTTCCTCCGCATAGGGTATATATTGGCAATGGCTTAAGAAAAGGGAAAATCACGCTGAAATATTTTTATCAAAATAACTACGTAGGGCAAGACGCTGTGTATGTACAGCTGCCTTAAGAGCAAACCGAGCGCCAATCCCCTCCTC
>CAYJNG010000244.1:0-1479 GCA_964371505.1 uncultured Desulfovibrionaceae bacterium
AGGGCTACCACGTAATTGGGCTCATTAACCTTGGGGTAGTACACGGGGCCATCGGAGATGATAACGTCGGAACGTGTGGCACCGCCGCGGGCTTCTGGGCCGTAGGACTGGGACTGCACGGCATTATGCCCGCCGTAAATGGCGGCAGCATCTGCCAAGAGGATAGCCAAGGAAATGACGCCTTGCCCACCGGAACCGGACAATAAAAAACGTTGTGTATCCATGTGTTACCCCTGCACTTTCTTGATAAGTTTTGCGTATTCTTCGCAGTATTCGGGCTTTTCGTCTTGGCGGAAAATACCACGAGCAATGAGTTCGGGATTTTCTTCTAATTTCTTGGAGCCAAGAGGGGCTGTGCCGTCACGATAGCTTTCCATAAGTTCCACAGCGCCGCCAATTTTGTTCTTACGTCCAAAATAGGTGGGGCATTGAGACATGATTTCAATGACAGCCACGCCTTTGTGTTCCATACCCTTTTTGATGAGGGAGATACATTCTTTAGCGTGGAAAGCTGTACTACGTGCCACAAAGGTAGCACCGGCGCCAAGAGCCAGTTCCACGGTGTCAAAGGCTGCGTCAATGCTTTTGTAAGGCGCTGTGGTGGCAAGAATACCTTCGCCGGAAAGGGGAGAGTATTGACCGCCGGTCATGCCATAAATACGGTTATTCATAACAATGATGGTGAGGTCGATATTGCGACGACAAGCGTGAATAAAGTGGTTACCACCAATGGCTGTGGCGTCGCCGTCGCCCATGGGCACGATGACGTTGAGCGAAGGTTTAGCCAGCTTTAAACCGGTGGCACAAGCCAGCGCACGGCCATGCATGGTGTGCATGGTGTGGAAGTCGCAGTAGCCGGAAATACGCGCAGAACAGCCAATGCCGGACACCATGGACATGTCGGAATTGTCAATGCCAAGTTCATCTACAGCGTGAAGAATGCTGTTTAAAATGATGCCGTGACCGCAGCCTGGGCACCAAATATGCGGGAAAAAGCGCTCGCGAATGTATTTTCTAAAAGCCATGTTAGAACCCCCTGCCTTCGATGGTGCGCATAACAGCGCCAATATCCTTAGGATTAACTAAAATACCGTCCATGCGGTTCACAAGGAATACACGTTCAGGCTTCATGGCTACACGTTTTACTTGTTCTTTCATGTGTCCCATGTTCATTTCCACCACAAAAATGTTTTTGGCATTTTTGGTTTTTTCGCGCACCATTTGCCCTGGGAAAGGCCAAAGGGTTTGCAGCTCTAAAAGGCCAATTTTATCACCTTTTTGGCGACGGCTTTCCACAAGCTCACGGGAGGAACGTGCAGAAGCGCCGTAAGATACGATGATATGCTCAGCGTCATCTAGGTGATATTCTTTCCAACGAGCCAATTTATGGGCGCGGTTTTCAATTTTATCCACAAGGTGGTAAATGGCAGCATTCACCACTTCGGGCTTCTCGGTGGGGAAACCAAAAATATCGTGATA
>CAYJNG010000245.1:0-1479 GCA_964371505.1 uncultured Desulfovibrionaceae bacterium
AAATGTACAGGCAGTTTGCGGTAACTATCTCCATTTCCGTTATTTTTTCCGGTATTGTGGCTTTAACGCTTACCCCAGCCCTTTGCGCACTCATACTCAAGCCCCATGACCCTTTCCATAAACCAGCGCGTTTTTTTGTTTGGTATAATTGGTGGTTTGCACGGGTGACGCGGCGTTATATTGGCCTTGTGCGTACAGTAAAAAATTGTGGTTTGCGCAGTATGCTGCTTTTTGTTTGCATGTTGCTTGCCATGGGATGGCTTTTTAAAGCAGTTCCCACCAGTCTTGTGCCCAAGGAAGACCAAGGCCGCATTCTTGGAGTCGCCATTTTGGCTGATGGTGCCATTATTCCCCGTACCGATGCCGCCATGAACAAAGTGCGTGATCAAATATTGGCTAACCCTATTGTGCAGGATGTAACCACGTTTTCTGGTTTTGATATGACCTCTCCCGGTATTAAAAGCAATTATGCTACCTTCTTTGTAATGCTTAAAAATTGGTCAGAACGTACTGAAGAGCATGAAAGCGGCGCCGCATTGGCAAAACAGGTTCGCGCCATGGGAGCCAAAATACCGGAAGCGAACATTGTGGCCTTTGAGCCGGCGGCCATTAGTGGGATGGGCAATACGGGTGGTTTTGACGGGTATATTCAAAAGCGCGGCACAGGAAGCCTTGAAGATTTACAAATGTGGACAAATACCTATGTAGAAGCCGCTCGAAAGCGTCCAGAGATAGGTTTTGTACGTAATCTGTTCAGTACAGGGGCGCCACAACTCTATGCCTCTCTTGACAGAGAGCGTTGCATGGCTCTTGGTGTAAACATCTCTGATGTATTTCGCACCATGCAGTCTACTTTTGGCTCAAGCTATGTAAATGATTTTAATTATATAGGAAGAACATTTCAGGTGGTTATGCAGGCTGAAGCTAAGTATCGCATGCAGCCTGATAATTTAGCAGATGTGCATGTGCGCAATAAGAACGGAGAAATGATTCCTTTAAATGCACTTGTTACATTGGAACGACGCACGGCACCGCAAGTGGTAACGCGGTATAATGTATTCCCTGCATCGCATTTTTTGGGCGCCCCTGCAGAAGGGTATACTTCCGGTCAGGCCATTGCCGCCATGGAAGAAGTCGCCGCCGAAATTTTCCCGCCTGAGTATACGCTAGGCTGGGCGGGTGCAGCTTTGCAAGAAAAGCTTATTTCCACGGACACCAGTATTATTTTTGTGCTGGCTTTGCTTATGGTATTTCTCATTCTGGTAGCACAATACGAAAGCTGGGCTTTGCCCATGGCTGTGCTTACCGCCGTTCCCTTTGGTATTTTTGGTGCCATTGTCGCCACATGGATGCGCGACCTAGCTAACGATATTTACTTCCAAGTAGCCTTGGTAACCTTGGTGGGATTAGCGGCTAAAAACGCTATTCTTATTGTGGAGTTTGCCGCAGAAGCATGGCGTAATGGCAAAGGACTAGATA
>CAYJNG010000246.1:0-1427 GCA_964371505.1 uncultured Desulfovibrionaceae bacterium
CCTTGAATAACCACATACTGTATGTCCGAATCTCCATCAGCGTCTGTAATGGTGAACTCTAAGGTTACAGAAGTATCGAAAGGTTTTTCCTGTATAAAAGTCCAGCTGCCGGTGGCAGGATTAAACTCAAGAGTAAAGTAGACATCCTCGCCATTTGCCGCCGTATAGATTGTAATACCATCTTCGGTATTTGAACTTATACCTACGGGAAGCCCGTCAATATCAATGAATTTTTCAGTGCCTGGCATGGGTACATAAATAAAACTCACTCCCATGGCGTCTTGTTCGTCTGCCCCTACACTGCTCATAGTGCCTGACACAGAGACATTGCCTGCATCTAAAACGGGCTTATACTCAAAGGCATCTACCATTTGTTTAGATGACTCCACAGGGGTATAGCTATTCACTTCATAACTGCCCCCCGGCACCACGTGAGTCCAAATATTATCTGTAATAACAGTTTTTACAAGTTCTCCATCACTATTATAGATAGAAAACTCCGTCTCATATTCCGTATAAATGGTAGCGTTTTCCACTTTAGTCATATGAGAATCATCAGTAGTTAACTGTACTACATCATCAACGTATTCAAAAGTAATATGAGCATTGGCTGTTTCGCCGTCTCCATCCGTTACGATGATTTCAAAACTATCGCCGGCGCTAATATCTTCATCATAAGCGCTAGTATCGCCACTCATTTCCTTATCGTCAACGGTGTTGCCAGCAGCATCCTTAGCGTTATCATGGTCAAAAGTTTTGATTTGTGTATACGTATAAGTGAATTCACCCGTTTCCTCATTATAGGTGATATTTGTAATTTTACTATGTTCACCCATGATGGAGGATAAAGTATCACCAATAAAGTCACCTTCTTCATTGAAAAGATTCACCCCACCTATGCTTACTTGCCCTATATTGTTGGCCTGCACAGTGAAAGAGCCCTGTCCTTGAGCTGTGGCTTCATCAGACTGCACGCCGCTGGCTTCACGCCCATCTACCATGGCGTCATAGGTGGTATGGTTCGTATTTGTAGGTGTAATATCTGCTTCTATATTTACATAACTATCAGTAATAGTAGTTTGAGTAGTGCCGGTGGTTACCAAATTCTCAAAATGGTTTCCGCTGGTAGCATTATTACTAGTACCGGTTATCTGAGCTGTAATTGTTGCATCTCCCTGACTTTCCATATCTGCAGGTCGCGTTTGCACTTCAAAGCTCACACTGCTTTCCCCTGCTTTGATGGTTTGATTCAAAGTCTGCCCATTCACCTCAACGGTAACGGTTAAGTCTTCCTTAGCAACGATGGGATTACCATCATCGTCAGTAAGCTCTAAACTATATTCAATGCTACCACCCTCTATCACAGTCGTGTTGTTCGCAGCAGAGTTTAAAGTGAGCGTGGTGGTATCAATGGTATCACCCACAGT
>CAYJNG010000247.1:0-1395 GCA_964371505.1 uncultured Desulfovibrionaceae bacterium
AAATGGCTATGGCAGGCACCACGTACTCATAGGAAAGAGCCACAATGGCTCTGGAATTAAAAAGAAGCCAAATATAGGCGGTGTAGGCTATGATAGAGCTAAAAACGGTTAAAAAAGCCAGGGAAAGATAGGCTTGTAAGGGAAGATGGAGCACGTCTGTGCGCTCACCGAGAAGTAAAGCTATGCACAGTGTTTGTAGGCCGCCTAGGAGGAGTAATAGCCCTGTAGAGCGGAGGATAGAGAGTGTATTGTCGTATTGGTGTTCTTGTGAGTGGTGCGAGCCGTATACCCATATTAAACTGGAAAAAAGTATCATACCAAGGCCTAAGACAGAGGTGTCTTCGCCCATACTTTGATGTATATTAAGGCTTAAGAGAGCAGAAAAGCCCAAAGCAAGTCCTAATGCCTGCCAAAGGGTGGGTTTTTTCCCGCCCCATAAGAGCCACTGCCCAAGCATAAGCCAAATGGGAGCGGCGCCAAAAAGTATGGCTGTCATGCCTGAAGGCACGCCAAGGTCCTGAGCTTTGGATACCAAGCCACTGCTGATAAATACCAAGAAAAAACCACTAAGTGTATGATATTTTATATCACTCCATTGTATACGTGAATCTTCTTTACGAAGATAGGTATAGCCCAAAAGAAGTATGCCAGCCAAGGAAAAGCGAAGACCTGAGAGTATGAAACCAGGAAAATATTCTAGAGCAATTTTAGTGCCTAAAAATGCAGAGCCCCAAGAAATATAGAGCATGAAAAGAAAAAAAATCAAAAGGGCTGTTTTACGGTTAAGTGCAGGCATAGGTGTAGGGGCTTGGTTTAGTATTTTTCGTAATGCACACAGGAGAAGTCAAAAAACTCTTCCGTATAGGGGGCAGGATCTTCGGCTTTATGGCCTAGAGCAAGAATACATAAGGGGTGCATATGCTCAGGGAAGTGAAAGCGATCGCGTAAAAATTCTACAGAGCTTTGTTCGTGATGATTACTTCTTTTATCCACTTGAATCCATGTGGAGCCGAGGTCTAAGGATGAAATTTCCAATTGCATAAATATGGCCGCCAAGGAAGCTTCTTCTATCCAGGTATCGGCTTTATGACTATTACCCAACACAATAATAGCCATGGTGGCTGTATGAAAAGGTTCTGTGCTGTGCTTTTTTACATCTTTAAGCGTGCGGATGGTCTTTTCATCTTCTATGACGATAAACTCGATATTTTTACCGCCCATGCCTGTGGGCGCTAGCATGCCGGCTTTTAGGATGCGATTTTTCGCTTCCGTAGAAATTTTATCTGCGGTAAATTGACGTACAGAGCGTCTTTTGGCTAACTGTTTAAGCATGATATTTCCTTTATATACGAAGTCCCCCAAGAACGGAGAAGAAAATTCTTGAGGGACTTGTAG
>CAYJNG010000248.1:0-1376 GCA_964371505.1 uncultured Desulfovibrionaceae bacterium
AGATGTGCATCATCTTGTTTTTGATGGCGTGTCCATGGGGGTGTTATTGCAAGAACTGCAAGAAGCCTATGATGGTACCTTGCCGGCTGCAGAAAGCATGAGCTTTTATACTGCCATGCACCTGCAAGACAAAGCGTGCAGCGCTGAAAAAGCCCACGAGGCACAAAAGTATTATGAGGCTTTATTTGCCCATTATGAACAAACAAGTATCATTGCGCCAGATTTGAACGGAAAGAGCGAGGACGGCGCCTTGGGTGAATATGTGGCTACAACCGACATGGCTCCCATACAAGCTTTTTGTAAACACAACAAACTCACTTTGGCACATATCTTCTTAGCGGCGGCTTTGTACACTGTGGCACGCTTTACCGCACAAGATAGGGTGTACTTATCCACAGTAAGCAATGGGCGAGACGATATACGCTTTGCCGAGAGTGTAGGTATGTTTGTGCAAACGTTGCCCTTAAGTGCAGAGTTAAGGGCAGGGCAAAGTGTGTTGGAGTTTTGCTTGCAAAGTAGGCATATGCTCCAAGAAGCCATTGCTTATGGTAACTTTCCGCATTTATCTATTCAAGAAAGTTTTGGCTACACACCGCGTATTAACTATGCCTGCCAGCTAGGCTTACGCGATGACATAAAAATAGGGCAGAGTGTGGTACACAGTGAAGTATTTGCAAAGCCTTTACCCAAGTTTGGTATTTCTATTCAAATAGAAGAGCGTCAGGGCGCGCCTGCCATTTGTATTCAATATAACGATGCTTTGTACAGTGAAGCACTTATTAAGCGTATGGCCATAGCCATGTCTGTGGTGGTGCAAAATATGGTCACGGCGCCAGAAAAAGACATGACGCAGCTTTCCATGCTTACAAAGGAAGAAGCGGCCTTATTAGAGCGCTTTGGCAAGGCACAAACATGCGTATTAGAAGATACTTTGATGCATAAGTGCTTTGAAAAACAAGTGCAAAAAACACCGCAACGCACAGCGCTCATTGCCAGCGACGGGCGCTGGAGCTATGAAAAAATGAATAGAGCGGCCAATCAAATGGCCCACGGCCTTCTTAAGCATGGCTTACAAAAGCAAGATCGTGTTTTGCTCTTGCTGCCGCGCGTAGGCGTGCAAGTCATAGCCCAATATGCCGTATTAAAGGCTGGCGGGGTGTTCATACCTTGCGATCCCTCCTATCCCAAAGAGCGCATCTTGCACATTATGCAAGATAGTGGGGCAAATATCATTATTAGCACAGCCCAAATAGCGGCAGATTGGCAAGATGTCTCTGTTCTTTCTGTTGAGCAATTACAAGAAAATACTGAGCAAGACGCGCCGCCTTGCACCCTTACCCAAGACGACTTAGCCTATATGATTTTTACGTCCGGCT
>CAYJNG010000249.1:0-1362 GCA_964371505.1 uncultured Desulfovibrionaceae bacterium
ATATGCGCTTGGCGCATGGGTAAAATTTCAAAAAGTGGGCCTTCATCTAAGGTTGCCAAAGCTTTGGTGAGGTTTTGTTGGTTAATGTAGAGGGGGATGGCGCGGCTTCCGGCAAGACGTGTGCCTTCTTTTAATACGCTCATGCTGTGTCTTGTGGTGCACATAACATCGGGGATAAGGTTAAAGCGCTCAAGACGCTCTATATCTACCCATAACAGACCACTTTTGCTAGCTTTAAAGTTGATTTTGCCTTCGCGAGGCGCTCCTTCGAGTACAACATTGTTACCAGGCATGCGTGTAGCAAATTCTTGTACGGCTATATCCTCATGTACCCATTCTGCAGTGTCGGGAGCGTTTTCTGCTGTATAAACGCGGCTACGTCCCATATGTTGGAGACGACAGACATCGCCAATGTCCAGAGTTTGTCCTGCATGAAAGGCTGCATCTTTGCTCTCGCCAGGGATAATTTGTGTCATATCGTGTAAGGCGTGCTGGCCTACGGCTTCTTCCACAGGAACTGCTTTGAGTTCTGGGCCGGAGAAAGCCAAGCCTGGGCCTGTTTCGTAGGGAGATTCGCCTTGGCAAGAGCGACATATGCCGCCATATTTGGCGGGGTGCCATTCGCCGCAGATGGGACATCGAGCTATTTTTCCTTTGCCTTTATGTTCAAAGGCGGCGGGTAAAAGCTGGATGGGGCGCAGTGTTAAAATACTTTGCCCCGCTTGGCGAATTTCTTCTTGCAAGCGCTCTGTATCTTGCTCGGCCTTGGTTTTTTCTTTGAGAAACCACGCGCGAATTTCTGGGTAATTACCCATTTTTTCCACATCTAAATGTACGCGCACGCCTTCGCCTGTGTGTTTATTGAAAAGACTCAAGGCATATAAGCCAAAGTTATGAATGCGTAGCCAGCCATTGCCTATGGTGCACGGGGTGAGCATTTGCACGGCGTCGGGTAGACATTGATTGGTTTCGCTGATGGCGTCGAATAAAATGCCCTCAGGCAGGGCTCGACGTGCCATTTCTACCATATAGCCGCCGATGATAAGTCCGGGGGCGGGATAACCATGAAACTTACGTGCTTCTTCCATAAATTGGTCATGTGTCCATGAGCCTATAACCATAACATGTTCCTTTAATGATAAGGGCAACAGCCTGCTAATGAGTAAGACAGTGGTGTATGCCATAAAAAATATTCTACTTGGCATAATGTAACGCACAGTACAAAGGGCAAAATCTCTCCTATAAGAGCGCCTAGCAGGGTAGTCTACTTATAACGTTCTGGCAAGTGCTATGTGTTTTGTAGGCGCCCGTAACGGCTCTTTCTCTTTTTTTGTTTTGGAATTTGATTGATAAAAGACAAAG
>CAYJNG010000250.1:0-1358 GCA_964371505.1 uncultured Desulfovibrionaceae bacterium
AAAACACAAGTGATGTATATCGCTTGTGTTTTTTTATGAGTGTTTGTGGAAAGCTTTGTCTTTTTAACTAGCTTACACTATGACTACAGCAGGTTGCGCATGGCTTGAAAAAGCATGTGGGCTGAGCACTGCCCCATAGGCTCCGGCTGTGGGAAAGAGCATATAATTACCAAGGGCTATATTTTCTAATGTAATATCGCGGTGTACCGTATCTAAGGCTGTGCATAAATTGCCGCAAACGGTAACTTTTTGTGCGGCTACTTGTTTTCCTAGTACCAGAGGCGGTAGGGGATTAGGGCCGCTCCAAAGAGGTTCGCAAGGGCCTTCCATGGCTTGAGTGGAAAGTAGCTGTACAAAGCCTGCCATGGCAGGGCGTAAAAAACCGTGTAAAAAGCCCGGAGCAAGAACAAAGGTTTTTCCGCGTGATTTTTTTATGTCTACAATTTGTGTCACAAAGGTGCCGGCCTGTGCCACAAGAAAGCGTCCACTTTCCATATAAAGCTGAATGTTCGGATAGCGCGCTGTTAAGCGAGTTCGAATGTGTGCGGCTAAGTTTTGTAGGGGGCTAAGGTCAAGGTCATGTAAGTCGGCAGCATAGGGAATGCCAAAACCGCCGCCAAAGTTTATATATTCCAAGGGTAATTCTAAGGTTTCTGACCATATATGCGCGAGGCTTTCAGCATGTTGAAAGATGGCGCCAAGGCTTTCGGGATTCAAATTTTGACTGCGCACATACAAATGAAACCCTGTAAGTTGGCAGTGGCTAAGGCTGTGCAAAAAATCCTTATGTGCTAGTAGCTCTTCTTCGCTTACGCCAAACTTATCGGGGCCAGCGTCGCTAATAAGAGGGTGGTGACCTTGAGAAAAAGCTATCTTAGGGCTGATGCGCAGTCCCACCTTGGCGCGCACGCCTTCCTTGGCACACAGCGCATTGATGCGTTCAAGCTCGGTGTAGGAGTCGGCAATGAGGGTGCTTGAGGGGAGAGCCGTGCGAATATCTGCCTCACTTTTGGCAGGAGCAGAGTAAAGAATATGCTCTTTTGTGCAGCCTTGGGCCACGGCTTGCAAAACTTCGTTGGCTGAGGCGGCGTCCACGCCAAGGCCTTGTTCTACCATACAGCGCAGCACTTGCGGATGGTTATTGCACTTTAGGGAATATAGGAGAGAATACCCTTCAAAGCTTTGTGTAAGTTTTTGGATTTGTGTAATAATTTGTGCTGTATCATATATGTAAAATGGGCAGCCATGTTCTTCTGCCCATTGTGTAATCATTTCTAAACTATACTTCATGTTTAATCCTTTTTAATGCTTAGACACAATAGGGCTAATTAAGCGTATTAATACACGAACAACACAAA
>CAYJNG010000251.1:0-1336 GCA_964371505.1 uncultured Desulfovibrionaceae bacterium
TCTCTCTGTTATAGAAACTGTTATGCTCTTAAAAAACTTGCAATTAAAAGAGCAATGCGGTAAACGCCTCATTGAGGTATGAATTAATTTTAGGTGTTTTAGTAGCTTAAATGGGAAGTTCGTGAAAGTCGACACTGACCCGCAACCGTAAAGATGTATTTGGTATACGCATCATAGTCGGGAACCAGCCTAAGATGTATAATAAGACATGTGTAATGTCTAGATCTACGGTGATTAGATCGAAGGAGCCTTATGAAACGTTTTCGTCTTTTAGTCTTTGCTTGCGCCCTTTTGTTTGCAAGCACCGCCCTTGCCAAAGAAGGCACATTGCTCGTCATGTTTGGCACCACCGTTCCCAGTGCAAAGGTTGCCCTTGATGCCATAGAGGCAGATTATCAAAAAATCTATGGTGAAAAAGGGCTGGTATCTGTGGCCTATACTTCAGAAATTATCCGTAAAAAACTTAAAAAGCAAGGTAAGCCTGTCTTTTCCATTGAAGAAGCTTTAAACCATATGGCGGCTCAAGGGGTGAAAGATCTTACTGTGCAGTCTTTTCACGTGGCGCCAGCGGCAGAGTATATGGAAACAGAGCGCATGGTGGTGAAAAATATTGTGCTGAATCCCACGCGCTTTACTTCAGCCACATTGGGCGACCCTTTACTTGTATCTAAAAAGGATATGGATGAAACCGTAAAAGTGGTTTTGGGCACTATCCCTCAAGAGCGCAAGAAAGAGGAAGCCGTATTACTTATGGGGCATGGTAATGATCACGGCCCCGGAGACTTGGTGCTTATGGCCACTGCCGCCGCCTTTAATGCTGCGGATAGCAATGTACATCTAGCTTGTGTGGAAGGTGCATTAACGTTTGATGATGTACTTACTAAACTGCGCGCTGCCAAAGTAAAAACAGTGTGGCTTATGCCTTTTATGATTGTGGCTGGTGATCACGCCGTCAATGACTTGGTGGGGCCAGAAGAAGACTCTTGGGCTTCTCAGCTAAAAAAAGCAGGCTTTAACGTGCGTGAGCATGTAAAGGGCCTTGGTGAAGTTCAGGGTATTCGCGATATTTATTTGCGCCATACGGCCGATGCCCGCCTAGATCTTACGTCTGTAGTTCACGCAGACTAGCCATAGGATTTACTCTACGACTTTTGTGCAGCTTCGTTTCCGTGCAGAGCATAAGAGACGAAGCTGCCATGAAGATTTTTTGCAAAAAATCTATCACGTCCATCCAACACTTTACATAATATCTACACCCCAAGTGGTTTGCTGCTACGCAAAATAAGCCGTCACTTGCTTACGGCGTCCCCAAAAGGGGTATTTGGAGTGAGCGTGC
>CAYJNG010000252.1:0-1301 GCA_964371505.1 uncultured Desulfovibrionaceae bacterium
CTCCCCCAGCTAAAAACATATTTTTATACGCCGATTTCTTCATCGGTCAAGTAACAAGCTGGGTCTTCGGCCCAGATGTCGTCATAATAGGCTTCAGCACGAGCGCGGAAGTTACCGCCGCAAATTTTAAGGTATTTACACTTGGCGCAACGACCTTTCACATGAGGTTTTTTGTCCTTAAGCTTGTGCAAAAGTTCGATGCTTGGGTCATCCCAAATTTCAGAGAAGGGGCGCTCGAGCACATTGCCAAAGGTATGGTTGCGCCAGAATTGGTCAGCGTGCACTTGACCATCCCAAGAGATACAGGCAATGCCGCGTCCTGTGCTGTTACCTTCGTTAAATTGAAGCAATTCCATAACTTCAGCGGCGCGGGCTGGGTCTTCACGCTTTAAGCGCTCGTACAGGTAAATGCCGTCAGCGTGGTTATCCACAGTGAGGATTTCCTTACCCTTACCGGCGTCAAAGAGAGCGCGGGTTTCGTCCATGATAAGATCTAAAAGCTTACGTGTTTCAGCATGGCTTAAATCTTCTTTAATGAGCTCAGAACCGCGACCGGAGTATACAAGGTGATAGAAGCAAGCGCGGGGAACTTCAAGGTCTTTGAGCAATTGGAAAATGCCGGGAACTTCTTGGGCATTACGCTTATTAATTGTGAAGCGCACGCCTACTTTAAGGCCTTCGGCTTGACAGTTGGCAATACCTTCAAGAGCCTTTTTAAAGGAGCCAGGTACACCGCGGAAGTGATCGTGCACTTCTTCCATGCCGTCAAGGGAAATACCCACGTAGGAAAGGCCCACTTCTTTGAGTTCTTTGGCTTTTTCCTTGGTGATAAGGGTTCCGTTGGTAGAAATAACAGCGCGCATACCTTTAGAGGTGGCGTGGCTGGCAAGTTCTATAAGGTCTTTACGTACCAAGGGTTCGCCGCCGGAAAAGAGCATCACAGGAGCGCCGTAAGATGCCAAATCATTAATCATGGTTTTGGCTTGCTCGGTGGAAATTTGGTCTTTGCCATCCACTTCAAGCGCGTGCGCATAACAGTGCACACATTTTAAATTACAGCGTTGGGTCATGTTCCAGACCACAACGGGTTTTTTGTCTTTAGAAAATTGTAAAAGATGCGAAGGAAGCTTTCCAGCTTCTCGGCCATAGCGCAATGCGTCAGAAGGTTCTACCTGACCGCAATAAAGTTTTGAAATACCAATCATTATATGCTCCATGCAAAAAATGTTTTGCTGTATGTTTTTTTATGTGGGGGGGGGGGGGGGGGGGGGGGGGGGGGGGGGGGGGGGGGGGGGGGGGGG
>CAYJNG010000253.1:0-1295 GCA_964371505.1 uncultured Desulfovibrionaceae bacterium
ACGCCGCGGCACTTCATGCCCACCACACGGTTTTCTACCATATCAAGGCGACCAATACCATGCTTGGCACCAAGAGCATTTAAATGCTTAATAATGGTAGCAGGAGACATGGTTTCACCATTAAGAGCCACAGGGTTACCGCGCTCAAAGCCAATGGTGATGATTTCAGGCTCATCGGGAGCTTGCTCAATGGGCACGCACAAACGATGACAAGTGGTATCTGGAGCAGCGCCCGGATCTTCCAATTCAGAACCTTCAAAGCTGCAATGCAACATGTTTTCATCCATGCTATAGCGTTTAGCCTCGGAGGAAATGGGAATACCGTGCTTATCAGCAAAAGCGTTGAGCGCTGTGCGGGACATAAGATCCCACTCACGCCAAGGGGCAATAACGCGAATGTCTGGAGCGAGCGCATTGACAGAAAATTCAAAACGTACTTGGTCGTTGCCTTTACCTGTAGCACCGTGAGCCACAGCATCTGCACCTTCTTTGCGAGCAATTTCCACAAGACGCTTAGCAATAAGAGGACGCGCAATGGCAGTACCTAAAAGATAACGGCTTTCATACAAGCCGCAAGCACGCATCATGGGGAATACGTAATCACGGGCAAACTCTTCACGTAAATCTTCCACATAGGCCTTAGAAGCGCCTGTTTTAAGGGCCTTTTCCTCAATACCGGTCAAATCTTCACTTTGACCAAGATCCGCTGTCATGGTGATGACTTCGCAATTATACGTTTCAATAAGCCATTTTAAAATAACGGATGTGTCAAGCCCACCGGAATACGCAAGTACAACTTTGTTAACTTTTTTCATATTATCCTCTTCATAATGCTATAAGTAATTACGGCGCTATGCCTAAGTAATCTTTTTTATTCATGTTGAAAGAAACTGCGTTCTCTCATTACATAACAAGACAAAATTAGCAAGAGCGTAGTATTACGCAAAGTTTCGCAAGGTGCAAGCTTTGTCTGTAAGGAAAATTTTTTACGCAGTACTCTTCCTAATTTTGTGCTTTTTAATTCAATAGTTACCTACAAAGACCACAATAAACACAAAAGCTGTTTGCTCCGCGTAGCGTGCACAAAAAAGACTCTCATCATTTAAAAGAAAGAACCTCCATACACATATCTCAATAAGTCGTAACAAAAGCGCCCATGGAATCTTTTTCTGTAAGCTTTTTCTTGACCACAGCCACACTTGAGGCTACAAAGAATGGCTGAGCGGAAAGGTAGCGAAGTCCGGCCGTAACGCGCTCGACTCGAAATCGAGTTATCGGGTTAAACCGATACGTGG
>CAYJNG010000254.1:0-1248 GCA_964371505.1 uncultured Desulfovibrionaceae bacterium
CCAGCTCCACCATGTAAATTCAGGGACTTAAGTTGAAAAACTTAAGTCCTTTTTTTGTGGGGTAAAAAGGAGCATTCAACGGGATTCTTGGTTCTTCACCAAAAAAGAGATAACAAGACGGTTTACTGCTTTGAGGGAAACTGCTTTTTGTAGATATACTGCGTAAAGGCAGCCTAAGAGAGATGGTGAATTGGTAAACTAGTAAGGTGGTAAGGTGAATCGTAAACAAAAAAATAGCCACCGGCTGCCCACAAGCAAACCGGTGACTTTTTTACAATATTTATTTACCAGCTGCGGCTTTCATGGATGCAACAATAGCATCCAACACTTTAGCTTTACTATCTTTTTCGCAAGCAGCGGCTAAACCTTCAGCAAATTGACCAATGGCAGTGTAGTCAAATACGGTGCTATCCATGCTTGCAGAAATGCCACCAGCAAGCCAAATGAGTACATCCTCAACGGTTTCTTCGCTTTGCTGTTCCAAACCTTCACAAGTCAAGGTTTTGAGGTCTAAGGGGTTAGCCTGAGCAGGCGCAAAGGATGTAAAAGCAAAAGCAGCAGCCAGTAACATAGCACAAAAAATCTTCTTCATATAGAATCTCCTAATTAAAATGTTAGCGAGTAATCTCGCTCTATTTACATTGGCTTTATTCATGCCAAAAAGCAAGCTATTTTAAAGAGCATATATTCTAACACATTCAAAGAGTTACAATTTAGTTATTTTAATCCTACTACTTAAAAGAGTTTGCACTCACTTTATTTACGTTTTTTTATTGTAGTAAGAATCAAAATACTCTCCATTAAAACTCTAACACTACCCTAAAATTGCCACCGTGATTTGGGCATACAGTTATAGGTCGCATGTAAGCCGTGCGCAAAAAAATGAGATTTGGTAGTTTAATTCATAAGTTCACCATAATAATTGGCAAAGTTAAAGTCCAAATGCGCCCAAAAGAGCAGTTATCATTCACCCTATAGCTAGCACCTTTGCTCCTGCCTACATGTTACCATTGTAGCCGTACTCACTATCACTTACCGTGTTGACGTGGGGAGTCATAAAACTTGCCATATTTTCTTAGGCATTATGCTAGAACCTGCGGCCACACGGCTGTTAGTATTTTGCTCAGCATTTTCGTGGCAATTTTTTTATACTTTTCTCTTGACAAGAAAGCCATTTCAAGACATAAAACTTCTCACAACGCATGGGGTTGTAGCTCAGTTGGGAGAGCGCTTGAATGGCATTCAAGA
>CAYJNG010000255.1:0-1182 GCA_964371505.1 uncultured Desulfovibrionaceae bacterium
GGTGAAAGGGAGGTAGACGTACATGGCCACGAAAATAGGTGTTTATTTTGATGTGTGCAACATCGGTGGCGGCCTGAGCGTTGAAGACCTTGCCGCTGCAGTGAGCAAAAAATGGGGGGATTTTGCACCCGTTGTAAAATGTGTTCCTGTACTTGCCGATGCTGTAAAAGATATTCAAGATGATATCGCCGCCAATGAATTGGACGGCGTGCTCATTTGTGGTACCAGCCCGCGTAATGATACCGCTCTTTACGCCTTTGGTGAGGTGATGGTAGAGCGTGTAAACTTGCGTGAGCAATGCGTACTTGCGTATAAAAACCCTGATGGTTCAGCGCCTTCTGGTGCTGCGCCGGCGCTGCTTGTGCAAATGGCTTTAGACTATGTGCACATGGGTGTGGCAAAATTGCAAAAAGCTTCTCCACCTGAAGGTGCAGAAAATAAAGGCATAAAGCGTGTTTTAGTTGTGGGTGGCGGTTGGACAGGTTTAACCTCTGCTATGCAACTTTCCGCCGCTGGCTATGAAGTGGTATTAGTAGAAAAGCAAGCTGAGCTTGGCGGACATGTGAAAAACATTCCGCAAGCAACGCCGCTAACTGCCCCTTGGACTGAGCCACAAAGCTCTGGCCTAGAAGCTAAAATTGCCGCTGTGAAAGCAGATAAAAATATCACTGTATATACTTCTGCCACCATGGGTAAGCTTTCCGGTCAGCCCGGTGAGTTTAGTGCGGTGGTAAGCACAGCTAAAGGTGATGTGACCGTTGAGGTGGGCGCTGCAGTTCTGGCCACAGGCTGGACACCGCTAGATGCCAAAAAATATTTGGCCCCCATGGGATATGGCGTACTACCACAAGTGTACCATGCTGGTGAGTTTGGTAAGCTTTTACGTGAAGGCAAAATTAAGCCTAAGCGTGTGGCTTTTGTGCTTGATACCACCCTTGCTGAAGAAGCTGGAAAGGCCAAATGTGACTGCGGTTGTGGTTGCGAAGGTGACGCGTGTGAAGTTCCAGCTGCAGAAGCTGCTAGCGCTGCCCCTGCTGCTGAAGCCACTGAAGGTGAAGCCGCGGCTTTTGTGAAGGAAGATTTGGAATGCATTAAGCATTTAAGTTATTCCAATTCTGTATCTTCCATTGCAGCTTTACGCTTAGCCAATGCTGTGTGTGATGGCGATGAAGGCGCCCAAGT
>CAYJNG010000256.1:0-1155 GCA_964371505.1 uncultured Desulfovibrionaceae bacterium
ATTGTTACTTTTTGATACGGCTCTTTACAATACCTTAGTAATACAATATGCTTTGTCTGTGTTTAACTTCGTATGAGCCTCATTACTGAGGCATGGGTGCTATCCCATAATAGGTTATCTAAACCTTGGCCTTGCGCCCGCGGCAAGGCCAAAAAACGCAAGGAGTTTGTATGCCTTCTTTCAAACCTGCCTTAGCTTTTCTTTGCCTTCCCCTTTTTTGCTTTCTCTTTCTTTTTGCTTCCACGTCTCAGGCTGTAGCGGCACCCGCTGTACAAGAAATGTCTTCAGAGCTTCCTTTTGCCACCGTTAAGGAAAAAGCCTTAAACTTCATCAAAAGCAAAAACCTCACCATTTTTGCTGAGTATGATCATGCTAAAAATGCGCAAGACGTTTCCTTGCAGCTGCCCCCCACCACCGTTATAGTTTTTGGCAGCCCCATGGTGGGCACCAAACTTATGCAAGCCTTCCCCGGCATTGGCATGGAATTACCGCTTAAAATACTTATTCGCCAAAATGCGCAAGGCAAGGTAGTGCTTAGTTATCCTAACTTGGCACAAAGCTTTGCACCTTACGGTGTACCCAGTGACAACCCCATAGTAGGTAAAATGCAAGGGCTTTTACAAGCCTTAGCCAAAGCAGCAACACAAAAGTAGCTGGGCACATAATCTTAAAGACGCAGCAAAGGTAACGGTAAAATTACCATTTGCTGCTTTTTTTTATGGCACTCCACATCAAGCTGTGCTAGCTTTACCTATCTTTCCTATTGCAGCTCGCTACTCACTAGGGAAAACCTCGCGTGTACAAACCCTTTTACTAAGGAGTCTTCATATGTTGAAGAGCATTGTTACTTGCATGATGGTTTTTGGTTTAGTTTTTTCTGTGGCGAGCATTGCTGATGCTAGAAGCACCGCCAAAGACAGCGCACACGCATTAAAAAACGGTAGCTTCCGTAAGTCCTGCAAAGATATCGACATCAGCAACACTGGCCTTAGAGCCACTTGCCGCAAAATCGATGGTTCTTGGGTAAAAACCTCTCTTTCCCTCACTGCCGGTCGTTGCACAGAAATTGAAAATATTGACGGTGACTTAGTCTGCACCATGGGTAATTAATTTTCTCTTCCTTATGCCATAAAAAAGGGGGCCTTGAGGCCCCCT
>CAYJNG010000257.1:0-1149 GCA_964371505.1 uncultured Desulfovibrionaceae bacterium
TTCTGTACACAAAGTGCCCAAGCTTAGACCAAGGCAAATAGGCAAAGAGCATCCACACAGAAACCAAGTGACAATAATACACAATGAAAGCCGGCGTAATAGCGTCCATTAAGCGGAAAGCTTGGCTTAAAATACCGGTAACAGCCACCACCCAAATGATACCAAGTAAGTACCAGTCATAGAAGGAGGATGTTTGATATTTTGGATTCAGCTTCATACGGCGCACCGTAAGCAAACCAAGGCCTATGACCATGGCAAGAGCACCCACGTTGGCTAAAATCTTAACAGGATTTGTTAAGTCCAAAGGAGTGGGCATCTTTAATGCAGGGAACACCATACCGCCCCAAGAAGCTCCAGCCACAATGGCAGTTACCAATGCTAAAGCTGCAAAGGCATACATGAGCACCATGTGGCCCCATTTACGGCCAGACTTAGCTTCTGTTTCCTCAGGCTTTTCTGCAGCTGTGGAGCAGTCACTAAACTTCTTATGGGTGAGAATTTCTTCCACAATGACATCATACAAGTGACAATACCATGGCTTGGTTTTGCCAAGCATGAGCAATGTGCCTTCCGGTTTAAACAGGTTAAGCAGCTTGCACACGCCTTTATACAAAACAAAGACAGCACTAAAAAACGTCACCATGAAAATGGGGTCAATCACATATAAAATATGAAAAACCTCACTAAACACAATATTACCACTTTCGGCGCGGGGGAACCAAGTACCGCCATTGGCCATGGCGCGAATCCACCATATGACCAACCAAAACACGGCCGGAATTCCCACAAGGAAGGGCAAGCCCTTGGCAGAGCTCATCCACTTACCTACAATGGTAGGTTCTGTAAGGTTGCGATACACCATATTACGTGCAGCAGACATAAGGTCAGCTGGCTTTGCACCGCGCGGGCACAAATCGGCGCAATTACCACAATTGTGGCAAAGCCAAAGGTCCACGTCTTTTGTGAGCTTATCCTTCATGCCCCAAGAAGCCCAAACCATTTCCTTACGAGGATAAGGGCTATTTGCAGGAGCTACAGGACAAGCCACGGAGCAAGTGGCGCATTGGTAGCACTTTTTCAGCGACTCACCACCAGCCTCTTGCAATTCACGCACAAAGTCCAGATCAGGTTGTATTTTTACTTGTGCCA
>CAYJNG010000258.1:0-1126 GCA_964371505.1 uncultured Desulfovibrionaceae bacterium
TGTAAGGATAAACTTTGCTGTTATAATACAATAAGCATTTACCTTAGCCTTGTTTTAGCGTAGTGTTTGCCATTATGCATGAAATGGCCATAGCAGAAAATATTCTGCAAATAATTGATCAAGAGCTCGCTAAAAATAACTGTACAAAGCTTAGCCTTGTGCGGGTACGTTATGGCGCGCTCTCGCAGGTGGTGCCGGACTCTTTACATTTTTGTTTTGAAGCTGTCACCAAGGGTGGACCGCATGAAGGGGCAAGTCTTGAATTGGAAGAAGTGCCTCTTATTTTGCGTTGTGGCATGTGCCAACAAAGCTTTAGCCCTGTTGAGGGTAGCCCCTTTGAACCTTGTCCCCATTGTGAAGCTACTTTTGGCCATGATGTGGAGCAGGGGCGTGAGCTGTATGTACAACATTTAGAAGCGGAATAAAGGATATATATGGAAATTCCTGTAGTGCGCAATGTGCTGGAAGCCAACGATAAAATTGCTGATGAATTACGGGTGCTTTTTAAAGAAAAAAGTATTTTGGTTTTAAACCTTATAAGCTCACCCGGTGCCGGCAAAACTTCTTTGCTTGAGCGCACCTTAACAGATTTGCGCCAAGAAATGCGTATGGCGGTCATTGAAGGGGATTTACAAACCTCCAACGATGCACGCCGTGTGGCAGCCACCGGCGCCAAAGCTGTGCAAATTAATACGGATGGCGGTTGTCACTTAAATGGCAATATGATTTTAGAGGCTTTAAAATCGCTTGATATGGATGAAATAGATATTTTATTCATTGAAAATGTGGGTAACTTGGTTTGCCCTGTGGAATTTGATTGCGGTGAGGATGCCAAAGTTGCCTTACTTAGTGTAACTGAAGGCGATGATAAGCCAGAAAAGTACCCCTTACTTTTCAATTTAGCGCAAGCCATGGTGCTGAATAAGGTAGATTTATTGCCTTATGTAGATTTCGACGTGGCGCGTGCTCGTGAGTTTTCCACCAAGCTGAATAAAGATTTACCCATATTTGAAGTGTCGTGTCGTACACAAGAGGGTATGGAGGCGTGGTATCAATGGTTGCGCGATGCTTTGAAGGCTAAGCGTGGCTAAAAGCCATTAAGGCGGTGACTACAAGGCTCAAAAAA
>CAYJNG010000259.1:0-1121 GCA_964371505.1 uncultured Desulfovibrionaceae bacterium
TGCCCAGTAGGGCATTGTGCTTCAGGGCTCATTTTTGTATGTTCGTGTGGGTGACTCATGCGCGCACCACTCCTTTAAGCAAAAGCTCTTCCGTAAAGTAATTGATAATAATATCAGCTCCGGCGCGTTTGATGGCCGTGAGGGATTCTACAATAATGGCCTCTTCATTAACCCAGCCTTGTAAAGCCGCTGCCTTTATGAGGGCGTATTCGCCGCTTACCTGATAGGCTGCCAGTGGCATGTCAAAATTACAGCGTAAATCGCGCAAAATATCAAGATAAGCGCCGGCAGGCTTTACCATAATAATATCTGCGCCTTCTTCTATGTCTGCTGCCGCCTCACGCAAGGCTTCGCGGGCATTGCTCATGTCCATTTGATAGGATTTACGGTCACCGCTTTTAGGGGCGGACTCTGCCGCATCTCTAAAGGGGCCATAAAAAGCTGAGGCGTATTTCACCGCATAGGACATGATGGGCAATTGCTCATAGCCTGCACTGTCTAAAGCCGCACGTAAAGCCAAAATGCGTCCGTCCATCATATCAGATGGGGCCACCATATCGGCGCCTGCTCTAGCATGAGAAACGGCCGTTTTACACAAAAGCTCTAGTGTAGGGTCATTTTCCACTTCACCATCGGCGGTGAGTAAGCCGCAATGGCCGTGTGAAGTATATTCGCAAAGGCATACGTCTGTCATGACCAAAAGCTGCGGGAATGCCGCCTTTAACCGACGCACGGCCTTTTGTACAATGCCGTCCTCAGCGTAGCCTTCTGTGCCGAAGGGGTCTTTATTGGCAGGAATACCAAAAAGAATCACTGCCATCAGCCCATGCTGTACAGCTTTGCCCACGCGTTCTTCCAAGGCCGCAAGGCCAAGTTGATACTGCCCTGGCATGGAGGTAATTTCTTTGCTAAAGTGCTCGTCTGCGCAGTCTACCACAAAGTATGGCATGACTAAATCTTCAGGGCGCAAGGGGGCTGTTTCCCGTACCATGGCGCGTAAAGGCGCCGTGCGGCGTAAGCGACGCCCACGGAAAAAGCTTGGTAATGTATGTAGGGGAGAAGTCATAATATCCTCGTTGAGTATAAAATTTGGGGGAGGGGAAAGAACCTTTTGTGAACAA
>CAYJNG010000260.1:0-1112 GCA_964371505.1 uncultured Desulfovibrionaceae bacterium
ACGGCACACCTTGCGCCATCAAAGAAGCTGTATCTAAGGATGAAGCTGAAGAAGCTAAGAAGCAACTTACAGAAGCCGGCGCTACTGTTGAAGTTAAATAATTTTTCTTTGCAAAACAAAGAAAATCCCTTGGGAGGCCAAAAGCCTCCCTTTTTTTATATGGGTGTTCCTGCCCTGCAACACATTTTTCTTGACTCATGCCGCTTCTTCACCAAAAACAGTGACAATAAGTGCTTTGGCAAGGCAAAATTCCGAAATTTGTAATAGAAGGACAAAGCCTTGATGAAGCGTCCTTTTTTGCTGCTTTTCAAGAAGATCCAACGCCTGCTGGCGCTAACACGGCAATGACACCGCAAGGCAGTAGTAACAGCGTAAATACGCAAAGTGGTACATTGTTTGGTGGTGTAGAAAGACTTTCCGAACCTTTCGCTGAAGCCGAGGCAACTTAGCCCACTTCCAGCACAGCTTTTCAACAAAATGCACCACAAGCCCTTGCACCAGATGCACAACATGGCACAGCGCCTTTGGCTCTTGTCTTTTACCTACAGCTATTGTATAATAGGAAATTATAAAAAAAAACCTTGCCAAGGGCATAATTTTTCTCTATAGTGCCTTTCTCAACGCATTGCACACAAAGGATGGTGCTTTCTGGAAAGTAACGCAAATCACTGTTTACATAGATAAAAAACATTGCAGCGACAAAGTCGACAACCCATTTTCACAAGGGAAGGGGTTGGTCTTTTGTCGCCTTATGGCGTTATAGTATTGTTATTGTCCTTGCTGGCAATCTCCATATCACCCGCTGCGCAGCGGAAAAACGTTAGATATTTGAGGTACCCGATGGGTCAGATCACCAAACAGTTTGGCAAGATCAAAGTCACACTTCCCATACCACATTTGTTGAATCTACAAATAGATTCGTATCGTAAATTCCTTCAAGAAGGCGCTGTTACACGCAGCCACGAAGAAGGTTTAGAGGGTGTTTTCCGTACTGTATTTCCCATAGAGGATTTTAACCGTACGGCAAGTCTTGACTTTGTAGATTACACTATTCAAGACCCCAAGTATGACCAAGCCGAATGTATTTCCAAAGGCTTAACATACGAAGCACC
>CAYJNG010000261.1:0-1100 GCA_964371505.1 uncultured Desulfovibrionaceae bacterium
CGTCAAATGCTGAAGAAAGTTACTGTTCTTGAGCCAGGCGGCACCAGCTTCCTCGTGGGTGAACAAGTGGATAAAAACGAGTTTAAAATCGAAAACCAAAAAGCCAAAGCAGAAGGCCGTAAGCCTGCCACTGCTGAGCCGCTGGTACTCGGTATTACGCAAGCTTCGCTTACCACGTCCAGCTTCATCTCTGCTGCGTCCTTCCAAGAAACCACCAAGGTGCTTACCGAAGCTTCCTTACGTGGTAAAATGGACTACTTACGCGGCTTGAAAGAAAACGTTATCGTAGGTCGCCTTATCCCTGCCGGTGCCGGCTACCGCGAATACGTGCACAGTGAAATTCACGTGCCAGATCAAAAAGAACGTCCGGACAAATTCCTCGAAGAATTGGAAGATAATCCCATTCTCGTGGACATTGCTCCAGAACAGTAATATAGAAAAAGGCCTTGCATTTGCAGGGCTTTTTTTATTGGCGTTTTTTATTTTTTTATTAAGTTCTTTTAGTTCTTTTAGTTTTAGTTTTTTGTGGGGGAGGGGAAAACCTTTTAAAAAAGGTTCTTTCCCCCCCCCACACCCCCACCCCTTTTCCAAAAATTTTTAATGGCGGATATAACCCCCTTTATTAAAGAAAATTTGGGCCGCATGTAGGGGGAGTAATAGCTCTACATAGCGCCATAAGGATTTATATGTTCAAAAAAATAGATCATCTTGTCATAACGGTTCGCGATATACTGAAAGCGCAAACCTTTTATGAAAAATTAGGGTTTAGTTTTGAAGAGAGAGACGGACGCTATGCCTTGCATGCAGGGGATTTTAAAATAAATGTACATATCTTAGGGCAAGAGCTCTCACCACACGCAAAACATGTGCAAGTAGGCTCTTCAGATATATGTTTCGAAATTTCAGGTACTATAGACACATTTAAAACAGAACTTGAAGCCCACGGCATTGCCATTGAGCTTGGCATTGTAAAAAGAAAGGGAACGCGCGGCCCCATGCGTTCCCTATATGTACGCGACCCAGACGGCAATCTATTAGAATTTTGTTCTTACCTCTAAAATCCCCTACCTTCCCCCTTGTGCGACAGCACTGTAAGGGGG
>CAYJNG010000262.1:0-1029 GCA_964371505.1 uncultured Desulfovibrionaceae bacterium
CCATCATCACTTCCAGCATCGTCATCATCATAATCATCGTCGTCGTCATGGTCATGACTTTTTTTACGTTTCCCTTTTTTACTCGTAGAGGGCATTTTAGAGCCGATCCGATACATAGCTATAAAAAAAATCAATGTCCAAATACCTGCAAAGCCGAAGAAAATCCAATAGGCCCACTCTTTAGCGCTACCCGATGGTGGAGGGGAGTTGGCAAAAAAGATGGCCACAATAAAAGCCGCAATGAGTAAGGCAACGGAGCCTAAAATATACAATGTTTTCTTCCCGCTCATACATACCTCATAATAGTTTTCTTAAAAAATAACATTTTCCATGTGTTAAGAAAAAATTTTTCCGTTAAATGGCACAAGTAGCGAGAGCTTATGCATGGCAGCGAGTATGTTTATTGTATGCTTTAAAAAGCATTATATTGCACAAGGCTTTCCCGTGCAGGTTTTTGCATGGGGGCACCTGCGGTGACGGGTTTGCCTATGTTGAAGATGGCTTTTATTTTTTTTGCTCGTGGTACATTTAAAAGCTTACGTGTGGGTTTTTCAAATTCACCGTAGGTAAATAAAATATCATTAAGGCAGGTGGCGTAACCCAGCGCTGTTACAGCCAATAAAACATTTTGCGCAGCCACGGCAAAGTTTTCGTCTTTAAAGTCACGACGCAATTTATTGGGGATGTCTTCGCTAAGGGCTATAATAGCAAGGGGAGAAGGCTTTAGTTTGGTGATTTTGTGTAACTCTGCCAAAAGGTTGCTGTCAGTAATAACCATATACGAAGTGGTGCGTATATTTACACCAGCAGGGGCGGCAATGGCTGCGTCTACAATGGCAGTAATATCTGCCTCACTGGGCATGTCAGGCAGGAAATCTCCGCGATAGGAATATCTTTGGTGTATGGCGTCAAAAAGATTCATGGGTACCTCATGCTTGTTTATGGGTTGGTATGTAGTATTACTCCTTTAGATATATTCCTTGTAAGCTGAAATAGGCTTTTTGTCTAGAAGGGCGCTGATGGTAGCTG
>CAYJNG010000263.1:0-1022 GCA_964371505.1 uncultured Desulfovibrionaceae bacterium
CTCGCGTGGGTCAAATGACCAACTTTGACAAGCTTATCCTTGAGATTTGGACTGACGGATCTGTAACTCCCGAAGATTCCATTGCTTACAGCGCCAAGATTATTAAAGATCAGATTTCTGTATTCATCAACTTTGATGAAAAGATTTCCGGCGGTGATGCAAATGACTCTTCTAGCGATTTAGATTTGAATGAAAATCTCTACAAGGGCATTGATGAACTTGAACTGTCTGTTCGTGCCACCAACTGCTTGCGCTCGGCTAATATAGCCATTGTAGGCGAATTGGTACAACGCACGGAAAATGACATGCTCAAGACCAAGAACTTTGGGCGTAAATCTTTGGACGAAATTAAGGGCGTACTTATTGATATGAACCTTGATTTTGGCATGAAGATTGACAATTTTGACAAGAAATATCAAGAATGGAAGAGGAAGCAGCAAAATGAGGCATAGCAACTCTGGCAAAAAGCTTTCGCGCACCCCCTCCCACCGCAAGGCCTTGTTCCGTAACTTGGCCAAGGCGCTGCTCACCCACGGCAAGATTCGTACAACCGAAATCAAGGCCAAGGAAATGCGCCGCGTGGTGGAACCTCTGATTACTTTGGCTCTGCGCAATGATTTACACGCTCGTCGTCAGGCGTACCGTGTACTTGGTAGCCACCAGCTCGTTAAGCGTTTGTTTGACGAAATCGGACCAGCCTTTGTGGGTGTTCCTGGTGGTTATACCCGTGTAATGAAACTTGCCGCGCCTCGTCGTGGTGACAATGCTCCTATGGCTATTATCGAGTTAACTCGTGGTCAAGTGAGTGTTGAGGCTGTTGAAGAAGAAGCCCCAGCTGCTGAAGCTGTGGTGGAAACCGAAGCTAAGCCTAAGCGTACACGTAAGCCTAAAGCAGAAGCCGCCGCTGAATAGTGGAAGCTTACGCGAATAGCTAAGATATAGAGGGAGTGATTTCGGTCACTCCCTTTTTTTTTTGTGTGTGTTAGGTGACTTTTGTGCACTTTTTGAAAAATTTATCTTTT
>CAYJNG010000264.1:0-1004 GCA_964371505.1 uncultured Desulfovibrionaceae bacterium
TGATTATATGGAATATATAATAGAACTTTGGCACGCTTTGCTTTGGCCCTTGGTGCGTCTCTTGCTTGGCATGTCGCTGGGCCTTTTACTTGCCAATATACTGGAAAGCCTACGCTGGACGCAATATCTAGCCCGTTTAGCCTCGCCCTTATCTCACGCGGCCCATTTGGGCGACGTGGCCGGAGCGGCCTTTTCCACAGCTTTTGTTTCACCGGCTTCCGCCAATGGCTTACTCGCCGAAAATTACGAACAAGGTAAAATGAACAAACGCGAGGTTATTCTTTCTAATCTGTTTAACTCCCTCCCCTCTTACCTTACGCATACACCCACCATTTTCTTTTTACTTTGGCCTGTATTGGGTTTTCCCACCTTTATGTATGTGGGGCTTACTCTTTTAGCTGCCTTGGCGCGCACCGTTTTCACCATTTTTTTGGCACGCTTTCTTCTGCCCCCCCTGCCGGAAGGTTGCGTCATTTGCCATATGGATACCAGCCCCGTAAGTTTTAAAGCTGCTCGTGAAAAAGCTCTAAAACGCTTTAAAAAGCGCTTACCAAAGCTCATATATTTCACAGTGCCCATTTATATCTTCATGTATATTTTACAAAAACAGGGCTTTTTTGACGCTGCAGAAATATGGCTGGCCCAACATGTCACGTGGCTTTCCTTCCTGCGCCCTGAGGCCATGGGTATTATAGCCCTGCATTTGGCAGCGGAGCTTGGCGCTGCCCTTTCGGCGGCAGGCTTTGCCCTACACGGCGGCGGCCTTAGTGAGCGTGAGGTGGTGCTCGCCCTTTTGGTGGGCAATATTCTTTCCACCCCCATGCGCGCCTTGCGCCATCAGCTCCCCTCTTACGCTGGCTTCTTTGCCCCCAAGTTCGCCTTTCAGTTGGTGGTGAGCAATCAAAGCTTACGCGCGCTCTCCATGATGGGGGTTACACTGCTCTACTATGTTTTCACCGCTTAATTTTTGCAAAAAAAAGCTCTTGGAACTCATTCCAAGAGCT